>CAZGRY010000010.1:14062-20130 GCA_964528105.1 uncultured Dehalogenimonas sp.
ACCTGACGGGGTATATCGTAGTTCAACTATCGCATTTCGACTCAAAGGATAATCTATTAGGATGGGTTCTATCGCCGAATAAATTTTCTCGGCGTCTGGGCCATACATAAACAATAGTATCCCCTCGGACCCAAATTCATTTCCGTCATATTCGCCGAGCCTATTCCGGTTTATTATGTCAATCAGTCTATCCTCTACGGTCGAAATATCATTTCTTTCGTCTACTTCTGGAGGGATGCCCTTTTAATATATTTTAACAATTACCGCCTGTTCTTGCTTTGAGGAAAGGCTATAAGACTTTGAGTTATATTGTTGCTGAACAGTTAGCAAATCACTAGAGATCGGTTCGATAATCTCGGGCAATGGCTTAGGGTACGGTTGTCTTACTTTGATTCGCACCTGCCCTTGGGGCGACCCGGGGGGACCACGCCGAATTTCCACCAATGCACTTTCGCACAAAGCGTAGCCGGTTAGGATAGGTTCAATGTTAATAAAAAGTTGTTCGGCATTTGGTCCATACATGGTGAGAACCATTTTGCCATTAATTTCTTCGCTTCCTTGGTACATCCCGATTTCAGATGCTGCCAATCGCCCGATCAGTTTCTTTTCTAGAGTGGCAATGTCATACTTTTCGTAAATCCATTTCGGCAAGCTGGTCATATCTATATGAACCATCACTGCTTCGAGATCCTGGGGACAAGGAATACAATAATTACCGCGAATAAATGGATCATCAGGTGTTCCCCAATTCTCCAAATTCCATCCGTTAGACAAAAGTTCAATAAAATGATCCTTCCCGGGAACAGTGTAGGGAGATAATCGCTTTTCTTCATCAGATAATTTGAATACCCGGTATCTTCGGTTAGTAATCTGCAAATCACTAATGGTCCAATGCACAATCCCCGTCGTCGAATTACGATTGAATGTTCTCATAAACCTTGGCCATACGAGATCGCTCGGAATGTCATAATTACCTATGAATTTAATATATCTTCTTCTTTCTTCGTGATATACAGGATATTGTATAAAGTTAAGTCCTTTTTGTCTGACAACTTCTTCAATATTAGTCGGTATTGATGTAAATAGCCCTGGTAACACGCGGATCATCGGGAACGTGTTTTTAATCGGAATTCCCAAAAGCTGAACTAAGGCTTTTCCCCTTGGAGTTTCGACCGTAAAAACATCACCCGATGCAACTATTCTTCCCATCGTTTACCTCACGTGTTCGGGAATCCCATTACAACCCTTAAAACGGCAGCTCCCCACCCTCCCCCTCATCCTCTCGCTCGATCTTCTCCGGGCAGTCAGCCTGCGTCAGGTCGCAGTACCGGCACTCCGTCGCGCTGGGGCACCGCCGCGGTGGCTCTTTGGCCTCCAACAGGTCGAGAAAATAGGTCACCCGTGACTGGAATTCCTTGTCGATGGCCGTGGCAGGTATCGCCGAGCAGGAATCCTTATAGACCACGCCGCCGGAGATCTTCTTGCCCTTGTACACCGGCGATCCGTACGGCAGCAGCAGCATGTAGAGCATCACCTGGATGATGTCGGAGTGACGGAGCGTGCCGATGTTGATATCGAAAACCGCGGCACCGCCGCTGGAATCGAGGGCGACGAGATCGGGCTTGCCGGAGATGACCATGCCATTCTTGCGCGTCACCCGGAACTGGTTCTGGTCTTCCTTGAACACCGCCGCCGACGTGGAACACTCGCGGAACAGCTCGTCGAGGCACTGGTTGTGGGCCACCATCCAAGGCGCCGCCTGAAAATCGGACGGCGCCTTGGCATAACCCATGTACCGGGCGCGAAAATGCGCCGCCCAGTGGCACTGCACCTCGCCGGCCATCAGCTTGGCCAGCCAGGTCACCCAGACGTACAGCCCGGGACGAGCTATGGTCATGCGCGGATTATACCACACGAAAAACGTGTCATTGCGAGACCCTTCAGCCGAAGGACCGTGGTTCACAGTGAATGGTTCACCATAAATGGCAGCCGCGTCCGACTGCCACCGAGCCATCCTCTTTCTCTCCACCTCCCCTTGTCATCCTACGCGTTTATCCCGAGCGTCAGCCGAGGGGCAAGCGAAGGATCCACGTATAGGGGCGAGCGGCGCTCACCCTCCATCCGTCGTCTTTGCGAGGCTACGCCACTTGTCCTAAGCGACGCTGAAGGGGCCAGTGAAAGGAAGCAATCTCTTGTTCGTGATTTCTTCTCCCTTTCGCAAGACCTGTCCTGAGCCTGCCGAAGGAGGGAGATTGAGAGGGATTTCCGGGGCGGTTCCCCGCGTAGGGACACGGCGTTTATCCTGAGCGAAGCCGAAGGATGCCGTGTCCTCCATGAGCACTGTCGTAAAAATATCACACCAAAAACGACACGAGACGCTTGACAACCTCTAGGAACACTTGTGCTATACTATCCAGCACATATATTCTAGAGGAGGTTACTATGGACACAACGGAAGGCAACGGCGGTCAGTACTACGGCGAAGCCAAAAAGCCATCGGGCGGGCAGCCCGGTTTACCCGACGAAGCTCCGGCACGGAAATCCGGAGCGCAGCCCGGCAACCAGAACGCCCGCAAGCACGGCCTTTACGCCCGCCACATGAACAAGAAAGAACGGGCACTTTTTGAAGAGGCCAAGAAGATTGTCGGCAACAGGAATGAGAAAGCGCTACTCCGTATTAAGCTAGATGCCTATATGGCCGCACACCCCGATGACCTGGCGACCATGGCCCGGATCGTGAAAGTCCTTGATTACAATGGATAGGGTTTGCCATACTTGTTCGATTTGTTCCTACAATAAACGAATGCCGGCTCACGTTCGGAACAGCATTCGTTCCCGTTCCGATCGGTCCCGGTACACCCCCGGTTCCATCGTCCTAGGCCATTCGTTATCACCCATTTCCGCCCAAACGACAGCTTCGACCCCCCTTGTTTTTAGAAACGAGTCCCGCGTTTGGGTTAAACGTAAAAACACCCGGCTCGTTTCAGAAATATTATTGGAATCATTGAAATACGCGCCCAAACAACTGCCTCGCCCGCTCGCTAGTCGAGGGGTGGCGAAATATTGGTAGTATTGGCCATTGGTAGTATTCCGGCGCTGACAGCGCCGGAAAGCTGGTATACTTAATGCCTATGCTCACCTTCGGAACCGCCGGCATTCCGGCCTCCACCAAACGACCCGGCGACACCGTCGCCGGTCTGAAGCGCGTCGCCGAGCTCGGCCTCGGCGGCATGGAGATCGAGTTCGTCCGCGGCGTCTATTTAAAGGACAGCACCGTGCCGCCCGTGGCCTACGTGGGCAAGAAGCTGGGGCTGAAGCTGTCCTGCCATGCCCCCTACTACCTGAATTTGAACCACGCCGACGAGGTGCGCCGCCGCCAGGCTGGCGGCGTGCTGCATCATGCGGCGGGCATGGCCGCCCGCGCCGGGGCCAGGAGCATCGTCTTCCACGCCGGTTACTACCTCAAGGATGCCCCCGAGGCGGTCTACGATGCCATCAAGGCGGAGATCGAAGTCGTCCTGGGCAAACTCCATGACGAGGGCACTATCGCCACCCTCCGGCCGGAACTGGCGGGCAAGATCTCCCAGTTCGGCACCCTGCCCGAGTTGCTCCGGTTGTCGAAGGAGCTGCCCGGCGTCGCCCCGGCTATTGACTTCGCCCACCTCCACGCCTCGACCGGCCGCTACAATTCCTACGTCGAGTTTTTGGAAGTGCTTAACCGCGTCGGCGATGCGTTGGGACGCGAGGCGCTTGACGATCTTCACCTCCACGTCTCGGGCATCGAGTACGCCGGGACCGGGGAAAGGAAACATTTAAACCTGATGGACTCGGACTTCCATTACATCGAACTGCTGCAGGCACTGGCCGATGTCAAGGCCGGTGGACTCCTCATCTGCGAGAGCCCCAACATCGAGGATGACGCCCTGCTGCTCCAGGACACCTACAGCGACCTCGGCGGTAATGCGAGTGTTGCAGGGGCAACGCGTACGTCGCCCAACGAGGCCCGGGATGGATGACCCCTTCCTAACCGGCATCCGAACCCGATTCAAAATCCGGGCTCTGTCCCATGGCGGCGGGATATTGGACATTGGTATTATTTGACTATTGGTATTATTGGTAGTATTTGACATTGGAAGTATTCCCGCAGGTCGGGCCGGGTTTCGTGCCCACGATATATTTTGCTATAATGTTCTGTAAACTAAATTCAACTCGGGATTCTTCTTTTAGAGGAAATCATGAAATTTAACTGGAAACGCACCACCATCGCCTATATCGTGATGCTCATCGCCAGCATCGTCCTGTTCGCTATCCTCATCCCCAACACCCAGGACCGGCCGGAGGAGACGACGCAGAACGAAGTCGTCGCCCTGTCGCAGGTCCACAAGATCAAGGAGATCACCGTCGAGGGCGAGAAGATCAACGTCGTCACCAACGAGAACCCTCCGCGCGAACTGTTCACCTTCAAGGAACCCTTAACCTCGATATATGACATCCCCGGCCTCGACCTGACCAATGTCGACGTCAACATCCAGGGCGCTTCCGGCTTCGACTGGGGTTCCATCCTGATCAACCTCATCCCCATCCTCTTGATCGGCGGCATGATTATCTTCCTGTTCAGCCAGGCCCGGGGCGCCAACTCCCAGGCTATGAGCTTCGGCCGCTCCCGCGCCAAGCTGTTTAACGTCGACAAGCCGACCACCACCTTCGAGAACGTCGCCGGCGTCGACGAGGCCAAGCAGGAAGTCCAGGAGATCGTCGAGTTCCTTAAATCCCGGGAGAAGTTCCAGGCTCTGGGCGCCCGCATCCCCAAGGGCGTTTTGCTCATCGGCTACCCCGGCACCGGCAAGACCCTGCTGGCCCGGGCCATTGCCGGCGAGGCTGGTGTCCCCTTCTTCTCCATTTCCGGCTCGGAGTTCGTGGAAATGTTCGTCGGCGTCGGCGCCTCCCGCGTCCGCGACATGTTCGAGCAAGGCAAGCGCAATGCCCCGTGCATCATCTTCATCGATGAGATCGACGCCGTCGGCCGCCAGCGCGGCGCCGGTTTGGGTGGTTCCCACGACGAGCGCGAGCAAACATTAAACCAGATCCTGGTCGAGATGGACGGCTTCGAAGCCAATACCACCATCATCGTCATCGCCGCCACCAACCGCCCGGACGTCCTCGACCCGGCTCTTTTACGCCCCGGCCGCTTCGACCGACGCGTCGTCCTCGATATGCCCGACCTCCACGGCCGGCTGGCCATTCTCAATATCCACGCCAAGGGCAAGCCCCTATCCGCCAACGTCAACCTGGAGAACTTGGCCAAGCAGACCATCGGCTTCTCAGGCGCCGACCTGTCAAATTTGATGAACGAGGCCGCCATCCTGGCCGCCCGCCAGGACAAGAAGTCCATCGACATGGCCGACCTGGAAGAGTCGATAGATAGGGTCATCGCCGGGCCGGAGCGCAAGAGCCGCAAGGTCTCGCCCCACGAGCGCGAGATCACCGCTTACCACGAAGCCGGCCACGCCCTGGTCGCCCGCCTGCTGCCCCACGCCGATCCGGTGCATAAGATCACCATTGTTGCCCGGGGCATGGCCGGCGGCTACACCAAGCAGCTCCCCGCCGAGGACCGCTACATCGCCACCGACTCCCAGTTCAAGGCCAAACTGGCTATCTCCATGGGCGGCCGCCTCGCCGAAGAGCTCATGTTCGCCGAGATGTCCACCGGCGCCTCCCAGGACTTCAAGGACTCCACCAACCTGGCCAAGAAGATGGTCACCTCCTACGGCATGAGCGAGAAGCTCGGCCCGCGCACCTTCGGCAGCAAGGAAGAGATGGTCTTCCTGGGCAAGGAGATCCACGAGCAGCGGGATTACGGCGAAAAGACCGCCGATCTCATCGACCAGGAAGTCGAGGTCTTGATCCAGAACGGCTACAACACCGCCAAAGCGATTTTGACCGAGAACAAAGCGCGGCTGGTGCACATCGCGACACAGCTCATGGTCGAGGAAACCCCCGAGGGTGAGGAAATGGAGAAACTCTTCACCGAGACCCCGCCGCCGGCATCACCGAACACACCCGTCCCC
>CAZGRY010000010.1:20140-25315 GCA_964528105.1 uncultured Dehalogenimonas sp.
CCAGCCAAGGCCGAGGTCCACCCCGAGAAAAAGGCCGCCGAACCGGTGATCGTGCCCAAGGACAAGCCGATGGAACCGGGCACCGCCACCCCGGCCGTTGCTCCGGCGTAGAACATCTCAGGTAATACAAAGGGCGTCCTTCTATGAAGGACGCCCTTTTTCATTGTTCGATTATGCCCCGTTTGAGGACCAAGTGTCAGTTGCGGCGCCGTACCAGGTAGGCCGCCAATGTCTTGAGCCCTTCGCGGCAGGGGCTCTCCGGCAACCCGGCCAGCAGGCCAATGGCCTTGTCAGAGTACTTCATAGCCTCGCGGTAGCTCTCTTCGATGATACCGCCGCTCTTGATCATCTCGATCGCCCTGGCGATGTTCGCCTCCCGGTCATGACCGGCCAGGAAATCGGACACTGGATTGGACTTGGGGTTCTGTTGGATAAGGAGCAGCGCCGGCAGTGTCACCGTGCCCTGCCGCAGGTCGGAGCCGACCGGCTTACCGAGTTCTTCCTCGGTGCCGATGAAGTCCAGGATGTCATCGATGACCTGGAAGGCCAACCCGAGGTTGTAGCCGTAGCCGGCCAGCGCCTGGATCTGGGATTCGGTGCCGCCGGCCAGCACTGCGCCGGACTCCGCCGACATCTTGAGTAGCGCCGCCGTCTTGCCGGCGATGCGCTGCAGGTAGCCTTCCATGCTCTGGGCTGTAGAGTAGATATCCCGCGCCTGCCGCAACTCGCCGACGGCGATGATGCCCAAGGTCTGGGAGAAAAGCTTGGTCACCCGCAAGTTGTCGGTGGAGGCGGCAAATTCGCCAGCCCGGGCGAACAGGAAATCGCCCAGGAGGATGGCCTTCTCTGTACCCCACAGCTTGTTGACGGTGAGTCGGCCGCGACGGGTATCGGCCCGGTCGATGGCGTCATCATGCACCAGGGTGGCGATGTGCATCAGTTCGTTGGCGGTGGCCATGTTCAGGATCTTGCCGTTGTTGCCATCGATGCAGCGGCCAGACATGAAGGTCAGGGCAGGGCGTAGAATTTTACCGCCCACCAGGATGTGGCGCAGCATGTCATGGAGTTCAGGGAACTCGACCTTCCAGAATTCAGCCAGGGCTTTGAAATTGGCTTCGACGTCCGAAAGATCGCGCGCGACCGGGGAGTAGAGCGTTTTCAGGTCCAAATCGTCACCTGCTACCTATGTTGGCGTAAGCCCCAGCCGAGCGGTTTCTTCTTCAACGACAACCTCGTCGAGCTTGATAAAGAGCGCCTCGGGCGGGTTCATGGCGGCGCCGGGCTGTGGCTTTCTCAGCTTCCAGCCATCGGCCTCGATAGTGCCATCGAATCCTAGGAAACCATGCAATTTCTGGGAACTGAATGGCAGAAAGGGGTAGAAGGCAGTGCGCAAGCCGGAGATAACAGTTAGAGCGGTATAAAGAGCGTCGCCCGCCGCGGCCTTGTCGGTCTTGACCGACTTCCAAGGCGCCTTTTCATCGAGGTATCGGTTGGTCTCTGAGGCCAATGCCATCGCGGCTTTAATCGCCTCTTTGAAGCGGCAACCATACAGCAGGTCGTCCATGGTCTTGAGCGTGTCTTCTGTCCGCGTGATCATGCCCAGCGACCGTTCGTCGAGATTGCCATGGTCCGGCACCCGCCCCTCGAAATGTTTTTGGATCATCGACAGCGCCCGGTTGACCAGGTTGCCGTAGGTGGCCACCAGTTCATCGTTGTTGCGCCGCACGAACTCGCGCCAGGAGAAATCGGTGTCAGAGGTATCCGGCATATTGACCGATAGCACATAGCGCAGGGCATCGGGTTGGTAGCGCGACAGGAAGTCCTCCAGCCAAATGGCGATATTCCTGCTCTTGGACAGCTTTTGCGCTTCGACAGTCAGGAATTCGTTCGACGGCACGTCGTAAGGCAGGTTCAGGCCGCCGTAGCCCATGAGCATCGCCGGCCAGATGATGGTGTGGAACGGGATATTGTCCTTGCCGATAAAATAGTAACTCTTGCACTCTTCCTGCCAGAATTTGCGCCAGGCATCGGGCTCGCCGTGGCGTTGGGACCATTCTTTACTAGCCGAAAGATAGCCGATGACCGCCTCAAACCAGACGTAGATGCGCTTGTCATCGTAGCCGGGCAGCGGCACCGGTATGCCCCAGGTGATATCGCGGGTAATAGCCCGGTCATGGAGGCCTTCCTCCAGGTAGCGTTTGGTGAAGCGCTGGACGTTCAGCCGCCAATGGCCGGCCTGCTCTTTGACCCATTCGAGCAGCGGCTGCTCAAACGCCGACAGGCGCAAGAAAAAATGTTCCGTCTCTTTGAATTCCGGGGGCGTGCCGCACAGTTTACAGCAGGCGTTAATCAGTTCTGCCGGATTCATCGGTTTGCCGCAGGCGTCGCACTGGTCGCCGCGGGCGCCGGGCAGCTTGCAGGACGGGCAAACCCCCTCTACGTAGCGGTCGGGCAGGAAACGGCGGCACTTGGGGCAGTACGGCTGCGAGACGATATCCTTGTAAAGGTAATCTTTCTCCAGCAGTTTGAGGAAAATGTCCTGGACGACCGCCGTATGGTTGGCAGTGCCGGTGGTCGTATACAGGTCGAAGGTTATCCCCAGCGCCGCCCAGTTCTCGACAAATTTCTGGTGGAAATATGCCGCTACTTCGGCCGGCGATTTACCCTCGGCCTCGGCCCGGATGGTTACCGGCGTGCCGTGCTGGTCTGAGCCGGAAACCATGAGTACTTCATCGCCGCGTGTGCGGTGGTAGCGGGCGAAAATGTCGGGGGGCAAATAAGCCCCGGCGACGTGTCCCAAGTGTAGGCGGTTATTGGCGTATGGCCAGGCCACGCCGATAAAGATGCGTTCAGTCATCTTGGATTTTACGGCAGGAAGGTCAGAGTCCGCTCGCCCTTTTCCTCGCGATAATGGGCATAACCCTTGACCAAAGCGCATTCCACGCAGTAGCGCACCGTGTCGCCCTTGGCGACTTCCTCGCCGTTCTTTTCATCCACGACCACATAGCGCTCCGGGTAGCCGACAATCCGGCCGCATACATCGCACTTGATATTGCCCAATGAAATACATCCGCGTCGCATTTTTGCCTCCGAAAATATCCTAGTATTATAAAGGTTTAATCCAGATTAAGCCAAGCCTGATACAATTCCCGGCGGGAAAGCCCGGTTTTCTCTGCCAAAATCGCCGTCGCTTCTTTAGCCATCAACCCATGGCGCTTCAACTCCGCCAATTGATGTTTCACACCCTCGTCGAGAACGGGCACAACCTCAACCGGTTCAGCGCCGGCGACGACCAGGACAAACTCGCCGCGTGGTTCGATAAACCGCGCCAGCGCTTCGGAGAGTGTGCCCCGGAATACTTCCTCATGGAGCTTGGTGAGTTCGCGACAAACCGCCACGTTCCTGTCGCTCAAACCCCCGATCAGCGCCTCCAGTGTCGCTCTCAAGCGGTGCGGCGCTTCCAGAAATACCAGCGTCGCCGTACCTGTTGAAAGCCCCTCAATCGCCCCTCGCCGCTCGGACGCCTTCCGCGGCAGGAAAGCGATGAACCGGAATTCCGCCGTCGGCAGTCCTGACACGGCCAGCGCCGCCATGACCGCAGACGGACCGGGTATTGCCTCAACGCGGAAACCCCGCTCAATGGCGGTGGCGATAAGCTCACTTCCGGGATCGGCGATACCGGGGGTGCCGGCGTCCGATACCAGGGCTACATCTCCCTGCTCGAGTTTAGCCAAAACATAGTCGAGCTTGGCCAGCTTGTTATGCTCGTAATAACTGGTCAACGGTGTCTTGATACCGAAGGCGTTGAGCAGTTTGAGGGTGTGTCGGGTGTCCTCGGCGGCGATGAGGCTCACTTCCCTGAGAATCCGCATCGCCCGAAGAGTGATGTCTTCCAGGTTGCCGATAGGTGTAGCTACCACATAGAGCGTCGGCACTTAACTCCGCCTCTCCGAACAGCGGCATCGAAAAGCGAGTCTACTCGTCTTCGTCAGGCTCGATTTCCGGCGAGGCTTCCTCGGTGTGGGCTGCCGGTGTGGGACAGTTCACGATAGCCGTCGCTTTTTCCTTGCCACGCTTCTTAGGTTCCAGTTCCTCAACCGCCTTGCGGAGGGCGGCGGTTTCGATTTTGGCAGCATCCACGACAACGCCGGCGATGCCACGGTCGGAAAGAGCCTGTAATTCAGCTTTTTTATAAACCTTGGGTAGTCGGATCAGCAATGACCTGCTGCCAAAATCCACCAACCGTTGAACTGCGAGCAGATCACGGAAGGTCAATGACTCACCCAGGCCAGCTTCGGCGATGACAGCCGCAGCATCCAGGCCGCTGAGGGCTCTAAGCTGCGCATCGGTAAGATCGGTGTCGATCCGCAGCACCCGCGCCGTATCATCATCAGCGCCAACGATAGCGCCATCGAGGTCCATGACGACAAAATCACAGCCGGTGTGCTCGGCCTTATCGCCGATCGAGCAACCGCGGAGAACGGATGATTTTTCGGTCGGGCACTGGCATGGCCCCGGTACCATCACGGCGTCGATACCTTCGAGCTTGGACCCTTCACCGATCGACGTCGCCTCAGCCAAAATGAACAGGCGCGGCTTTGCGGCGGCGGCGTGCTGACCGAACCCCATGGGGCGGCTGGCACCCCTGATGACCTTTTCGAGTTGTTCGCTGAACCGGTTAGTCATGTTTTTATCCTAAGAGATTTTGATTACCAGCTTGCCGCCGCACTCCTTGGCCTCGTAGCGCAGGATTTCGTGCTTGGCAGGGCCGGATAACTGTTTGCCGTCATAGCTGAAAGTGCTGTGGTTGACGCTGCAGCACCGTAACTTGCCTTCGCCAGCCACCGGATCTATCTTACGGTGGCCGTGAGTGCAGCTGTTTTCGTAGGCATAAAGCTTATTGTCATCGCCGCGGACGACCAGGACCGGCTTGCTCAGGCCTTTGCCCTTGAGGTACACCGCGCCACCCTTACAGGATAGCGCCGGCGCCTCCTTGAGATCCACCAAGACCTGCGTGTCCTTCAATTCCCAGGCGCTTTCCACCAGGGGCTTGGTTTCGCAGATGCCGAGGATGGCTTTGAAGATACCCATTGGAAGCCTCCTAAAATGGAGCCAGCGAGAGGGCTCGAACCCCCGACCTGCGGTTTACGAAACCGCTGCTCTACCGGCTGAGCT
>CAZGRY010000011.1:0-14240 GCA_964528105.1 uncultured Dehalogenimonas sp.
TGCCGGATGCCCGGACGCTGGTCGTCATCGAGAAAATAAAACCCACACCGCCGGAGTATCCCCGGCGTAGCGGCCTGCCGGCCAAAAAGCCGCTGCGCTAGCGTTTGCCGGACCCCACGGCGGATAGTACAATACAGGTAATCCTGCCTTCGGAGGCTGCCCTTGCCGAACCTTATCACCGATGACCTGGATGCCCTCCTGGATATGCTGCCGCCGGAAATCCGGCGGCCGTTGAGCCTGCAGCCCGATATCAGCCAGCTTATTGAAGTGGTCATGGACCTGGGCCGCGTACCGGAAGCCCGTTTCCTGGAGCGGGAAGTGATGCTACGGCCGGAAGAGGTCACCGAGACCGACCTGGAATATGTCATCGCCCGGGTCAGCGCCTTCGGCGCCGATAACCGCGCCGGCATCGAGCGCACCCTGCACCGCATCTCGGCCATCAGGAACCGCAAGGGCAAGGTCATCGGCCTGACCTGCCGCGTCGGCCGGGCGGTCTTCGGCACCATCAAGATCATGGAGGACCTCATCCAGTCCGGCAAAAGCGTCCTGCTGTTAGGCCGCCCCGGCGTGGGCAAGACGACCATGCTGCGGGAGATCGCCCGGGTACTGGCTGACGACCTTAAAAAGCGGGTAGTCATCGTAGACACCTCCAATGAAATTGCCGGCGACGGCGACATACCCCACCCCGCCATCGGCCGCGCCCGCCGCATGCAGGTGGCCATGCCGGACATGCAGCACGCGGTGATGATCGAGGCGGTGGAAAACCACATGCCGGAAGTCATCGTCATCGATGAGATCGGCACCGAGCTCGAAGCCCTGGCCACCCGCACCATCGCGGAGCGCGGCGTGCAACTGGTGGGCACCGCCCACGGCAACACCCTGGATAACCTGATGCAGAACCCCACCCTGGCCGACCTCATCGGCGGGATCCAGGCAGTGACCCTCGGCGATGAGGAGGCCCGGCGCCGCGGCACCCAGAAGACGGTCTTGGAGCGTAAAGCGCCTCCAACTTTCACCATCATCGTAGAGATCCAGGAGCGCGATCGGGTGGCGGTTCACGGCGACACCGCCGAGGCGGTTGACACTATCCTTCGCGGCAACCGGCTGGAGACGGAGATACGTTCCTTAGGCGAGGACGGCGAGGTCCGGACCACCCACGCCGCGCCGGAAACAGAGGCCGCCGAAGGCCGCCGTAAGCCGGCAGCCCAGGCGGGTGTGGAAACGCCGCGGCTCTACCTTTTCGGCATCAACCGCAGCCGCCTGGAACAGGTGGCCGAGGAAATGCACGTCAAGCTCAACATCACCGAAAATATTGGCGAAGCCGGCATGTTGGTAACCTCCAGGAATTATTTCCGCCGCCGGCCGCAGCGCATCCGCGACGCCGAGGCCCACAACCTGCCGGTCTACGTTCTCAAGAGCCATACCCCGGCCCAGTTCCGCCAGTTCCTGGGCATGCTCTCACGCCATGAGCCGGAGCAGGCCGAGGAATCCGGCGCCCTCAACCGGGCCCTTTTCGAGGCCGAGGAGGCGGTGCACCGGGTCAAGACCGGCAGCGAGCGGGTGGAGTTGTCGCCCCAGAGCGCCTATATCCGCCGCCTGCAGCACCTGGTCGCGGAACGTGCCAACCTGAGATCTGATAGCCAGGGCAACGAGCCCAATCGCCGGGTTGCCATTTTCAAGGAGTAAAACATGTCGCTTTTTATCACCTTCGAGGGTTGCGAGGGTTCGGGCAAGAGCACCCAGGCCGCGGCATTGTTCGAGCTTTTGAAAGCCGAAGGGCGGGATGCCGTCCTGACCCATGAACCGGGCGGCACCGAGCTAGGAGAGAAGATCACCCAACTGCTCAAATGGGGCCAGGGCGAAGCTATCTGCGCCTTGGCCGAGGTCATGTTGTTCAACTCCTCGCGCGCCGAACTGGTCACCCGCGTCATCAAGCCGGCGCTGGCCGCCGGGAAATTTGTGGTCTGCGACCGATACGTCGATTCCACCCTGGTCTACCAGGGCCATGGCCGTGGACTCACCATGTCCACCGTCCGGGCGGTCAACACCATCGCCGCCCAGGGACTCATGCCGGATCTGACCATACTCCTCGATCAGCATGCCGACAAGGGCATGGAGCGCAAGCGTGGTACCCAGCCCGACCGTTTCGAGAAGGAAGGCCTGGACTTCCACCGCCGGGTGCGCGACGGCTATTTAGCCTTGGCCGCCGCCGAACCATCGCGGTGGCTGGTCGTCGATGCCTCGCTCGCTAAAGACAAGATCGCCTCCATTATCTGGGACAAGGTTAAACAATCGATCCACTCCCATGTGCCTGAAAAGGCATGATCGCAAAAAGGGTGTTGGTCGCCATGAGCGGCGGCGTCGATTCTTCGGTCACCGCCCTGCTGCTGAAACAGGCTGGCTTTGAAGTCGTCGGCGTCACCATGCGCCTTTTCGGTGCCGCGCAGGACAGAGCGGCTGATCAGGCCGCGGCCGTCGCTCAAACACTGGGCATCGAGCACCTCGTCGTCGACCTGGCAGACCAATTCCAAACCAGTGTCGTCGATTATTTTTGCGAAGCCTACCGCCGCGGCCTGACGCCCAACCCCTGCATCGTCTGCAACCGTCTGATCAAATTTGGCGCCCTGCTGGAATACGCCAATTCGATTGGCGCCCGGTACCTGGCGACCGGCCATTATGCCCGAATCGAGAACACCCCGGCCGGTTACCGCCTTTTTAAGGCCGCGGATGGCTCCAAGGACCAGTCCTATTTTCTGTACCGGCTGAACCAGGACCAACTCTCCCGGATCTCTTTCCCGCTCGGCGGCATGACCAAAATCCAAGTCAAGCAGATGGCCGATCAAGCCGGTTTGCCGGTATTCACCGGCGAAAGCCAGGACATCTGCTTCCTCGGCGGCGGCGATTATCGCTCATTTCTTGAGAGTCACGTAGATTCTTGCTCCGGAGATATCGTTGACGAAGAAGGCAAAGTGCTCGGCCGGCACCGCGGCCTGGGGCATTACACCATCGGTCAGAGGCAGGGACTGGGCATCGCTTCCAATAAACCCCTGTACGTCATCGCCATTGACGGCATCCAAAACCGGATCGTCATCGGCGAAGAACAATCGTTGTTGTGCCGGACGGTTCACCTCAATAATATAAGCTGGATCTCCGGCGCCTGGCCCGCCGACGCCACCGATCTTTCGGCCCGCATCCGCTACCGCATGCCTGACGCTTCGGTCTCATGCCTCGAGCGTGAATGCAGTGCCGACGCGGTCATCACCTTCGTCGAGCCGGTTCGGGCCGTTACCCCGGGCCAATCGGCCGTCATCTACCAGTGCGGCGAGGTGCTGGGCGGTGGTATAATCACCGGCTGATGACCGGAAAAACCCTCTGCCCCACTTTCAGGGAAGAAAACGACCTCTACGGCCGCGGTTTCACCCTGGTGGCCGGGGTTGATGAAGCCGGCCGCGGCGCCCTGGCCGGTCCGGTAGTGGCCGGCGCGGTTATCCTGACCCAACGCCGCCGCTGCGGCTGGCTGAAAGATATCCGCGATTCCAAACTGTTGACCTCCGATGCTCGGGAAGAACTCTATAGTGCTATAACCTCCGAGGCCGCTTGCTTCGGCGCCGGAGTCGTCTCCCACGCCTACATCGATACCTACGGCATCGTAGCCGCTACCAAACTGGCGATGAGGTTAGCCGTCGAGGAGTTGTTGCCTAAGCCTCAAGCGCTACTCATCGATTACCTCACCCTGCCAGAATTTATCCTGCCCCAAAAAGGCATTGTCGACGGCGATGCGTTATGCGTCTCGATCGCCTGCGCCTCGATCGTGGCCAAGGTCACCCGCGACCGCCTGATGCGCCGGCTGGATGGTTGCCATAGCGGCTACGGATTTGCAAAGCACAAGGGTTACGGCACGCCGGAACACCTCGACCGGCTAAACGCCCTCGGCCCGTCGCCCATCCACCGGTGGTCCTTCGCCCCGGTAACCGCCTTCAGGACACTGCTATGAAACGGCAACAGACCGGCAAGTTAGCCGAGCGGATGGCCAGGGAATACCTGGAAAAAGAAGGCTACTCAATCATCGCAACCAACTGGCGCTGCCCGGAGGCCGAGATCGACATCATCGCTCAAAAGGACGGCGAGACGGTGTTCGTTGAGGTCAGGGCCAAATCCTCGGCGGACTTCGGCACCCCGGCCGAATCAATCACCCGCCGCAAGCAGGAAAAACTCATCGCCGCTGCCGGGCGTTACATGTCTGAGATTGCTGATGCCGCCGCGGACTGGCGCATCGATTTCATCGGGGTCGAGTTTCTAAGTGGCGGGCACCGCCTGGAGCACATTCCCCATGCCGTCGGTGGAGCGGAGTAGTGGAGATTCTCCTCGGCCTCGATGCCGGTTCGGTCTCCACCAAGGCCGTCGCTCTGTCGCTTGATGGCGAGGTTTTGGCTTCGGCCTACCTCCCCACCGCCGCCGACCCTCTGGCCGCATCAAACCAGTCCCTCGACGAGATAAAACGAAGCATCGTCGGCGAGATTCTTGGTATCGCCGTCACTGGCAGCGCCCGGGAGCTGGTCGGTGAAAAACTCGGCGCGACGGTCATTAAAAATGAGATCACCTGCCAGGCGCTTGCCGCCGCCTACCTCGTCCCTTCCGCGAGGACGGTCATCGAGATAGGCGGCCAGGATTCCAAGCTTATCATCCTCCGCGACGGTCTGGTTCACGATTTCGCCATGAACACCGTCTGCGCGGCGGGCACCGGCAGCTTCCTGGAGCACCAGGCGCGACGGCTACACCTCTCCATGGAAGATTTCGCCTCGAGGGCATTTGAAAGCACCTCGCCGATCAAGGTCACCGGCCGCTGCACCGTTTTCGCCGAATCGGATATGGTTCACGCACAGCAGACCGGCGCCAGACCGGCCGACATCATTTACGGCCTGTGTTTAGCTCTCGTCCGTAACTTTTTAGCCGACGCCGGCCGCAACCGACCTATCGAGCCGCCTATTATTTTCCAGGGCGGCGTGGCCAAAAACGCCGGTATGGTGAAAGCCTTCCGCGAGGCGTTGGGCTATGAAATACTCGTGCCAACAGCGCCAGAGTTGTCCGGGGCGCTGGGGGCTGCCTTGCTCTTAAAGCGGGACTTGGCGCATAATAAGAACCGGCATTTTCAATGAGCAGCTGGCCTGGACTCAGGCCTGTGACAAAGGGAAGGGAAGAGTATGCGGATCGCTGTCGATGCCTCTGGCGGTGACTATGCCCCCTATGAAATCGTCAAAGGCGCCATCAAGGCCGCCCAGGGACTTAAGGACAAGGGAGTTGAGATCATCCTGGTAGGCAAGCGCCCGGTGCTTCACGTCCAGGCGGGCAAGCATCTAAAAAAACTGAATATCTCCATCGTTCACGCCCCTCAGAATATCGAATTCCACGAGCACCCGGTCGAAGCCCTCAAGAACAAGCCCAAGTCATCTATCGTCATCGGCACGATGATGGTCAAGGAGGGCAAGGCCGACGCCTTCGTCTCCGCTGGCTCCACCGGCGCCATGTTGTGCGCCGCCTACCTGCTTCTGGGCAAAATCGAGGGCATCGAACGCCCCGCCCTCGGCAGCATCATCAAGCTATCGCCCCACGCCCCGGCGCTGCTACTCGATGCCGGCGCCAACGCCGACTGCCGCCCCCAGCACCTGGTCGAGTTCGCCCGGCTGGGCAACATCTACGCCAAGTACGTCATCGGCGTCGACAAGCCGCGAATAGCCCTCATGAGCAACGGTGAGGAAGAGACCAAGGGTAACAAGCTGGTCGTCGAGACCCACCAGATGCTGAAGACGATGTCCGGCCTCAATTTCATCGGCAACGTCGAAGGCCACGACCTGGTGCACAACAAGGCCGACGTCATCGTCACCGACGGCTTCACCGGCAACGTCCTAATCAAGGCCTTCGAAGGCCTGGGTGATTCCATCATCAAGATCCGCCAGGTCGGCCAGGTGGTGAGTTCCGCCTCCCACCTCCGTGGCCGGGCGCTCCTGGCCGATGTGGGCATGAGTCACATGGTCAAGGGCATGGACTTCCGCGAGGTCGGCGGCGCCTGCCTGCTGGGCGTCAAGGGTACTATTATCGTCTCCCACGGCCGCTCCCGCGCCAAAGCCATGATGAACGCTATCCTCATGGCTAAACGTACCGTGGAGCAGCGCATCCCCCAGCTTATCGCGGAGGAGGTCAAGAACAATGCCAGCCCCGTCTCGGTATGATATCATCATCGTCGGCGGCGGCCCGGCCGGCCTATCGGCCGCCCTGTATACCGCCCGCGCCAAGTTGAAGACCCTCCTCATCGAAGGCAGCGCCATCGGCGGCCGCATGGCCGAAGCCTGGGAGATCGAAAATTATCCCGGCTTCATCGAAGCGGTGCACGGCTATGACCTGGGCCAGAAGATGTTCGAACAGGCCAACAAGTTCGGCGTAGAGCATGCCCAGACCAGCGTCACCGCCATCAAGATGGACGGAGCCGATAAAACGGTCACCACCGGCATCGGCGACTATGTCGCCCCGGCGGTCATCATCGCCGGCGGCTCGGAGCGCCGCAAGCTGGGTGTCCCCGGCGAGAAGGAACTAGCCGGCCGCGGCGTGTCTTTCTGCGCCACCTGCGACGGTCCGTTCTTCCGTGAAAAAGTTGTCGCCGTAGTCGGCGGCGGCAACGGCGCCCTTAACGAGGCCACCCATATCAGCCATTTCGCCACCAAGGTCTACGTCATCCACCGCCGCGACGCCATGCGCGCCACCAAGGTGCTGCAGGACAAGGCCTTCGCCTATCCCAAGATCCAGTTCATCTGGGATACCGAGGTCCTGGCCATCGATGGCGCCGACTCGGTCGAGCGTTTGAAACTCAGGAACGTCAAGACCGGCGCGGAATCAACCCTCGACGTCGGCGGTGTCTTTATCGCCGTAGGCCTGGTGCCCAATACCGACTATTTGAAGGGCCTGGTGAATATCGATCCCTACGGCGCTGTCATCACCAACGACAAGATGGAGACTAACGCCCCCGGCATCTACGCCGCCGGCGATGTCCGCGCCAATTCGGTGCGCCAGGTGGTCACCGCCGCTGGAGACGGTGCCACCGCCGCCATTTACGCGCAAAAATACATCTCGGAAAAGTAAGCCTTTTTGTGCGGCCTTATTCGCCCCTCGATCGAGGAGGGGTTGGGTACTTGATTATTGGTACTATTCACACTCTGAAGGTTGTTAAATGAAAGTAGTATTACTTAAAGACGTTCCCACCATCGGCAAAACCGGCCAAATCAAGGAGGTGCCGGACGGCTACGCCCGCAACTACCTGCTGAAGTCCGGTTTGGCCGCCCCGGCCACCAGGGAAGCCACCACCATGACCAAAACCAGACTCGAGGTCGAAGAAAAGAAACAAGCCAAAATCGACGCTGAACTGGCGACTGCCGCCAAGATGCTGGACGGCCTGACCGTGGCCATCCCCGGCAAAACCGGCGCTGGCTCTAAGCTCTACGGCTCGGTCACCTCAGCCGACATCGCCGCCGCGGTTCAGAAGGTCTGCGGTTACGATCTGGACAAGCGCAAGATCGAACTCCCGGAGCCTATCCGCTCGCTTGGTGATTACAACGTCACGGTGCGTTTATCCGCCGCACAGTCTCCGGTGCTCAAAGTCAAAGTCGTGCCTCAGGGAAGCTGAAACCGGTGGTCGAAAACAGGCTCCCACCCCATGACCTGGCCGCCGAAGAGGCGGTCAATGGCTCGCTTTTAATCGACGGTAAGGCAATCTATGACCTGGCGCCGTTTCTGAAACCGCAGGACTTCTATTCAGATTCCGGTAAGCTGGTCTATGAAGCCGCGCTGTCCCTCTTTCAGCGCGGCGACGCCATAGACCAGATCACCATGGCCCAGGAACTGGAACGCCAGCAACGTCTGCAACGCATCGGCGGCGCGGCCTACTTAGCCCACCTGATGAGCGTCGTGCCGACCTCGATCGATGCCGTGCATTACGGAACCATCGTCAACAACTTGTCGATCTCCCGGCAGCTCATCGTCGCCGGTACCCACATCGCCAACCTCGGCTACACCGCCGACCCCGACCCTTCGGCCGTCATCTCCAAGGCGGAAAGCCTGCTGTTCAAAGTCAGGAGCGAACGCTCCTCGCAGGATTTCATCCACATCAAGAACATCCTGGACAAGTACCTGGAACCGGCACCGGTCAAGGATCAATTGGAGAGCGTGCCCACCGGTTTCTATGGCTTGAACGATTACATCGGTGGTATGAAACGCGGCGACCTCATCATCGTCGCCGGCCGTCCCTCGATGGGCAAGACTAGCCTGGGTCTCAACATCGCCCGGAACTCGGCGGTAGACCACCACGCCTGCGTCGCCATGTTTAGCCTGGAAATGTCATCGGAGTCCCTGGTGCAGCGCCTGTTATCCTCGGAAGCCGGCATCAACACCCGCTATTTCCAGCCCGGTATGGCCTCCGCCGAAGATGAAAATAAAATCATGCACGCCATTGGCCACCTGTCCGAGGCGCCGATTTTCATCGATGACAGCGCCCAGTTGAGGATGTCGGAACTTCGAGCCAAAGCCCAGCGCCTCAACTTCGAGCACAAGCTCGACCTGCTTATCGTGGACTATCTTCAACTCTTGCAGGGCGAATCGTCTTCCGGCCGTGACAACCGGGTTCAGGAAATCTCCTACATCTCGCGTTCCCTCAAGGGCATCGCCCGTGAACTCAACGTGCCGGTGATTGCCCTGTCACAGCTGTCCCGCGCCGTGGAATGGCGTTCATCCCACGTGCCGCAGCTATCGGACCTGCGTGAAAGCGGCTCCATCGAGCAGGACGCCGATATCGTCATCTTCATCTACCGCGACGAGGTCTACTTCAAGGAAGAAGAATGGGCCGCCCAGTTCCCGGACAAGGAATACCCCCGGGAGATCGCCGACATCATCATCGCCAAGCACCGCAACGGCCCCACCGGCACTGTTAAGGTGCGCTTCCGCCACGCCCTGACCAAGTTCGAAAATCTGCAAAATATCGCCGAGATCGCCTAGTATCCATGAAAACTTTCAACGGCTTTCCGGAAAAATTCGAATTTGCCGCGGTGCCCAAGCCTTTCCTGGCCCAGGTGCTGCCGGCCATCGACGACCTCGATGAGCTCAAGGCGACGCTGGTATTCTTTAAGCTCCTGTACCAGAAAAAGGGCTTCCCGGTCTGGGTCACCGCCGCCGAAGTGGCGGATAGCGGCATCGGCTTCGATGAGTCCAGCGCTGAGCGGCTGCTGAACCAGGCCGCCGCCAGGGGCACAGTCATGCGGCTGGCCGTGGTCCTGGAAGGCCGGGCGACGGCCCTCTACCTGTTAAACGATGACAAGAACCGGGAGGCGGCGCGGAAAATCATCGGCGGCGACATCAAGATCAAGGACTTGAGTCCATCGCCGGCCTCTGACCTGCCTCCGATACCGGAACTGCCGGATATCTTTTCACTTTACGAGCAGAACGTCGTCCTGCTGACCCCCATGATCGCCGATGAGCTTAAGGAAGCCCTGAAACTCTACCCTGAGGTCTGGATCAAGGACGCCATCAAGGAAGCGGTCAACCTTAACAAGCGGAGCTGGCGCTATATCAGCAAAATACTGGATAATTGGAACGCTGGCGGCAGGAACGATGGAACATATCTCGGAAGCGCTCAAAAAAGCCCGGATAAATACACCAAGGGCAAATACGGCAAGTTCGTCCAGCGATAACGCGCCGGAGACCGTGCCGGAGTGCCCGCATTGTCGTGGCGCGCGGTTCGTCTATGCCCGAACCGAAGGCGGCAAACCGGACTATTCCCGCACCGTGCCCTGCCGCTGCGTCGATACTGTCGCCGATGCTGAAAAGCAGAAACGCCTGGTGGACTATTCCCACCTGGGCACGCTGAGGTCGCTGACCTTCGATAATCTGCTGCCGGAAGGCCGCCACGGCTCGCCGCAGCACCGCGTCGCCTTCAAGCAGGCCTACGAGGCTGCCCTGGCCTTCGCCACCGAACCCTGGGGCTTCCTGGTTTTCACAGGGCCGTCCGGCGCCGGCAAGACCCACCTGGCTGCCGCCATCACCAACCGTCGTATCGATTCCGGCCATGCCGTGCTTTATCGTTCGACGCCTGACATGATGGATGATCTCAGGGCCGGCTTTTCAGCCAACGCCGAGAGCCCCTACGCCGACGCCTTCGATCAGGTCAAGAACGTGCCGCTTTTAGTCCTCGACGACCTCGGTATCCAATCCGATACCGCCTGGGCCAAGGAAAAACTGGACCAGCTCATCACCTACCGCTTCAACCAGGAACTGCCGACGGTGCTGGTAACGGCCTTGCCGCTGGAAGCTCTCGATGAAAGGTTGCGAAATCGCCTTGCCGACCCCAGGCTGGCCAGGGTCTTCCGCCTGGCCGAGGCCGGTGCCGTCGGCGCCGAATGGCCGGAGGGGCTGACGCTGCAAAAGAGGATGAACTTCCTATCCTTCGACCGCGAGCGCCTTAACCTGCCGCCGGAGGACCGGGATAACCTGTCCCGCGCCTACCAGGTGGCCTTCGACTTCGCCCGTTCGCCGGAAGGTTGGCTCATCCTCCAGGGCGTCACCGGCTGCGGCAAGACCCACCTGTCGGCCGCAATTATCAACTACCGCTACCAGGCCGGGCAGCCGGCGCTGTTCGTCGTCGTCCCGGAGTTCCTGGACCACCTGCGCTCCACCTTCTCGCCGGAAAGTAAGGTATCCTACGACGAGATGTTCGATCGGGTGAAGACGACGCCGTTCCTGGTGCTTGACGACTTCGGCGAACAGGCCTCAACACCCTGGGCGCAGGAGAAACTCTACCAGGTGATCAGCTACCGCTATAACGCCCAGTTGCCGACGGTGGTCACCACCCGCGCCTCGCTGGACGAGATCGAGCCGGCCATCAGTTCCCGGTTCATCGACCACCAGTTCAGCATGGTATTCAACATTACCGCCCCGGACTACCGCGGCGATGCATCGCATGCCAAGACCCGCCGTCCGGTGCGCTCGCCGCGTACGAGTTATCCCAAAAAATGAAACCTAAACCGCCACCTTCAGTAGCCATGACGGCCGAGGGACTGCGGAAGCTGATTGAAACCGCGCTCGTCGTCGACTTCCCCCTCCGTGGTGAGTGGCTAGCGCCGAACACTCCCGGCAAGATGGTTCCCAGCCACGGCACCGACCAGCTCGGACAGACCTACGCCTTTGATTTCGTCCAGGTCGACTGGTCCAAAAAGGGCATGACCTTCTACGATGCCAGCCCGCTGCGTTATTTTATCATCGGCGTCCCGCTGCGAAAATGCTTCGACTGGGGTCAGGAAATCTACGCCCCTTGCGCCGGTAAGATCATCAGAGCACAAGACGGTGTCAAAGAACGCCAGACCGTCCATCTTGTCCGTGACCTGGCCGTAGTGTTTAAAAACGCCTTCACTTTCAATCCCGCCAAAACCGGCCTTGGCCCCGTAACCGGCAACCACGTTATCATGGAATGCGGCAACGGCGCGTTCGCAGTTTTCGCTCATATGCAAAATGGTTCCGTCGCCGTCAAAACCGGGCAGGCCGTCGCCCGCGGCCAGTTGCTCGGCAGAGTCGGTCATTCCGGCAACTCGACGGCGCCGCACCTTCACTTCCAGCTCATGGACAACGCCGATCCATTGATCGCCAAGGGGATCCCCTGCTCGTTTCGTGAATATGAACTATTCGCGGATGGCAAATGGCAGACTATTCATAACGGAATCCCGACCGAGACGGACCGGATAATGGTCCGGTAGGGACACGGCATGCCGTGTCCGCCCAGGTAGATTAGAATTGCCCCATTTCCTATTGAGCCAGGAGCAACATGAAAGTCATATTAGTTAACGGCAGCCCTCATCCCCACGGGTGTACCTTCACAGCCCTCGAAGAAGTGGCCAATACTCTAAATACCGAGGGTATCGAAACTGAGATCTTCCAGGTCGGGATAAAACCGATCGCAGGCTGCATTGCCTGTAAAACTTGCGCTAAAACCGGGCAGTGCGCTTTTCCCGATCGGGTAAACGAGTTCGTCGATTTGGCCAAGGACTTCGACGGCTTTATCTTCGGTTCACCGGTGCACTATGCCGCGGCCAGCGGAGCCATCACTTCTTTTATGGACCGCGCCTTCTATTCTGATGCTAATGCAGGCAGGCAATCCTTTTATCTGAAGCCCGCCGCCGCCGTCGTATCCGCCAGAAGAGCTGGTACAACCGCCGCTTTCGATCAACTCAACAAATATTTCACCATTGCTCAGATGCCGGTGATTTCATCTCAGTATTGGAACGCCGTTCATGGCGCCTCGCCAGAAGACGTCAAACAAGATCTTGAAGGCTTGCAGACGATGCGAGTTCTTGGGAGAAACATTGCCTGGTTCTTAAAATGTAAAGAAGTCGGAATCAAAGCCGGAGTGCCATTCCCGACAAGAGAGGCCAAAATCTATACCAACTTTATCCAATAAATTGCCAAAATAGAAATTGTGAGTGCTTTGTGAATATATATGTCACTTCCTATGATTGTCCTTACAGGAGACTGATGTGGAAGTACCAATAATGGTGATTAACGGTTTGACCGGTCAAGTTACACTTTTTCCAAGTTTTCTTCGCATTCGCCGAACTGGAGGTATAAACAGGTTAATCCAAGGAACCGATAAAGACATTCCCCTTTCTCAATTAACTAACGTTCAAATAAGGAGGCCAACATCGCTTACTGCTGGAGGTATGCAGTTCTTCTTTTCAGAAACGCAAAAGAATAAGGTTGGAGTAGAGAAGGTAACGAAACACGCTAGCTTGGTAGTTTTCGCCATAAAACAATTACCTCTATTTGAAACTCTAAAAGAAAGAATTAACGAACTTCAAACCACATAAAATGTCTGGTTATTTCATCGATGAGATGGGATTCCGTTAACCCACTAACCACAGCAATTGAAACATTTATTGGTTCGCTAATTATCTGCTTGCGCCTTCCAGTCTCAAACTTGCGTCTGCAGCCTGTAATCTCCTACAATTGAAGCGCTAGGGAGATACGGCCGAAATGCTTAATCACCCGGTGCTGGTGCTAAACCAGAATTACGAGCCTATCCACGTTTGCCAGTTGAAGCGTGCCATCATCCTCTGCTACCAGGGCAAAGCCGAAATGCTGGAAGACGGCCTTGGTATGCTCCATACCGTTCAACTCTCCGTGCCGATGCCCTCGGTCATCCGTCTGCAGCACCAGGTTAAACGCCCCCGCCCGCGCCACAAATTATCGCGGTGGGAGATTTTCCACCGCGACGATTTTACCTGCCAGTATTGCGGCAAGAAGATACAGCCCCTAACCATCGACCATGTTATCCCACGGTTCCAGCACGGTCGCCACTCATGGGAAAACCTGGTGACCGCCTGCGTCCCCTGCAACCGCCACAAGGCCGGCCGTACGCCGGAACAGGCTAACATGAGGCTGTTAAAGAAGCTGGGGCCTCCGGACAGTCGCCCGATGGTCGTAGTGTCCCACCGCTACCAGGAGCGCATACCCATCTGGCGGAAATACCTCCCGGAGAAGTCGTAAACACTACACCCCCGGGCAAAAACTGAACCCGAAATCTCAGGCGTTTAAGCCTTGGAGTCTCGGGTTTTTGTTTTTGGGTTTTTGAACTGTTTCGGATTTAGATGTCAGTGCTTGGTGCTTACCTTCTGCGGCGACGGCGGCGTTTATGCACCGTTCCCGGCTCCACTTTGGCGCCTTCGGCCGGCGCCACCTGGTCATCGCCCTCGTTGATCGGGGTGACCGCTATCTTGTCCTCTGGCTCGGGAGTAACCGGTCTAGCGGACAGGACGGGAGCCTGGGCTGCGGCCATGGCGGCGGCCTCGGCGCAGCAGCGCGCCCGCTCCTCGTTCATCACCTTGTAGGTCTCATATTCGTGCCCCAGGCAGCATAAAAGCCGGCCGCAGACGCCGGAGATCTTTACCGGGTTTAAGGGCAGGTTCTGCTCCTTGGCCATCTTGATGGAAACCGGCGCAAAATCGGTCAGGAAACTGGCGCAGCACAGCTCCCTGCCGCAGCGGCCGTAACCGCCCAGCAGTTTGGTCTCATCCCGCGGGCCGACCTGTCTCAGTTCGACGCGGACGTGCAGCTTCCGGCCCAGTTCCCGCACCAGTTCGCGGAAATCAACCCGGCCTTCGGAGCTGAAATAGAAGGTGACGTGGCTCTCGTCGAGGTTGTACTCCGCCGCCAGGCAC
>CAZGRY010000011.1:14250-22771 GCA_964528105.1 uncultured Dehalogenimonas sp.
GCACTTCATCGGCAGATTTAATTTGACCACCAGCTCTTCGCAGTCGGTAATGGCCTGGCCCTCGGCCCGGCAAACCCGGTGCTTGTGCTCGATATCATCCGGGGTAGCGAAACGCACCACCGGCTTCAACGGCGCCTCCAGCTTGTCGTCCGGGAATTCGGCGGGGGCATTGATTACCCGCCCCACCTCCAGCCCCCGGGCTGTTTCGACGACGACATTATTCCCCGGTTCCAGGGTGAAGCCGGCGGGATCGAACTGGTATATCTTGCCCGCCCTTTTCAGGCGGATATCGACAACATTAGCCACTCTTCTTTAGACTCCCTCCGAGTAATGGCAGCCCCAGCATCAGGACTTCCAATGCCAGCCGCGCCGAGGCATTCTGCTCCAGGTACTGCCGCGTGCTGGACAGCGACCCGATGAGTGCCCGGGCCTCGGCCGTGCCGACCCGAGACGCGAATTGCTCCAGCGCCAGTTCGTAATCAGTATTGACTACTTCATCTTTTATGTCAAGTTTAACTAGCAGCATGTCGCGGCAGAAAGACAGCCATTGATCTAATAACCGGTATATCTCCGCCCGCGACTTGCCGAAGCGCGTCGACAGCCTGGCCGCCAGGTCAAATCTGAACTCGAAGCCTGATTCCAACGCCTCGATGAACCGGTCGAGGTTTTCTTTGCGCTCGGCCAACACCGCGTCATCGGCGGCGGCGACGATCGCCCAGCCTGCCCTGCCCTGGCTGAGGCGCGCCAGCAGCCCGGCGCGTTCGGCGGAAAATCCCAGGTCATGTTCCAGGTACCGGGTGATCTCCTTGCGCGGCGCCGCGGCCAGCCGCAATTTGACGCATCGCGACCGAATCGTCTCGGGAACGAAATTCTCCCTTGAGGTGGTGAGGACGAAGACTACCTTAGGCGGCGGTTCTTCAAGCGTCTTCAACAACGCATTGGCGGCGCCGATGGACATCCGCTCCGCCTCTTCGATAATGAAGACGCGGCATTTGCCCTCGAACGGCGGCAGCGAGGCGGCATGGTTGATCGCCCGCACCTGTTCGATGGTGATCTCCGTTTTGCTTTTGCCTTCTTCGTTTACGCTGAGACCGATAATCTGGACGTCGGAGTGAATCCCCACTCCGATGCGCCGGCATGGCTCGCAGCCGCCGCAGGGCGGTTCATTCCCGGTGCAGTTCAGGGTTTGAGCCAGCTTCAGCGCCAGCGCCGTTTTGCCGGTATGCTCCGGGGCGGAAAAGAGATAGGCGTGGCATAAGCTGCCCTTTTCAAGGCTCTTGGCCAGGAAAGCGACGACATTGTCCTGCCCTATTAACCGCCAATTCGACATTTCTAACCCAAATCGGTTCGCAGCAGATCTTCGGCCGTCTCCCGACGCCGGATCAAACGGGCTTGGCCGTCTTTGACCATGACCACCGCCGGCCGGTAAAAAGCGTTGTAATTGGATGACATCGGGACGCAGTAAGCGCCGCACACCGGCATGACCAGGATATCGCCTGATTCAACCTCCGGTAGCTTGATGTCCGTCGCCAAAATGTCGCCCGATTCGCAGAATCTTCCGGCGATGGTATAGGTTTGATCGGCGGCGTCTGACATCCGGTTGGCCAGGTAAGGCTCGTATTGGGCGCAGTAGAGCGCCGGCCGGATGTTGTCCGCCATGCCGCCGTCGACGCAGGCATAGCAGCGGATGCCGGGGATGTCCTTGATGGCGCCGACGGTGTACAGTGCGACCGCCGACCGCGCCACCGTGGCCCGTCCCGGTTCGACGGTGAGTTTCGGCGCGATCAGTCCCAGTCGGCTGCATTCCGCCTTGAATTGGCCGACTATGGCTTCTGCATATTCGCTGATTGGCGGTGGTGCTTTGCCGGTCAGGTATTGAATGGCGTAGCCGCCGCCTGCGTCCAGTTCCTGGGTGACAAAGCCGTAGCGCCGTTTCATCTCGGCCACGAATTCAAGGGTCGTCTTCAGGGCATCGAGAAACGGCTGGATCTCGAAAATCTGCGAGCCGATGTGATAGTGGAAGCCAACCAGTTTCAGGTTTTTCGACTTCATCGCCTGGGTCACCCCGACCGTCGCATCATCCAGCCCGAAGCCGAACTTGGAATCGATGTTGCCGGTGGTGATCTTGGCGTGGGTATGCGGGTCGATGCCCGGCTTGATGCGGAACATGATATCGGCGCGGGCGCCGCGGTTTGCTGCCATGGCGTCGAGGCGCTTCAGTTCAAACAGATTGTCGACGACGATGCACCCTACCTTGTACTCAAGGGCCATTTCCAATTCGGCGTCGGACTTGTTATTGCCATGGAGGTAAATCTCATCCATGGGGAAGCCGGCCGACCGGGCAATCTCCAGTTCGCCGCCGGAAACCACGTCCAGCCCCAGCCCCTCCTCCGCAACGATCCTGGCGATGGCTTTGTTCAGGCAGGCTTTGCCGGCGAAAACGATGCGGGTGGCGGCATAGCGGCCGGTGAACTCCCGCTTGAACTCGCGGCAACGGTCGCGGATGTCATCCTCGGCGAAGACATACAGCGGTGTGCCGTATTCCTTGGCCAGGGCGACGGCGTCAAGCCCGCCGATTCTTAAGTGTCCCTTATCGTCGATAGAGGAGCCAAACGGGAAAAAAGGAAGCGTTTCTTTCATACCGCCCATGATAGCAATACCGCATGATGAGGTCAAAGGCTACGATGGTATCTGGTACGGTATCGAGGTTGATGTAAAAGGTGCCAAGTTACCATCATATCTCTTCCTCGGTCAAACCGCAGGCCGTCTTGGCGATATCCCAGGCATAATCATACAGATGCATACCCTTGCTGACCGCGATCGTTTCCCCTGGCTCGACGCCTATCTCGCAGGCCATGTATTCCTTGAGTAGTTGCAGGGCTGCCAAGTTGGATGGGAATCCCGCCCACAGGTCCCAGGAGCGGAAATAGACCACGAAATGCAGCTTGCCATAGCGAATACGGGTATCGACGCTACGCAGGCAAGGCGGGTCGGTAAGGTAGATGGCTTCCGGGTTGCCCACCGTCATGAAAGCCTGGTTGGTGTTATAGCCTTCTTCTTTGTACATCCGGATGACCTCGGAGATCTGACCTTCGAGATACTGTCCGTATGTATACTGCTCGCCCTCAGCCCGCTGCCCGGTCATCAGATAAGGGAGATAATGATCAAGGTACTCCATAGTAGAGGGCGGAGGCACGCCCGGCGGCACGTCTGGGATGATGGGCCGATTGCCCGGGTTAAGGATCTGGACGGTGATCATATCCAGTTCTCTTCGCTTCTGCCCGGCATAACTGCCCCGGTCGATTTTATACTCATAGCCGTGCGCCAGTACCTCGCGCAGGCATAGGAACCAGGCTTCAGACAGGTCGCGGGCTGTGACGCTCGATGTTCTCATCCTCGGCTCCTTCAGCAAGACTAAACGGTGTCTATCGCCCCCGGCGGATCACGGAGAAGAAACGATCCTGGTACTCATTGAAAAGGTCCCAACGGTCGAGTTCAGCTTTAAGTGTTCCCGGATCGAGTTCGCCTCGGGAGACTTCCCAAAACATCTGCTCGATACGCATCCTAGCCTCAGCAGGCAGGCCGCGGTTGTCGATTCCCATCAAGCCGTGCCGCTGCAACTCAGATACGTTCTGGCCGATGGAGTTCTCTGTCAGCTCGTAAATGAATTTAAAAAGCGACACATCCCACATCTCGTCGAGGCCGCGGATAATGGTCGCCGTCTTCTCGCCCCGCTCGTTGATATCGGCGTTGATCTTTTCCGCCACCGAGGGAAGACTTTCGCTGAGAATACTGAGATCTTTCGGTTCGTTTTTATATGTATAAAGCAATCCGGGGGCATGAGGCCCGTGACGCTGCATCATCATCTCAAAATAGCGATAGGCATCTTCGCCGAATCCCTCTAATTTCTTCATGTAAAGCGGCGTCACCAGCCTCGGCCGTTCCGCTATAACACGCCCTTCACGCAGGACAGTCTCCGGGAGAGGATTCGCTTCTAGATCCGCATATACCGGTTCGGTTAGCAGGTAGTAGTGGATATTGGTCTGACCAAAGGTGGCTAAAAGCTGCTGCGGGGGCCGGATGATGTGTGTATGGTTGACGGCGCGCTTTATCCGTTCAGGATCATTCATAGGGTTAATGACTACTCAACCTGGGCGAGGAACTTTTTGATTTCGTTCATCGAGGTTAAATATTGGGTATCCAAGCGAAGTTGAGTTCGTTGCCATTCCTCCTGGAACTGGGGGTATTGTTCAACATTCATCTGCCCGTTGAATTCCTTGCCCTGCGCCTTGATGGCCTGACGCAGGCTCTGCTCGAACTTATTTATCAGAGCTTGTTTAGCTCTGGACCGTTGCTCTTCACCCACTTCCGAATAGTGATCAAAGATCCGCTGGATCTCGCCAAGAGCGCCGGCCACCGATTCCTTGTCTTCCTTGGCCTCCATGATCGCTTCCATGACCTTGGCATTCCGTCGGGCGACGGTCTCATTGCGTGGCAGATCGATGTTTGTAAGAAGCGCCTGGGTCAATCCTTTTTTTACAAAAGGAAACTCTTTCGGACTGAAAGCGGCAAGTTCATCTTCCAACTCGATGCGTTCATTCAAGTACCGTCCGGCCAGTTTCTCTCCTGCAGGTACAAATTTCCACCGCAGACGGTCTTCCTCGGTTATTTCCCCTATGTCCTTAAGACGTTCGTTGACGATTTCTTTAGACGAACGAATTTCGCCCATAATTAATTCCCCCTGTCAGAATTATCTTCATTATACTAAATACAGCCGCATGGCTTAAAGCGTTTTCTCATCGGATTTTAACTGCCAGATGTTATAATATTCGAGAAATGAATATCGAACACAAGCCCGAGGATTCCATCCGAAGGCAGCCTACCATCGAATTGCCGCCGGCCAAAACATCCGGCTCAGTCAGTGTCGAGGAAGCTATCGGCCACCGACGGTCTGTAAGGGAGTTTGCCGAACGCCCGATCTCGCTGGAAGAACTTTCCCAGCTTCTGTGGTCGGCGCAGGGTGTCACCGACGGTAAGCGCCTTCGCGCCGTTCCCAGCGCGGGGGCAACCTTCCCCCTCGAGATCATCGTAATAACCGGGACATTCGGCGTCGGTAACCTAGCAGCCGGAATTTACATCTACCTGCCCGCGGAGCATGCCCTGCGACCTATCCGGAATGGCGATATCCGGCTTCAGCTGACCGGTGTCGCTATGGACCAGCAGGCGATCAACGAAGCCCCTGTGACACTGGTCATCGCCGCGGATTACGAGCGGACGCGTAGCCGTTATCGCAACCGCACCGAGCGTTACGTACACATGGAAGCAGGCCATGCAGCCCAGAATCTGTATCTCCAGGCGACAGCGCTAGGCCTGGGAACCGCCGCTATCGGCGCTTTCGACGATAATGGCGTCAGGGATTTGTTAGTGCTTTCGGGAAATTTGCAACCGCTGTATATCTTACCGGTAGGCCATCCGGTTTAGCGTTTGTGCTTGAGCAGCCAGTATTCCAGGCTGTCCACCAGCGCCAGCCAGCTGGCCTCGATAAGGTTGGTAGAGGCACCGACGGTATGCCATTCCTCGGTGCCATCGCTGGATTCGATAAGTACCCGGACTAAGGACTCGGTGCCAGTGCTTTCTTCCAGGATACGCACCTTGAAGTCGGTAAGCTTCACCGCATCTAGCGCCGGATAATCGGGTAAAAGCGCTTTCCGAAGGGCACCATCAAGAGCATTCACCGGGCCGGAACCCTCGGCGGCAGTGTGCATGATTTCGCCGTTGACCCGAACCTTAACCACAGCCTCGCTCATCATCTCTTCCTGTTCGCAGGCGACGATAGGCGGTCTCCGGCGCTTTTCCACAATCACCATGAAATCGATTAATTCGAATGGAGGGGCGTATCCCGGGCTGGCGCGGTGCACCAACAGGTCGAAGGAAGCCTCGGCGTTTTCGTACTGGAACCCCATACTCTCGAGTTGCTTGACCCGCTCCAAGAGCACCTGGGCTTCCGGACTCTTCGGCGACAGATTTACGCCGATCTCCTGCGCCCGCTGGATGATGTTGGTCCGTCCGGCCAACTCCGAGACCAGGGTTCGCGGCTTGTTGCCGACGGCTGCCGGGTCGATATGCTGGTAGGCGAAAGCCCACCGGGACAAGCCTGACACATGCAATCCCGCTTTATGGGTAAATGCACTGTGGCCGACATAGGGCAGAAATGGGTCTGGCGCCAGGTTAGCCACTTCAGACACGAAGTGGGAAAGGTCGGTCAATCGCGCCAGTTTTTCGTCGGCGATAACGTCGATCCCCATTTTGAGTTTCAACGCCGGGATGATGGAACAAAGGTTGGCGTTGCCGCATCGTTCGCCATAACCGTTGACCGTGCCCTGCACCTGGGTAGCCCCTGCTTTGACCGCCGCCAGTGTATTGGCTACCGCAAGTTCAGCGTCGTTGTGAACGTGGATGCCCACCGGCACCTTGATCGCGGCGACGACAGCTTGTACAACCTCAGCAACTTCTTCCGGCAGGCTGCCACCGTTGGTGTCGCACAACACCAGGCACTCAGCCCCGGCCGCAGCCGCGGCGGCCAACACTTTCAGTGAATAGTCCTTGTCAGCCTTATAACCGTCGAAGAAATGCTCGGCGTCGAAGAAAACAATTCGCCCCTTCGATTTCAAATAGCGGATGGAATCGGCGACCATGGCGATATTTTCATCGAGGCTGGTGGCCAGAACCTTTTCCACCTGCGGCGCCGAGCTCTTGCCCACCAGCGTGACCACCGGCGCCCCTGATTCAAGAAGCGCTCGGATGTTTATGTCGGTTTCCACGGGGACGTTAGCCTTCCGCGTACTTCCGAATGCTACCAGTCTGGCATGCAGAAAACCGTCGGCCATGGCGCGTTGGAAGAATTCGTTGTCCTTGGGGTTGGCGCCGGGCCAACCGCCCTCGATGTAATCGACACCCAACTCGTCCAGTTTCTGGGCAATGTGCATCTTATCCAGCACCGAGAAGGAAATTCCTTCACGCTGGGCGCCGTCCCGGAGGGTGGTATCGTAAAGTTCGACTCTTGCCATAATTAAACCCCAGCGGCGATCAGGTCTCCCATTTTCACCGTTCCAACTCGAGTGTTGCCCGCCGACATTATATCATCGGTGCGATAGCCTTGTTTAAGTACCACTTCGACTGATTTTTCAATGGCCGCGGCTTCATGTTCCAGCGCCAGAGAATGGCGCAGCATCATCGCGACCGAGAGGATAGTGGCAATGGGATTGGCGATATCTTTGCCTGCAATAGTCGGTGCGCTGCCGTGAATTGGTTCGTACAGGCCGAATGTCGGCTTACCGGATTCTGGAATCCCAGACAGGCTGGCGGAAGGCAGCATGCCCATTGAACCGGCTAATTGCGCAGCCTCGTCGGACAGGATGTCTCCAAAGAGGTTCTCGGTGACGATGACATCGAAAGCCGCAGGGATGCGGATAAGCTGCATCGCGCAGGCATCGACGAGAACATGCGACAAATCTACGTCGGGATAATCGCGCGAAACCTCGATCGCCACCTGGCGCCACAGCCGGGATGATTTGAGCACGTTGGCTTTATCCACCGATACCAGCCTCTTCTTGCGCGACCGCGCCAGCTCGAAGCCGACCCTGACAATGCGTTCGATCTCCTGCTCCGAATAGGTCATGGAATCGGTAGCCTTGCGGCCGCTGGCGGTACTCCATTCCTTCTTGGGTTTGGCAAAATAGATTCCACCGGTCAATTCACGGACGAAGACAAAGTCCGTGCCTTTGAGGACCTCGGGCTTCAGCGTCGAGGCGTTGACCAGTTCGTCAAAAACCTTCACCGGGCGCAAATTGGCGAATAATCCGAGGCCCTTGCGGAGCGCGAGCAAACCGTCCTCCGGATGCACCGGAAGCTTGGGATCGTCATAGCGCGGATCACCGACCGCGGCCAGCATCACCGCGTCGCTCTTTTTGCACATGGATAGAGTCTCATCCGGCAAGGCCGACTCGGTCTTGTCGATAGCCACAGCGCCAATGAGCTCATATCCGAGTTTGAAGGTATGACCGTACTTCTTACCGACGGCCTGAAGCACCTTTATGCCTTCAACCATGACCTCCGGCCCGACTCCGTCGCCGGGGAGAACTGCGATGCGGTATTTCAAGGTTAAGTTGCCTTTCTCATCAATCTTTGTCGTGTGTACTCGATCAACCCGCCGGTCTTGATGATGCCGCTCATGAACTCCGGGTACGCTGCAGCCTTGAAGATCTTGCCTTTGGTCAAGTTCTTGATCGTGCCGGATTCTAGATCTATCTCCAACTCGTCGCCGGCATCGGTTCCATCCACAGCCTCAGGGCTTTCCAAGAGCGGCAGTCCGATGTTTATGGCGTTCCTGAAGAAGATGCGGGCAAAGCTTTTTGCTATGACCGCCGAGACACCAGAGGCCTTGATGGCGATGGGCGCGTGTTCCCGCGACGAACCACATCCGAAATTGGAAGTAGCGACGATGATATCACCCGGTTTGGCC
>CAZGRY010000012.1:0-20116 GCA_964528105.1 uncultured Dehalogenimonas sp.
CGCGAACCTCGTGGATTGACCTCCAGGATGTAGACCTTGCTTTGTCCGTTGACGTGAGTGATGACAAATTGGACGTTCATCAAGCCGCGGACGTTCATCGCCAGGCCGATGCGAGTAGTGTAATCGACGATGGTGGCGGTCTCCTCGGGGGTAAGGCCAAGTCCAGGGTAGACGGCCATCGAATCGCCTGAATGAACGCCGGCCCGTTCGATATGTTCCATAATACCGGGAATTAGCACCCGCTCGCCGTCGGCAATGGCGTCGACTTCGCATTCCTTGCCCATGAGGTACTTGTCGATGAGCACCGGGTGACCGGTCTGCAGTTCCATTGCCAACTTCATGAATCGCACCAGTTCGGTGGCGTCGTAGACGATCTCCATTGCCCGTCCGCCCAGCACGTAGCTAGGGCGCACCAGCACCGGGTAACCGATGAGGTTGGCTACGTTCAAGCCTTCGTCGAGGGTGGTCACCCCCGCGCCCGGCGCCTGTGGAATATCCATTTCCGAAAGGAAAGCCTCGAAGCGTCGGCGGTCTTCGGCCAGGTCGATAGTCTCGGCCGAGGATCCGATAATGGGGTTGCCGGTGCGGGTCAACGGTTCGGCCAGGTTGATCGCTGTCTGTCCGCCGAATTGGCAGATCGATGGAGTGTTGCTCGAACAACCCATATTTTCGTTATCGAGGATGTCGCGCACGCTCTCGTTATCGAGCGGTTCGAAGTACAAACGATTCGAGGTGTCGAAGTCGGTGGATACGGTCTCTGGGTTGGAGTTGGCCATAATCGACTGGTAGCCGGCCTTGGACAGAGACATGGCGGCATGCACTGAGCAGTAGTCGAACTCGATACCTTGGCCGATACGAATCGGTCCGGAGCCGATGACCAGCGCCTTCTTGCAGTTATCCGGTGTTGCCTCGTTCTCGGTTTCGTACGTCGAATAGAAATATGGTGTCTCGGCGTCGAACTCCGCGGCGCAGGTGTCCACCATCTTGTAGGTAGGCAGGATTTTCCACTGTTTACGCAAATCTCTTACCTGTTCCGGCAACCTGTCGGCGAGGGTGGCGATCTGTTCGTCGCCGAAGCCCAGGCGTTTAGCGTCTCGCAGGAGTTCTGGATTAAGTGTCTCGGAGAGCAGTCTCTTCTCCATGCCGACAATGTTCAGCATCTTGTTGAGGAACCACAGGTCAATTTTGGTGGCTTCGAAGATTTGTTGTGGGCTGATACCGCGCCGGAGGGCTGCCATGACTGCCCAAAGGCGCAGGTCAGTCGGCTTTAACGGATAGCCGCTGATGTCGTCGCCCAGCACCCAGGATGGGTCTTCCCATAAAATGGATTTCTTGCCGAACTCGAGGCTTCGGATGGCCTTCTGGAAGGCTGCTTCGAAAGTGCGGTCGATGGCCATCACCTCGCCTGTGGCCTTCATCTGGGTGTTGATAATCCTGTCGCCGGTAGCGAACTTATCGAACGGCCAGCGCGGGATCTTGACTACGACGTAGTCGAAGGCGGGTTCGAACGAGGCCATCGTTTTACCGGTTACGGCGTTCGGAATTTGGTCGAGCGTCTTGCCTGTCGCGATCTTGGCCGCCACCCGGGCGATGGGGTAGCCCGTTGCTTTCGAAGCTAAGGCTGAAGAGCGGCTGACGCGGGGGTTGACTTCGATGACATAATAAGTAGCGCTGTTAGGGTCAAGGCCGTACTGAATGTTGCAGCCACCCTCGATACCTAGCGCCCGGATGATTTTGATGGATGCCGTCCGCAGCATCTGGTATTCCTTGTTGGTCAGTGTTTGCGACGGGGCGATGACAATCGAATCACCGGTATGGACGCCGACCGGATCGAAGTTCTCCATGTTGCAGACGGTGATGCAGTTGTTGGCGGCGTCACGCATCACTTCGTACTCAATTTCTTTCCAGCCGGCGATTGATTTTTCAACGAGGATCTGGTGGATAGGCGATGCTGCGATGCCGCCCGCGGCGATCTCCTCGAAATCATCCATGTTGGTGGCAATGCCGCCGCCGGTGCCACCAAGTGTGTAGGCGGGACGGATGATTAGCGGCAGACCAAGCTTTCCAGCAACTCTTTTAGCGTCCTCCAAGGTGGTGACGGTTTCTGACGGCGGCACATGCTCGCCGATCGAAAGCAGCAGCCGTTTGAACAACTCCCGGTCCTCGGCCTTCCGAATTGTATCGATAGGCGTGCCCAGGACACGGACATTGTATTTTTCGAGGACGCCCGAGTCGGCCAAATCGACGGCCAGGTTGAGGCCGGTTTGCCCGCCCAGCGTCGGCAGGAGGCCGTCCGGGCGCTCTCGCTCGATAATCCGGGAGACCGATTCCACGGTCAGCGGCTCGATGTAAACGATATCTGCGATCTCTTCATCGGTCATGATAGTGGCGGGGTTGGAGTTGACCAGCACGCTGGTGACGCCTTCCTCGCGCATGGCCTTGCAGGCCTGGGTACCGGCGTAGTCAAACTCGGCCGCCTGGCCGATAATGATCGGGCCGGAACCGATGATCAGGACTTTAGAGGGTTTAGCGGGCATCGGTCCTCCCCATCATGCTTAAAAACTGTTCAAACAGGTAAGTATTATCCAGCGGCCCGGGGGACGCCTCGCTGTGGTACTGGATGGTGAAAATCGGCAGCGTCCGGTGGCGCATGCCTTCAACCGTGCCGTCGTTCAGGTTAATATGGGTTACTTCCAGCCCGCTGCCATCGATGGACTCCGGATCGACGGCGTAACCGTGGTTCTGGGCGGTGATGTGGACGCGGCCGTTCAGCAAGTCTTTCACCGGGTGGTTGCCGCCGCGGTGGCCGAACTTCAATTTGAAGTTGTGACCGCCGAAAGCCCTGGCTATAAGTTGATTGCCCAGGCAGATACCCATGATCGGTTTGCCGCTGTCGACAAGTTCTTTAACCGTCTCGGTGGCGTAGTCTAAAAGCTCCGGGTCGCCGGGACCGGGAGACAGAAGAATGCCATCCGGGTTAATCGAAAGCATCTCCTTGGCCGTGGCGGTGCAGGGGAAGGCGGTGACCCGGCAACCGTGGTGTCTTAAAATGCGCATGATGTTGAATTTGCAGCCGCAGTCCAGCAAGGCGACTCGGGGTGCGGTCTCCGGGATGTCTTCAGAGTCCCAGTCGTAAACCTCTTTAGTAGTGACCTCTTTTACAAGATCGGTCGTACCGTATATCGGTGCCGTCCGCAGCATCTCGAGCGCCTGTCCCGGGGTCTTGTCTGAAGTGATGACACCCATCATAACGCCGTGGTTCCGCAGTTTGCGGGTGATGGCGCGGGTATCCAGTCCCCAGATGCCGGGTGTGCCGCCCTGTTTCAAGTATGAATCGATAGTTGCTTCGGACTGGTAGTTGGATGGTTCGGTACACTCTTCGCGGACCACGAAGCCACGAACCTGCAACCGGTTTGATTCCCAATCTGCCGGGTTGACACCGTAGTTGCCGATGAGCGGGTAGGTAGGGATGAGTATTTGTCCGGCGAAAGACGGGTCGGTCAGCATCTCCTGGTAGCCGGTCATGCTCGTAGAGAACACTACCTCACCGAAGGCATCTTTTTCCGCCCCGAAGCTGTTGCCCTCGAAGACCGAGCCGTCGGCCAGGACCAGTATGGCACGTTTGGTCATCTAGTTCCCTTCCCTGTATACGACGTTGCCGCAACAGATGGTGGCGGTCACTTTTCCCTTGAGTTTTTGTCCGGCGAGCGGGGTGTTTTTACCTTTTGAAGCAAATTTGGACGTATCAACCGTCCATTCGGCTTCTGGGTTGAAAATGACTATGTCCGCTGTTTCGCCGACCTTCAGGTTGCCGCGAACACCATGTTTATCCCCTATGATCTTTGCCGGCGCGGCGGTCAACTTCTCGATAACCACTGCGAGGGGTACTTTGCCTTTGTGGACGAGTTTCATCAGGCTACCGATCGCTGTTTCCAAGCCGGAAATACCGAAAGGTGCCAGTGCGAATTCACAGCGCTTGTCATTTTCAGTATGTGGCGCATGGTCGGTGGCGATGGCGTCGATGGTGCCGTCCAATAGGCCCTCGATCAGCGCGTCGATGTCGGCTTGAGTCCGCAGCGGCGGGTTTACTTTGGCGGTAGTGTCGTAGCCAAGGCACAAGTCCTCGGTCAGGGTGAGGTGGTGGGGAGTGACCTCGGCAGTGACGTTGACCCCTTCATGCTTGGCCGCACGAACGATGGCAATAGAGCCCCTTGTGCTGATGTGGCACAGGTGCAACCGTGCGCCGGTGAGTTTTGCCAGCGCGATGTCTCGGGCAACCATCATCTCCTCGGCCGCGTTGGGGATTCCAGCCATCCCGAGCTTGGTAGCGATGATACCCTCATTGACCTGACCGCTGTCTGCCAGATTGGCATCTTCGCAGTGATCGATGATGGGCAGACCGAGGCCTGCGGCGTACTCCATAGCTTGTTTCATCAACCGTGAATCCGGTACTGGTGAGCCATCGTCCGAGAATCCAATGACACCGCCTTCTGCCATCTCACCGAGCTCGGCGAGTGTTTCGCCTTTGCGCCCCTTGCTGATGCATCCGATCGGGAGCACTCTTACGACCCCTTCGCTTGAGGCGATGCATTTGACATAATCAACGATCGTCCGGTTATCCACGGCTGGGTTGGTGTTGGGCATACAGCAGATTGTGGTGAAGCCGCCGCGGGCTGCCGCCTTGGTTCCGGTGGAGATGGTCTCTTTTTCCTCGAAACCTGGCTGCCGCAAGTGGGCATGGAGATCGATAAATCCGGGGGCGACGACCTGCCCCGCGGCGTCGATGGTCTCATAATCGCCTTTTGGGGGTTGGCCCGAACCGAGCCACGCAATCTTGCCATCGACTACTGCGATGTTGAGTTTTCCGTCGATCCCTTGCGCCGGGTCGACCAGGCGTCCGCTTATGATCAGAAGATCTTTCATAGTTCACCCTGCCTGCCGGAGAGAAGGTACAGGATTGCCATGCGGATGGCCACCCCGCTGCCGACCTGCTCATTAATAACCGACTTATCGCCGTAAGCGGCATCGGTGGCCAGTTCGATGTCTTCATTTACCGGACCCGGATGCATCACCAGTACATCTTTGGCAGCCCTTTTCAAGCGTTCGGAACTCACCTGGTAGCGTCGTACATATTCCCGGACCGAGGGTAGTAGCCCGCTCTGTTGGCGTTCTTTCTGCAACCGCAAGGCCATCACCACGTCGGAGCCTTCGACCGCTTTTTCGATATCGAGTTCAACCTTCACTTTGGGGAAGTGAGTACCCGGATTATCCAGGCCGTAAGGTAAGAGTGTCGGCGGGCCGCACACTGTAACCTCCATCCCCATTTTGGTCATACCCCAGATATTTGAGTGGGCTACCCGACTGTGTCGAACGTCGCCGACGATGGTGGCTTTAAGACCCGCCAAGCTGCCTTTATGCTTTTTAATTGTGTAAAGGTCGAGGAGTGCCTGCGTGGGGTGGGCGTGCCACCCGTCGCCGGCGTTAATGATATTGGCTTTGCTGTGTCGGGCGGCCAGGTATGGCGCGCCGGAGAGGTTATGGCGCATGACGATGATGTTTGCTCCCAACGCTTCGAGCGTCTTGAGAGTGTCGATCAAGCTCTCGCCCTTGGCAATACTGGACGCCGTGGAGGTGACGTTCAAGACATCGGCTGACAGGTTCTTAGCCGCGATCTCGAAAGAAGCCCTCGTACGGGTCGAATTTTCGTAGAAGAGGTTGACTACCGTTTGGCCTCGGAGCGCCGGCACTTTTTTAATCGGGCGGGATAAAATCTCGCTCATAGCGTCGGCAGTCTGGAAAACAAGCTCGAATTCCTCAGGCGTGAAATCATCGACATCCAACAGGTGGCGGTGAGTCCAGGCGCTTGGTTTGGGCACTGTTGCCGTTTCGTTCAACATGCTATTCATCCGTTGATATAACCACTTCGTCGAGGCTGTCGGTCTCGGCGAGTCTCACGCGAATGTCTTCAGTGGCGGCCGAGGGGATGTTCTTGCCCACATAATCGGCTCGGATCGGCAACTCCCGATGGCCGCGATCGACGAGTACCGCCAGTTGGATAGCCCGCGGCCGGCCGAGGTCCATCAGGGCATCCATGGCGGCCCGGGTGGAGCGGCCCGTGTAAAGGACATCATCGACAAGGATAATAATTTTGCCGTCTACATCCACGGGTATATCGGTGGATTTGACCTGCGGATTGAAGTTACGGCGGTTGAGGTCATCGCGGTAGAGGGAGAAATCGAGGGCTCCGACCGGCACTTTTGTCTTCTCGAAATCGGCTATGACGGTGGCAAGGCGGTTGGCCAGGGGCACGCCCCGGGTCTGCATGCCCACAAGGACCAGTGCCGCGGTGTCTTTATTTCTTTCGACAATCTCGTGGGCGATTCTGGACAATGTCCGCCGCATGTCCTCGGCAGTCATCACCGTTTTTACAGGCATTAAAAAACCTCTTACCGAAAATTCCGGCAAGAGGTGTCTGCGCGCTTTTATCCCGCTAACCCTTCAGAGTGAACCTTCAGGGTGAACCATTGCCGGCCTCACAGGACCGGGTTTAAAGGAGGGGTGGTCTATTCAATTGTCAGATATTATAACAGGAGAAAGGGACAACGGCAATATTTTGATTGGTAGTTTTCTTTTGGGCTCCCTGGTCCCAACGACCAAGCCTCCGCCGCTTATGGCGGTAGCACCATCCAGGGGTATATGCTGCCGTCTTCGTAACAAATATAGACCAAATCGCCCACTACTGCGTAAGCCTCAGCATAATAATATTGCTCATCTTCGGCGACCCAGATCGAAAGGAAGAAGCCGTCTTCCATCGCCAACTGCTGCAGTTTGTAGTAGAGGGTAAAATAACCGTCCAGCGGGTTCAGTTCCGTGGCCGCGTTGGTTATCCAATTCTGAAGCTCGAACTCAGAAGTGAAGTTCTTGAGCGGCGATATTTTCGTAGCCAACTCGGCGGTTAAGTTTGCTTTGTCAGTTTCAAGCCTGACCTTTTCTCCGGTGAGCGATTGTACCTGGCTGTTAAGGCTGGCGACCTGGGATTGGAGGCTGGTCTTGTCGGTGGTAAGCGTTTCGGTTTCCGCTGTCAGGTTTTTGACTTTGCTTGAGTTATCCAGCCACTGGAAAGTCGCCCCGCCGCCGAAGATGACTGCCAAGGCAAGAGCAATCGATAAAACCAGGGTGGTGGCGCCGATGCCGCTTTTCTTGGGTGCAGTGGGATTCGGTGGGGCTTGAACGGCCACCGACGCAGTCGCGGAAGTGGCGGTTATGCCTTCGGTATTAGTGGCGGGGGGTAGAGCCTGCTGGCCGCAGTTGGCGCAGAATTTGTCCTCTGGCCGGGATGGAGTGCCGCAAGAATTGCAGAAAGCCATACCACCCTCCTCCGGGACGAAGTCATCGTCCGAAACCGACGCGGATTGCTACTGAGATAACGATTATTAAACTCCGTTACCCGTTCATTGTCAACAAATGCCGACGTTTGCCGGAAGGGCACCGCTAAAAATGTTATAATATGCGGCTTTGAATACAGATTTACTTAAAGACCTGAATCCCGCTCAGCGCAAGGCCGCCGAGGCTATCAACGGCCCGGTCCTCATCCTTGCCGGACCCGGCTCCGGCAAGACGCGGGTCATCACCTACCGCATCGCGTACCTGGTACGCACCGTGGGGATCAATCCCCACCGCATCCTGGCCGTGACCTTCACCAACAAGGCGGCGCGGGAGATGCGCGAACGCTTGGAAAAATTGCTGGCCGGGTCTGTCAAGGACATGACCCTGGGTACGTTCCACGGCATTTGTGCCGGCATCCTGCAGCGTGACGGCGAGGCTATCGGCATTGGTAAGGAGTTCGTTATCTTTGATGCCGACGATCAGGAGAAGCTCCTTAAACAAGCCGCCATCGATGCCAACGTCGATCCCAAGCAGTTCCCCGCTCCCAAGATCGCTGGGGCCATCAGCCAGGCCAAGAGCCAGATGGTTACGCCGGAGAAGTTCAAGGAGAACGGTAAGAACTATTTCGATGAAATCGTGGGCCGTGTTTATGAGCGTTATGAGAAGATGCTGGCGCAGAACAATGCTGTTGATTTCGATGATCTCCTACTTAAGACCGTGTTCCTGTTCAAACGCAAACCGGAGATACTGAAGCGCTACCAGGAACGTTACGTTCATATCATGGTCGACGAATTCCAGGATACCAACCTGGTGCAGTACGAGTTGGTGAAACTTCTCGCCGGCCACCACCGAAATATCGCCGTCGTCGGCGACCCGGACCAGTCCATCTATTCGTGGCGGGCGGCTGATCTGCGCAATGTCTTCAACTTCGAGAGGGACTTTCCGGACGCCCAGATTCATTATCTGGAGCAGAACTACCGATCAACGGCCAAGATTCTTGAAGTAGCCTCGAACGTCATCGCCGAGAACCGGGCTCGCAAAGGCATCAAGCTGTGGACGGAGAACGAGCCCGGCGACCCGGTATGCCTTATCGAGGCTTACAACGAACAGGAAGAAGCCCAGATGGTGGTGCGGGAAACGGAGCGGCTGACAGGGTCGAAAAAATACCGATTGAACGATATCGCGGTGATGTACCGTACCAACGCCCAAAGCCGCGCCCTGGAAGAGGCGTTTATCCGGTACGGCATGCCCTACAAGCTCGTAGCCGGCACCCGTTTCTACGAACGGCGAGAGGTTAAGGACCTGATCGCCTATTTCAGGCTGATTCACAACCCCGCCGACTCGATTTCGCTGGCGCGAATTATCAACGTGCCGCCGCGTGGCCTTGGCGATAAGTCTCTGGTCGAGTTGCAGGCTTGGGCTAAACAAAGGGATATTTCCTTCTTCGAGGGGCTGGAACAAGCCTCAACCGGCGCAGATAAGCCGCCGATAACAGCCCGGGCACTGGCATCGTTCGATATCTTTTATCGGTTGATTCAGGGCTTTATCGCAGAAAGTAAAACTGTACCGTTTCTAGAGTTGTTTGACCATGTGCTGGAAAAGTCCGGCTATTCCATCTATCTTAAAGCCCAACCCGAGGGCGAGGAACGGCTGGAGAATATCGCCGAGTTGCGCACCGTCGCCGAACCATTCAATTCTCTACCCCCGGGCGATGCGCTGTCACCGTTCTTGGAGAGCGTAAGTCTGGTTTCTGATGTGGACAACCTTGATGAAACTGAAGGCGGCGTTACCCTAATCACCCTGCACCAGGCCAAGGGCCTGGAGTTCCCGGTTGTTTTCATCGTCGGCCTGGAGGAGGGGGTTTTGCCCCACTTTCGCTCCTTAGACGACGCCGCCCAAATGGAAGAAGAACGGCGATTGTGCTATGTCGGTGTCACCCGTGCCAAGCGACGGTTGTATCTTCTGCGCGCTTTCCGTCGCAGCTTGATGGGTGGCAGTACGGTGAATGAACCATCTCGTTTCCTTTCCTCCATTCCGGCGCACCTAACCACCGCAGCCGTACCCCGCGATGAACCTGTTAAGCCGCTCATCCCGCTCCAGAAGAAACTCTACGAATATGCCGAACGCCCGCCGCAACCAGCACCGGTGGCTGCGCGACCACCGGCTGGTGGTGTTGTTTCACGCACCCACGTTAAAGCTACGCCCCCAGCCTTCAAAACCGGTGATCAGGTGAAACACGGTATCTTTGGCGACGGCGTAGTCATCAGTACACTCCCCGTCAAGGACGACACTGAGATCGTGGTGGCTTTTAAAACGGTTGGCCTCAAGAAATTGCTCCTGTCTTTTGCCCGGCTGGAGAAGACCTGATGCCCATCCGGATTCTTGACCCCCAGACCGTGGCTCGAATCGCCGCCGGCGAGGTGGTTGAGCGGCCGGCCTCGGTGGTCAAGGAACTTCTGGAAAACGCTCTGGATGCTGGCGCCCGCCGCATCGACATTGAAATCAGGGGCGGTGGAGCTGGATTAATCAAGGTGTCAGACGATGGTTGCGGCATTCCCGCCGATGAACTCCCTTTGGCTTTTACCCGCCACGCCACGTCTAAGATTTCGTCGTTTGATGACCTATCAACGATCAAGAGCCTCGGTTTCCGCGGTGAAGCTCTTGGTTCTATCGTGGCCGTGGCCGACGTCGAGGTCATTACCGCCGTCCCCGGTGCATCTTCCGGCAGTTTATTCTCTATCCGCAGTGGGCGGGAAGACGTATCTCGTTCTGCACCTCGGGCCTGCGGCACCACCATTTCGGTCTCTCACCTCTTTCGTGAGGTGCCGGCGCGCCTAAAATTCCTTAAGTCCGATACCACAGAGACCGGTCACATCGTAAACACCGTCAGCAACTACGCACTGGCTTATCCCGAGGTCAGGTTCAGGTTGACCATTGACGGCCGGGATACATTGGCGACCTCGGGTAATGGCAAGTTGCGGGAATCCGCGATTGAAATCCTCGGCCGTGACGTCGCCGCCCGGATGATTGATGTTTCTGCGGCCAATGACGTATTTTCCATAGGCGGGTTGGTCTCCGCGCCCGAGAATTCCCGTGCCAACCGCACCGGATTGTATTTCTTCGTCAATCGCCGCTGGGTCAAGAGCCTGATGCTTTCTCGCGCCGTAGAGGAGGCTTACCACGGACTGCTGACCGTCGGCCGTAACCCTATTGCTGTGATCAACCTATCGTTATCGCCATCTGACATCGACATCAACATCCATCCAGCCAAGACCGAGATCAAATTTCGCGAGGACGGCAAGGTATTCGAGTTTGTGCGGCAGTCGGTGCGCTCGGCTTTGTTAGGAGAATCGCCGGTGTCGGTCGTACCCATCTTGACTTCAAATGTAGCTGAACCCATGGTGATGTATCGCCCATCGGGATTCCAGCCAACTTCTGCCGCTATTACCGACTTGTTTGCTGAGAGGGAGACCTCTTCTACTACACCGTCCCGAATTCTTCCGGCGCTTCGGCCGTTGGGGCAGGTGGCCGGCTGTTACATCCTGGCCGAAGGTCCCGATGGTCTCTATATCATCGATCAACATGCCGCCCATGAACGCATTATGTACGAAAAGGTCATCGGCGAACGTGAACGCCGTCTACCTACTTCGCAGGCGTTTCTTGAACCGCAGAATGTAGAGTTGCCTCCTGCTGAACTGAGCCGATTTCTTTCACTGGCTGCCACCCTCGCGGGCTATGGCTTTACCATCGAAGTCTTCGGCGACCGCAGTTTGTTAATCCGTGCCGTCCCGCAAGCCCTGTCCGGTGGCGATTGGCTAACTGCTCTGCATGAATTCCTGAACTCGCCGGAGTCCCTCGCCCGTGGCGAGGAGAGATTGGCCGAACTTATCGCTTGCCACTCCGCGGTGAGGGCTGGTAAAACCCTCTCGATGGATGAAATCAGGGCATTGTTGCTAGACTTAGAAAAAGCGCAGGTGCCTAACACCTGTCCTCACGGCCGCCCCACCTTGATGAAGTTGGAGACCTCGGCGCTGGAGCGTTACTTCAAGCGGACTTAGATTTAACCAATCCCTTCATCATCTTGTGATACTCCAAGGGTTCGTCATCCACCATCTCTACCTCGTGCGACGTAACCCGCCATCCCAACCCCTCCCAGAACCGCCGCGACGTTAAGGAAGCATCGAGTTCCAGTGTTTCAATGCCTTTTGCGATAGCTTGCCTTTCGAGAGCATCCGCTATCTTTTTGCCAAAGTCCTGGCCCTGGCATTCGGGATGAACGAAAACACGGCAGATGTAATTATTGTTCAATGTCCCGGTGGCTACAGGCTTTTCGTTCAGCGAGCCGACCAGAGTATTTCCGGCCGTTGCGTCACGCAAGATGTTATCTGGCGCGTGATACTCTAGAAAATAGTGAATAGCTTTCGGCGGGTAGACTCCAGAGTAGCAATGGTCGATGGTTTCCGAGATTAACCTGCTGAGGTGCGGCAAATCGCTCTCAGTGAAAGGCCGAATCGAGAAGGGGTTATCGGTGGCCATGATTATTGTTGTGGGCTCTCCGGATCCGGTTCGCACCGCCGCTCGATCAGTTCCCAGCGCACCATGCCGTCCTCGATGAGCTGCTGGATCTTTCTTTCCGATGGAGTGAGAGCGCAATTCTTGCCGCTCTTCACCTCGACGATGACCACTTCCTTAGGATCACCGGCAGATAAACCGGGGAAAACTACGAAATCAATGGGCGAGCCGATAAAGCGGGCCTCGGTGGGATCGTATTTGAACTCGGGCAGGTAGGGCGCCATCTGCTCGGTGAATTTGCCGCCCAGCACCGCCCGACTCTGGGATACAGCCTGTTTGGAGACCCGTTCGACTTCGGTTTTCCAGAAGATTTGCTCCTGCGCCTGCCACTCTGTGAAACGTGACTCGAACCTTCGCCTGATGAGGTAGTAGTTGAGTGTGATGACGATAAAGGCAAGGATAATGACCGCGGCGATAGCCAGCGCCGTGCCCATATTAACTGCTCCCGGGTTTGGTGAGCGGCTGGCCTGCCCGGCATAGGGGGCAGGCCTCCGGTTTGTAGGCGGGTGTAGCGGCGCGCAGGCAGCTGAACAACGGAGCGCCGAAATCGAGCGGGGTATCGGACCGGTCTACCAGCACGCCGACGCCGACGATGTTGCCTTTATGCTTGGCAACGGCGTCGAAGACCTCGCGGATGCTTTTACCGGTGGTTAGAATATCGTCGACAATGAGGATCTTCTCGTCCGCTCGGATCTTGAAGCCTCGGCGGAATTCACGCTCGGCGCCGACTTTCTCCGCGAACGCCGCTGGTAACCCCATAAGCCGGGCTACCTCGAAGGCCAGGATGATGCCACCGGTAGTCGGCCCGACGACCAGTTCGATGCCTTTGTCTTTGAAATGCTCAGCGATCATCTGGCATAGCGGCACCGCAGCGGCCGGGTTTTCAATGATGCGGAATTTCTCCCAGTAGACCGGCGAGTGAAGCCCTGAGGTAAGCAGGAAGTGCCCCTTGAGCACCGCGCCGGACTTGGTGAACAGCGATTCGATGTCGTTAATAGCTTGACTCCTTAGCTTGCCCTGAGACGATCGAAGGGCGGCGCAGGAAAAAAACCGGGAGCAGCAACGCCCCTGCAGTGATATCGTCGAATTTGTGGTTGGGGGCGCCGCCGAAACTTCCCAAAGGCCAGAAGACCACCCAGGCTTTACCGTGGATGTCTTCGCGTTTGACCGTGAAACCCTGGCGGGAGTCCAGGCTCACCGGGCGGTTGTCGCCGAGGACAAAGTACTCGCCGGTTGGTATTACAGTGCTGGGAAAGCTGCGGGTGTCGCGGTTGGTGAGGTAGGGCTCGTCGAGCGCCGTGCCGTTAATACTGACCTGGCCGGCTATGATCTCCACTGTTTCACCGGGTAGAGCGATGATGCGTTTTATGAACTCCCGGCCGTCACCGAAGGGCGAAGGGAAGACGATGATGTCGCCGCGTTCGGGCTCGCCGAAGGTATAGCTGACCTTGCTCACCAGCAGCCGATCGGAATTGTTCAGGTTGGGCTCCATGCTGGTGCCGTCGACGATGGAGTTTTGCAGTGTTAATTGGAAGAGGACGAATATGACGAGCGCCCCGGCCAGGATGTAGGCAAGCTCGATAAGGGCGGATTTAAGCGCTTTCAATAAGACTCCTGAGTTTTCTTTATTATACCAGCCGCAGCGCAGGTGTTAAAACGCGCGGAGGTCAAGCGTATGAAAAACAATTGAAACAACTCGGTTCCCCAATCCCGGTGAGCGGGCGGCTGCGGCTGTTCCGGTTTATGGAAAGCACATCCGACGCAAGCGGGAAACAAGTTAGGCTGTACTGGAGTTGCAAGTTCATTGGGCGATATTATAGCACATTAGTTCAATAGCCTGTCAAGCGACTTTTGACGTTTTTGGGGGTATCGGCAAAATATTCCGTGCCGGTTCCAGGTCTGCGGCCTCGAACGATGCCGATATCGTTTGAGCCAAAGTGTCGTATTCAGTGCTGTAAAACAGGTGCGACCGGCAGCGGCAATCGCTACAGCCGAAACCCGCCACTGATGTCATGACCGAAAGGCTTTTAGCGATCAAACATTCTGCATTGGTGTCGGATTGGGCAGATATTACTGCCCGGACGCTTGCTCGATCGAGGAGGTAATCGATATGCCAGTGCTGTTTCTTTTCTTTCGATAAATGACGGGCTATCCTCGCCTGGAGGTTATTCATTGCCGAGCCGACGTAGGCGTAATAGCACTTGGCCATGGTAAAGGTTCGGCTGAGGGTCTTAATCTCCGCCGGCTCCGGCAGTTCGATTAAAAGAACGTAGATGCCTTTCATTCAGGCCGAGTTTACCACAAGGAGTAAAGAGCGTCGAAAACATCACCGGCGGCAACGGTCACACGGTTCTTTCCGCCGAAAATAATCGTTGATTTCTGGTACTTTTTGTGCGATATTAGTCACCGTCACCCCTCTGTTAACCACCGCCGGTAATCACATAGTGAGGTTGTTGAGATGGAGAGCCGAATCACGGTCGAGACTTCCCGGGATATGTCTGCAGTTATCGAACGCCTGAGCCGAAACCTGAGCATGGTTGTTGAAGAGGAAGGCGAACGCCTCCGGGAGCAAGTTGGTGCCGAAACGGCGCCTATCATTGCCCGCGCCCGGCAGGAATACAAGGACCGGATGTTCCGTTTTCTCACCGAACAGGCCGATGCCGTTAAGCAGGAGGCCGCTGCGGTCTCTGTCGACATCGTCGCCAAGGCCATGGAAGAGAAAGAGAGAATTCTGGGTGAAGCCCTCTCCGGGGCTATGTCTAAAGCCAACTCGATCGTTGCCGAAATGCGCGATAAAGCCGAAAAAGAGATTTCAGCCTATGTCAAAGGTTCCCGGCAGGACGCCGTCCGGGCTGTTGCCGAGTACGAGGCCGTGGCCAGGCAGAAAGCCGACCAGGAAGCCGTACGAATCATTGCGGTCGCCAAGGACACCGCCGAGAATCTGATCATCGAAGCCCAGGAACGGTCCCGGCGGCAGGCTCTGGAACAATCCAAAGCCGAGGTAAAACGCGTCCTGGAAGGCGCCCGTGCTGAAGCCTCCGAATTGGTTGCACAGGCCCGCCGCGTTGCCGAGGAAGAATCCAAGAGAAGGCTGGAGAAAGCCTCGCGCGACGCCAAGATCATGGCCGAAAAAGTGGCTAGCGAATCGCTTCGAGAAGCCATGTCCAAGCTTGGCGCCAGGCTCAAAGAGTCTTTCGACAAGACCATCGCCGACAATCCCGGCGAATAGCCTCCGGCTCAATCAACGGATCGCGCCGGAAGACATTGACGCGGCGGGCGAGGCACGCCTCGCCCCTACAGCCCCTCGACACCTTCCAGCGTTCGATTATCCCGTAACGTCCCGCTTTTTGAACAGGTAAAAGGCGTATATGACGAACGCCGCCGCGTAAAGGCTGAGGACAATGGCGGCATGAGTTGTGCTCGGCGCCGCCGCCGCATCCCCTCCTCCGAACCCGCCGCCGAACCCCTCCGGCAGGCTGGCGAGAGCCGTGATGGCATTCACATTAGCCCCAAGTAAAAACTTCGGAATATCGTCCACCCATCCGCCCGCCAGGGACATCAGGCCGGTGATTATGGGTTCAAAGAACAGCACACCAATGCCAAGGGCGATGCCAGGCATTGCCGATCGCCCGGCGATGGACAGCATGAAGCCCAGGAAAATGAACGGCAGCATCACGAAGAAGGTGCGCCAGAACTGCAGGAACTGGTCCCAGATATAATCGCCGGTGAAGAAACTGAAGTTGAAATCGTTGCCGCCGATGGCTGTGGTCAGCATGCTCATTCCAAAACCGGTGATCAACCCAATTACCATACCGATCAAGATAAGGATGGTCACGGAAATCAGCTTGGCGCCCAGCAGTTTGAACCGGCTTTCGCTGGCCGTGACTGTGTTCCGTATCGTCCGCCAGTTGTACTCGTTGCCCCTGGAACTCGCCATCAGGATGACGGCCAGGACGGTGCCCAGTGAAGCCAGGATATTGAGGGCGAAGGGAATGGCTACGGATAATCCCAGTACGGTTTGCAGGTCCACCTGGCCTGGGCCGCCGGGTCCGGTAGGAATTTCGGCTCTGGAAACCGCAAAAAGAATCAGGTACAGGACCGCCAGGATTCCGATCAATACAAAAAGTAGAATGCGGGTCATGCCGCGCTTCCGTAATTTGAACAACTCGGCGCTGATCAATCTAGTCATGAGTCACACCTCCGGTGAGCTCCAGGAACACGTCCTCCAGGCTGGCCACATGGTTAACTATTTCCGCAGCAAATATGTTTTTCTCTGCCAGCGCCTGGTTTACCCGGGCGCCGCTGTCCCGGGGAGCGTCAACCACCAGGTAACCATTTTCGGCTTTGATAGATTTGACCCATGGCAGGCTTTTTAACACCTCTGTCGCTCCGGTGATATCGGCCACCTTGACTTGCAACACCTGGCCGTTGGTCACTAGTTCGTGTACTGGCGCGTTGGCGATCATCGTGCCTTTCTTGATAATGGCCACCCGGTCGCAGACCAACTCGACCTCGTGCAGCAGGTGGCTGCAGAGGAAGACCGCCCGATTCTCGTGGGCCAGTTGCGGTATGAGGTCGCGGATTTCTTTGGTTCCGGCGGGATCGAGACCGTTGGTTGGCTCGTCCAAGATGATAAGTTCCGGGTCCCGCAACAGCGCTGCGGCGATGCCCAGGCGCTGTTTCATACCCATCGAGTAGTGTGAATACCGGTCCTTGGAACGGTCCAGAAGGTTGACCCGCTCGAGGACTTCCTTGATTTTGGCGTCGGTAATGCCCCCGATGGACATACCCAAAGCCTCCAGGTTGTCCCAGCCGGATAGGTATGGGTAAAAGGACGGCTCTTCAATGATTGCCCCGATCCGCCGCAGGATTGACCACCGGTTTTCGTTCAACTTGAGGCCGAAAATCTCGATATCCCCGGCTGTAGGGGCGATCAGCCCAAGCAGCATGCCGACGGTGGTGCTCTTGCCGGCGCCGTTGGGTCCCAGGAAACCGAAGACCTCGCCCTTCCTTAGCTCCAGGTTCAGGTTCTTGACCGCCGCCAGGGTGCCGAAATACTTGGTCAGCCCGGAAGTGCGGAGGATGATATCTTCGCATTTATCCGGATGGGGGTTTGCTTGGGTTGGTGTTTTCATTTAGCTCCCTTATGTCGTGCATGGCCGATTTGGTTGAAAAGGCCCCTATTAGGATAACATATTGGTGCTGTTAATCTAACAAACGCCGAGCACTCGCTGGTTCTTCAGATACATAACCCGCCAATCCGCTTCTCTTGACCCGCCTGTCGCGTTCCGGCTAACATCAAGTCATGCTTGATAACAGGTTAATACTCGTTTCGCTGATGCCGGAAGAATTTCCCGAGGCCGCGGAAGTCTACCTGAATTCTCGCCATTTCCTGGTGGAATTGAGTGGGGAAGATCCGGGCAGCCTCGGGCTGGAGTTGGTGAAACGTGAAGCCGAGGATGCCCGGGCGCATAGAGCGGTCTTCGCCGGCATCCGCCTTGTTGAAAATCGTCAAATGGTGGGCGTCGTCACCTATCAGCCGGGAGGCTACCGAGACCAACCTTCACAGGCATGGATTGCGCTTTTGATGATAGCCGAAAAGTTCCAGTCAACTGGCTACGGAGCCGAGGTGTATCGTATAGTCGAGGATATCATTTTCTCCAACCCCAAGATACAACAAATAAGCCTTGGCGTGCTCACCAACAATTCCAAGGCGCTCCGGTTCTGGCAAAAGGTGGGTTACCGCGACACTGGAATTCGGAAACTGGATGGTACCGGGCACGAGATAATCGTGATGGACAAGCTCAGGAATTGATCTGGCGGCTAATATCCTTTCTTGCCTTATTACGCGGCACCTCTTTTTTAAAAAGCCCCACATGCTGCTAACCTTTTTGACCTCGCCGCCGTTATACTGGATGTAACTAGTAAAAATTAAAGGAGAAAGCATCCAATGAGAAAAGGTATCATCGTCGCAGTATCAGCAGTGTTGCTGGTCGGCATGGGCCTGATGGCCAGCGCCTGGACCGCCGCTCAGGCGGGACAAACCATTAACACTACCCAGCAGGTCGGCATCTGGGTCAACGGCGAAGGCAAGGTGACCGTCGCCCCTGACGTCGCCAACCTGTCGCTCGGTGTCCAGGTCGAGGCCGTCACCCTCGCCGAGGCCAACCAGAAGGCTTCCGCCGCGATGGACGCCCTGATCAACGTGCTCAAGACCCAGGGTGTAGCCGACAAGGACATCAAGACCCAGAGCTTCAATATCTACCCGGTCTATGATTATGCCAAGGATACCGGCAAGGCCACCATCCGCGGCTACCAGGTGAGCAACACGGTTGAAGTCAAGGTCCGCGTCATCGCCAACGCCGGCAAGATCATCGATACCGCCGTGGCCGTGGCCGGCGACGCCGTCCGCGTCAACAACATCTACTTCTCGGTCGATAATCCCAACGCGGCCATAAACGCCGCTCGCGAACTGGCCCTGCTTGATGCCAAGGCCAAGGCAGAACAAATCGCCCGCATCACCGGCGTCTCCCTGGGCCAGGTGAGCTTTGTAAGCGATTCATCCAGCGGGGGCGCCCGTATCACAGCCCCGTCGTTCGATTCCAAGGCCGGCGCTGAAAGCGCCACCACTCCGATCCTGCCCGGTGACACCGATCTGACCGTCACCGTCCAGGTCATCTACAACATCAACTAACGTTTGCGTTCCCTTAGACAGAGGACGGCCTTCCGAAAGGAAGGCCGTCCTCGTTTGTTTTGTGGCTGAGGGTGGTGTTACTCGGCCAAATCCCGCAGGTTCTTCACAATGCTCACCATGCCGTATGTATCCTGGCCGCAATACTCTCGCAGGTCAGCGAAGATCTTGTCCTTTTCTGTCTGAGACAAATCACCAAAGGCCGCGGCCATGAATTTGAGGCTTGCCGTCTGCCCCTCGGCGATGTTCATACCGGTGTACGAGATGCCGGTTAGGGATGGCAGGACGTGTTTCAGTGAGGCGCTGCCGCATTGGGCCGGGTGATAGTAGTGGAAATTGCGGAAAGGGATGATGAGATCGGCCATACGGGAAACGACGCCCGCGACCCAGTCAGCGTACTCCGGGTAGGCCTCGGCCAGCTTCTTGAGCACTCCCTCCTCGAAGCTCTGGTTGTAGACGATGACCGTACCGCCTTCGCCGAGGTCACGCTTCAGTGCTGCAATAAACTCCGGCCGCGGGTCGCCGCTGCCCTGGTAGAGGAAATGGGGGTGATTCGCCTCAACGCCTTCTTCCGCGACGATGTGCAGCGAGTACTGGAAGGGAAGGTTCTGGTACGGCTTAGTGCCATCGAACATGGGGATAGCCGTGGCGAAAGTCTCGAAATCGAGATAATAATGCGGGTATTTGAGGCCGGCCAAAAAGTCGGCGATTTCATCCAACTCGATATGAGGGTGGCCACACTCGACGCACGTTTTCTGAATAACTTGCTTCTCGTTCAGCTTGAAATCGGCCGGAATTTCTGTGATAGCCGTGACTCCGCGTTTTAGCAGGTCGTCGGCTTTGGCCCCGATGCGGTAGAGGTCGGTCACCGGGTGTTCCGGCATCACCGCCCAGCACTCTTCCTTCATCGGGCAGCCGTAGGGAGAATCGCACAACCGCCCGATGACCGAGTCCGGGCAGTTGCCGGCGATAGTCTGCAGCATATCCTCGACCATATCGGCCATGCCGCCGGAGACTTCGAGGACTCGCTCGGTAATATCTTCTGTCATGAGCAACCCGGTGGGGTCAATTTCGCCATGCTTTACATAATCACGGTTGATGTGCACCAGAAAGCAGCGGTTGACCGTCACGCCGCAGCTTTTAACCACATGCCGCTGGAACGCCACGTCGGCGATGTTTTCGTCTTTGACATCGGTGCTGCTCTTGACCTCGACGATATCCCAGCCGCCGTCGCCTGAAGGGACTTGCCCTGAGCTTGCCGAAGGGTTGAGAATATCAACGCGGGCGTAAAGCTGGTTACACTGGAACGCCGCCTCGAAGATCGGTTTGTGAGCCGATAGCCGGGAGGCTGTCTCTGACAGCATTTCCCTGAACCCGAGACCGGACATATCGTTGCCGCCGGGGAAAAGCTTCTTGGCGATCTCACCGACCTCATGCCCCTGGTCGAAGGTGTGTTGGGTAACCAGG
>CAZGRY010000012.1:20126-22542 GCA_964528105.1 uncultured Dehalogenimonas sp.
GGCTGCGGGATGCGGCCGGGGACGTTGACGTATATCCACAGGTAACGCGGGCACTGCAGTCCGGCCATGAATTTGGACTTGGTGAGGAGTTTGCCGCCGCGGTTTTTCATGTCTCTATTCTAGTCCGTTCGTCCTGAGCTTGTCGAAGGATGGACGGACAATACTTACAGGGCGAACCTCTCATTACACTCATCCATGATGCGCAGCAACTCCGGATCAAGGCGGTTCCTGACCTCCTGAACGATATACCCCGGCACGCCGCCGTAATGAGCTTGAGCGATGCCGCCGGTGATGCAGGCTATCGTATCTGAATCGCCGCCGAGGGTGACGGCTTTCCGTATGGCATCCTCGTAATCGTTTGATTCCAGGAAGGCGATGATTGCCTCCGGCACCGAGCCCCGGCACGTTTCATCGAAGGTGTAATTTGGTCGTATCTCGTCGAGGGTGTGATTGAGGTCATAGCCAAAGGTATCTGTGATGTACTCCCTGATGTAGCCCCTGCTCTCGCCGCGGCGGGCGAGGAAGATAGCAGCGGCGACGGCCTGGGCGCCCTTGATGCCCTCCGGGGGGTTGTGGGTTACCTCTGCGCTGCGGCGGGCTTCGGCCAGGGTTTCTTCCAGCGTGTCAAAGGCAAAACCAACAGGCGAAACGCGCATGGCCGACCCGTTGCCGAAGGAGTTGTACGGTTTTGGGTCTTTGGAGGCCAGCCAATGGGAAAAGCGGCCGCCATAGCCGCGGTCCGGGTAGCGGTTGCCGTATTCCCAGATGGTGCGGGCATAGTCCTTGCCATGGAGAATGCAGTCCGCGACGACCACGGTCAGAACCGTGTCATCGGTGAAGGTGGAGAGGGGAGTAAAAAGCTCAAAGTTATATCGATGAGTGTTGTTGAACTCATACACCGATCCGATTATGTCCCCTGCGACGGCGCCGAGCATTAGATACTTTCCTTGTCCAACAGGTCTTAGGTATATTGTATCTGTTATAATTATACGCGTATGAGTAATGTCTTGATCATCAACCGGTCAAATGTTGGAACTACTGATCTCTATCTCCATGATGCTACAATCAAGGGAGCCGGATTGTACTATCCGAATCGTGTATTTACGATTGATTTGGATGTTCGTAACATGATTGGGTCGAACAATGCTTTAGCTCGATTGACGTTCAACGACGTTAAACAACTGGACGTAAGTCTTGTGGAGCCTTGGGGGCCAAGTGAGGATATTTTTTCAATCACCTTCTCGTGTGACAACTTGAACCAGTCATTTGACAGGTACAATGGGGTGAGACAGGTCAGTATTAACAAGTTGGGAATCGACTTAGCATTTCGCACTTCCCTCCAACTAGTTTCCGGTGATGAGATAAACCTTATTTCAAAATCATTATTTGTTGAATATTTCCCCGAGTCAACCATGAGTCCGAGTTGAATTTTGTCAGGACTCACCCCGTACCTTGTTGATCGCCTCGGTGACGCCGCGGGTGACAGCCCGTGCGATGAGCTCGCCTAGTTTGACCTGCCCCGACACGTAAAAGCAGCGGTCGCCGTTGCCTGGAACAATACACACTTGGTCGGTGCTGGTGCCGGTGGCCTGCCACTGGGGGTTGTAGGCGCTCCTGATGTTCAGGTCCTGCAGCGCCGCGGTCTTGGCCTCGGTGATCGTGATGAAGCTGGAGGCCATGGCCGCCTGGCCCAGGTCGGCGGAGGTCAGCACGATGATGTTGATGGTGCCGGGCTGGGGCGGGGCTTTGTGGTTGAAAGGTTGCCATAATCCCTGGCGTTCGATACCGTAGGCGGCGTCACGGCCGACGCGCAGGGCGTTGGTCTTAACCCCGGCGGTGACCCAGGCCTGCACCCACAACTCTTCGAATGTCTCCTCCACCATGACGTGCTTGTGCATGTCCACGCCGGTGAATAGGAGCGCCGTCTTCTCGCCGGGGGCGACTTGCTTCAGCATCTCGCGGTGGATCCAGCGGGTGTATTCCCAGTAGGTGCGGTTGGTGTTGTCCACGGCATGCCAAGATTCCGGCGGATGGAAGCAGTTAAGTACGGCGCTCACTTTGCGGTAGCCCTGGTAGGCGCACAGCACCCATTTCGGCTGCGGCAGGCGCAGGACCAGGGTGTTGGCCGGGTGGTCCCAGACGCAGTGCCCGACGATCTCAGCTTTGACGCCGTGAAACTCGCCAAGTGGCTCGCGGTAGGTCACTTTGGACACCGGGCGTTTTGAATCAGCCGTGCAAGGGTCGGGTGACATAATACCTCCACCAGAAGCGGATGACCCGGAGGAATTCCTTCGGGCTCAGATTCACAGGGATATAAAACGCGAACATGCCGTGCCGCAGGGCGAAGCTCGTCCGCCGCCAGAAGTAATATTTTACCAGTTTCCGCTTGAATTCGTCGGTCATTTCTTTGGGCACT
>CAZGRY010000013.1:0-12796 GCA_964528105.1 uncultured Dehalogenimonas sp.
CGATGGTCTTCATCCGCTTCTTGCCCTCCTTCTGCTTCTCCAGCAGTTTGCGCTTACGGGTGATGTCACCACCGTAGCACTTGGCGAGCACGTCTTTTCGCTTGGCGGCGATATCAGCCCGGGCGACAATCCGGCCGCCGATAGCCGCCTGGATTGGAATGGAAAAAAGCTGGCGCGGAATGGCCTCTTTAAGCTTGTGCACCAACGCCTTGCCGGCGTCATAAGCCTGTTCCGGCGGCACGATGCGGCTGAAGGCATCGACCAGGGTGTTGTTGACCAGGATGTCGATCTTGACCAGCTGGGCGTCATGGTAACCATCGAACTCATAATCCAATGACGCGTAGCCGTTAGAGCGGCTTTTCAACTGGTCATAGAAATTGGTCAACATGGAACGTAGCGGCATCCCATAGTCCAGTTGCACCCGCTGCGTGCCCTCGGGGCCGACGCCATCGCCCAGAAACTCCGTGTGGCGGTGAACGCCGCCGCTCTTCTGCTCTAGTTCCATTATCGCGCCGATATACTTTGAAGGTGTGAGAATGCGGATCTTAACCCAGGGTTCTTCCATCCGAGCTACTTCAGTGGGCATCGGCAACTCCGACGGGTTGATCACGGTGATGACTTCGCCGTTGGTCTTGGTGATGACGTAGCTTACCCCCGGCGCGGTGACTACCAGCGACAGGCCGAATTCCCGTTCCAGTCTTTCATAGACGATGTCCAGGTGCAGCAGGCCGAGGAAGCCGCAGCGGAAGCCGTGACCTAAAAGCGGCGAGTTTTCCATTTCGTAGGACAGCGAGGCGTCGTTCAGCTTGAGTTTCTCCATGGCCTCGCGAAGTTCATGATAGTCGGACGCCGTGGTGGGATAGATGCCGGCGAAGACCATCGGCTTGGCTGGACGGTAGCTGGCGATAGGTTCAACAGCCGGAGCGGCGACCGAGGTCACCGTATCACCAACAGAGCAATCGCCGACGGTCTTGAGGCCGGTGGCGATGTAGCCCACCTCGCCGGCGAAGAGGGTGTCGACCGGATGTTCGGCCGGGTCGAAAAAGCCCACCTCGAGGACCTCGAGGGTGGTGCCCTGAGCCATCAGCTTCAGCCGATCGCCTTTGTTGATGCTGCCGTCGGTGACCCTCAGGTAGGCGATAACGCCCTTGTAGGGATCGTAATGGGAATCAAAGATAAGGGCGCGCAGGGGGCTCTCCGGGCTGCCAGAAGGCGGCGGCACCCGGGCGACGATAGCTTCCAGAAGCTCCGGAACGCCCATACCGGTCTTGCCCGAGATGCGCAGGGTATCGGCCTCGGTGTAACCCAGCACGCTCTTGACCTCGGCCATCACCCGTTCCGGTTCGCCGCTGGGCAGGTCGACCTTGTTGAGCGCGGGAATAACCTCCAGGTTGTGCTCCATGGCCAGGTAGACGTTAGCCAGGGTCTGGGCCTGGATGCCCTGGGTAACGTCAATGACCAGCACCGCGCCCTCGCAGGCCGCCAGCGTACGGGAAACCTCATACGAAAAATCGACGTGGCCGGGGGTATCGATCAGGTTGAGCAGATACTGCTGGCCGCTGCTGGCGGTATAGCTGAGCCGGATGGCTTTGGCCTTGATGGTGATGCCGCGTTCGCGCTCCAGTTCCATGCGGTCCATCACCTGTTCGCTCATCTCTTCACGGCGCATGGCGCCGGTGCTTTCAATGAGACGGTCAGCCAGGGTGGACTTGCCGTGATCGATATGCGCGATAATGCAGAAATTCCGGATAAAGCACTGTTCCATGGATGTCCTTAGGCGCTAAGACGGTAGAAAGCGCAGAAATACTTCGTTGCCCAAAAGACGCCCTTTTAGCGTCAGCCGTAACAGGTCAGACGACGCCTCGATCAATCCCAGCCCCGTGAGCTCGGCGATCTCAGCGGCAAATCGGCTGTGTAAGTCTATACTAAACTGGCGTCCGATGTCATCCGGGGAGATGCCTTCGTCGAGCCGCAGCCCCAGGAAGATCGCCTCAGCCAGAGCCATTGCTTCGTCGATGACCTCGGTTTCCTGCGGTGGCCGGTTACCCGATATCAGGGCTTCGAGATATTCGCCGAGGTTGGCAGTATTGGAAAGCCGGCTTCCGTCGATAAAAGAATGAGCAGCGGCGCCCAGACCGAGGTATTCGCCCCGTTTCCAGTAAAGGGTATTGTGACGGCTTTCAAATCCCGGGCGCGCCCAACTGGATATCTCATAATGGCGATAGCCCGCCGCCTCCAGCTTTCGGGAAGCCAATTCGTATTCAGCGGCCACTTCATCCTCGCCGGCCGGCACAAATTCGCCGCGGGCGGCCGCGTCCCCTAAAGGCGTGCCCTGCTCCATGGTCAATCCGTAAAGTGACAGGTGATCGGCACCCAGCTTGATGATGCCGTCCAGCATGGCCGCCCAATCGGACAGGCGGCGGCCGGGCAGGCCGTAGATGAAATCCAGGCTCAAATTATCGAAACCGGCGGTACGAGCCTGTTCGACCGATCGAATTGCCGTAGCGACGGAATGGAGCCGCCCGAAAAATGCCAGGTCGCCGTCATCCAGGCTCTGCAACCCCAGGCTCAATCGGTTGACACCTGACGCCCTAAGCGATTTCAGATACCCATCATCGATGGTGCCAGGATTAGCCTCAAAAGTGATCTCGGCTGAAGGGTCGACGCGGTAACACTCTTTGATAACGGCGAGTATCTTCTCGATGTCCGGGGTTGGTGTGAGGCTGGGGGTGCCCCCGCCAAAATATATAGTCCGTACCTCGGCGCCCGGACGCCGGGTGAGCCGTATCTCGTAGCACAAAGCGTCGACATATATTGGGATATATTGTTCCTGCCCGGCATACGATACAAAGGAACAATAGCTGCATTTGCGACGGCATAATGGGAAATGAAGGTATAGCGATAAATCCGGCATGATTATGTAAATTATATCAAAAAGCCGAATTGCCTGCCATATGCTGCGGCAGAATACCGGCCACGGGCGCCGGTGGTTCTGTTCGTCAAGAACCGTGGGCAAAAGAAAACCGCCGGGGGAGGAGGAGCCCGGCGGTTTTCTTCTGTTATATTAAGAGGCGGAAACAGCTGTTTTAGACGCGATGTGCATCCAACGTCGCCATCTGGCGATAATCGAGCGCCGCGGTCTTGGTGATCAGGTCTCGTTTCGATTCATTTTCGGTCAGCGCATACAGCGCCGTGGCCTTGCATTCGATCGTTCGGACCAGCCCCTTCTCTTCGAGGCGGTTGATCGTCCTGCCAACGTCCTTGGGTTTCATATCAAGACTGTCGGCCAGGGCTGACAGATTAAAACGGGTGTACGGATGACGACCCAGAAGGCGCAATACCTCCCGACTATCGTAGTCATCCGCAAACTCCCGGATGAAGATCCTGATTTCGTTTTCGGTTACAGAGCAGTTCATATCAAGCTCCAGGCGGGGTGGCGGTAACCAACCGCCACCCCATGTCTAAGGGAATAACCGGGTCTACCACCGTTTGGGACTATATGAAACGGTCGTGGTCGAGCGGGCCGGTTCAGGCCGGCGAACGCCAGCGAGGCCACGCTGCCGCAGGAAAGCCGGGATTTCCAGTTCTTTCTCTGTCTTGATGCTGCGCAGCAGATGGGTAATCTCCCTGTCGCGGGAGCCGATCGAGGTGCCCTTATCGGCGAAGCCGGTGGCGATGAGGGTCAAGCGGACTTCATCCCTGAGGGATTCGTCTGTGCCGACGCCGAAGATAACATTGGCTTCGGGATCGACCGCCTGGCGGATGACTTCAGCGGCTTCGTTAACTTCAAACAGGGTCAGGTTCTCCGGGCCGACCACGTTGAAAATGCAGCCGGTGGAACCTTCAACGGACACGTCCAGCAGCGGGCTGTTCAGTGCGTCCTTAGCAGCCATGGCGGCGCGGTTGTTACCCTTGCCATGACCGATGCTCATCCAGGCCGGGCCGGCATCCTTCATGACGGCGCGGACATCGGCATAGTCCAGGTTGATGATGCCGGGAACCGTGATAACCTCAGCGATAGCCTGGACGCCATGATGCAGAACTTCGTCGGCCATACGGAAGGCGCCATCGACGCCGGTCTTGGCGTCGCAGATTTCAAACAGGCGGTCATTGGGGATCAGGATCATGGTGTCGACATTGGGCATGAGTTCGGCGATACCTTCCTCAGCGACCTTCATGCGATGCGTGCCCTCAAAACCGAAAGGCTTGGTAACGACGCCGATGGTAAGCGCGCCGGTAGCCTTGGCAGCCGCGGCGACAACCGCCGCAGAGCCGGTGCCGGTGCCGCCGCCCATGCCGGCGGTGACGAAGACCATGTCAGAGCCTTCGACGATCTTCATAATATCTTCGCGGCTTTCTTCAGCGGCCCTGCGGCCCATCTTGTTATCACCGCCGGCGCCGAGACCACGGGTGCACTTTTCGCCGAGTTGGATGCGCATAGGGGCTTCGGTGATGGCCAGGGCCTGGGCATCGGTGTTCATAGCAACGAATTCAACGCCGCGGATCTGTTCGCGGACCATGCGGGTGATGGCGTTGCAGCCGGCGCCGCCGCAGCCGATAACCTTGATTTTTGCGCCGCTCGGGACATAAATCGTTCTAGCCACTATTTTATACTCCTCTTATTATTTCGATATTCTATTTTTATTTTTTCTTGAACATGCCGAATAATCCGCCGCTCTCTGAAGGCGCGGCGCCGGGGCTGGCAGGGGTCTCCATGCGGCTCTTGGCTTTCCACATGACCAGGCCTAGGCTGGTAGCAAAAGCCGGATCCGATAGTTTTTCAGAAACACCGTACATCTCCGGCGGCATGCCGACGCGTACCGGCAGGCGGGTAACCTCGGCACCCAGTTCGGTAATACCAGGCAGATTGCAAGCGCCACCGGTGAGGACCATCCCGCCTCGCAGCAGGTTCTGGTAATCCTCGGTGGGTACCTCAAGAAGGGCCAGTCGAATCAATTCTTCGACGCGGGAGCGGATGATTTCCGAAACCTGGGAAGCCGGGAAGGAATGGCCGCCCTCGGAGAGCATCTGGTCGCTAGCTTTCTCATCAAACGGGTACACATTGCCATAACGCAGTTTGATTTCTTCAGCTAACTCCCAGCTGACGCCGAGACCGACCGAAATGTCATGGGTGATCTGGTAGCCGGCCACCGGCAGAACCGAAGTATGGATGGGTTTGCCGTCCTTGAATACGGCGATGTCGGTGGTGCCGCCGCCAATGTCGGCCAGGATCACACCGTCCTGGAGTTCATCGGTAGTCAGAACCGCCTCGGCACAGGCCAGCGGGCTAAAGACGATTTCGTCGATTTCGACGCCGGCGCCCTTGACGCATTTGGAAAGGTTTTCCACGGCGGTAGCGGAGGCGGTGACCATATGGGTCTCCACTTCCAGCTTGAAGCCGTGCATGCCTACCGGGCTCTTGACGCCTTCCTGTCCGTCAACGGTGAAATCTAGCGGCAGCAGGTGCAGCAACCGGCGGTCGCCTGGAATGGCGGTGTTGCGGGCTACGTCCAGCGCCCGAGTGACATCGGCCTGGCGGACGATTTCGTCTTTTCTGGAGATGGCGATAACGCCACGGTTGTTGGATGAATGGATATGACGCCCGGTGATATTGATGACGGCGGAGTCGATCTTGTAACCGGCCGACTGTTCCGCCATGACCACCGACCTCTTGATGGCGTCACGGGCTTCATTTAGATTAACGACCATGCCCTTCTGCAGGCCTTGGGACGCCACTATGCCGACACCCAGGATGCGGATTCCGGAATCATCAGCGTCGCCCATGATAGTACATACCTTAGTAGTACCGACATCGATGGCAGCAAGTCTTTTTTTCATTATTGTCTCCTCTTTATTACCTTGCGCCCGTGCCGGACTATTTGCCCTCGCGATAGCGGACGTTCCACTTGACACACAGGCTATCAATGAAAGCCCGGGTGCTGGCGTCTGAACCGGTGCGCAACTCGGCCAGGAAGCCGTGCAGCAGCTCACCACCGCTCATTCCGGCGGTCGGCTCCTGCGGACCGGGAAGGTTGATGTAGACGATCTCGGTCATTACCTTTTGATAATCGATTGCCGTACCCATGTTTGTTTCCCCCTCTTTCTGTTGAAATTTGCAGCTATCTTAATCGCCGGAAAAAGGAACCGTCAATTGTTGTCCAGATTTGTCCTGCATGTTTCCAGAATCAAATAATATTTGTCCTTTAGCCCGGGCGATTTTCGTCCTGCGGCACTTGTCATTTTTGTCCCCCTGGCCTAGAATAAAGCTGCTCAGATATGACAAATGCCAATTCCAGGACGCTACCGCCGTATGTTTCCTACCGGACGTTTTGGAATTTTCTGGACGGACTAAAAGTCGCCGTCCCCGGGCGCATCGACCGCAGCTTCTGGGGTGACAAATTATCTGGTTCAACCGGCGGGCAACTCATCGCCGCGCTTAAATACTTGAAACTGATCGACAGCGCCGGTATCCCGACCCTCAGATTAAAGCAAATTGTATTGACCAAGGGGCCGCAGCGCGCCAATTTGCTGCGGCAGCTAACCCAGGAGGCTTATCCGTTCTTCGTGACCGAGCTCGATCCCACCACCGCCACCTATGCCCAGATGGAAGAAAAACTCAAAGAACATTTTCAGATCGCCGCCGACGTCGGCCGCAAGTGCATCAAGTTCTATATCGGTCTGGCCGAAGACGGCGCCATTGCGCTGTCGCCCTTCGTGACGAAAAAATCCAAGGCAATACACACCTCGACGCCAAGCCGAAAGCTGAAGCGGAACCCGCCACGAACTAATGAACCAGTCGCCGACCATCCTCCCGAGCTGCCTTCGCCGGCATCAGGCGAGCAACTGGCTTTTCCGCCCAGCCCCCCGGCCCAATCCATGGGCCAGATGCTGATGGCCAAGTTCCCTGATTTCGATCCACTATGGTCCGATGAAGTCAAATTACGCTGGTTCCAGGCCTTCGATGACCTGCTCCAGAAATTCCCCGGCGTCAAGCGCTAACTCCACCATCCTGGTTAACCCCCCGCTTCATATATATCCTGAATGGGCTCTATTAGCTTAAAATTGGTTCGCAATAAATATTACATAATCGTAAGTACTGCACTATTATGTAATATTACAAGACGAGTCTGGTCGACGCCGATCTGGTATAATTAGAGGCGTTATGGTCTCTGAAAATGAAGCCTATCTTGATATTGAAACTACCGGCCTGTCCCCGGAGAATTGCCCCATTACCGTTATCGGCATTCACCGGTGCTGCGGCGGGGATGAAGAGTTCGTGCAACTGGTCGGCGACCAGGTGACGCCCGAAGCCCTGCTCGAGGCGCTGCGTGGCATCGATACCATTTACACTTTCAACGGCGAGCGTTTCGACCTCCCCTACATCCGGACCCGCCTAGGCGTCGACCTGCGGGCCGAGGGATTCGGACATTGCGACCTGATGCACCATTGCCACCGCAAAGGGCTACGCGGCGGGCTGAAAAAAATCGAAGTGATGCTGGGCATTCCCCGGAAATTGCCAGATGTCAATGGTTATCACGCGGTGCGCCTGTGGTGGCGGTATGTCAATGATTATGATGAAGAAGCGCTCCGTACCCTGCTTGAATACAACCAAGAAGACACCCGTAATCTTAAAACACTGCGGAGTCTCCTCGGTTGATGCCGCACCGGTTTGGGAAATGGTAAGATAAGTCGTGCGCCGCGACCGGATTCTCGACAAGCTAAACGTCAGATTGCCTGACGCCGTCGCCGCCGCTGCCATCCCTGCCATTGCCTTGGCTTTCGGTCTGCAGTGCCTCCGTGTTTTGGTGCCTGGCCTGACCTGGGTGCTCTATGACCGCTTTCATTTCAATACCGCGGCGCAAGCCGCCGTCCTGTTGTTAGCCCTGTCAGCCGCTTTCTTGGCCGGGCCGCTACGCAAGCGTTTCGGCTACCGGCTGACGGCAGCTGCTTCCCTGGGCAGCCTAGTCGTATCCCGCCTGTTTATACAACTCTGGACTGGCGATCCGGTGGTCACAGTCGCCGCCGCCGGGCTCGGGGTTGCCGCCTTCGTAATCTTCCTCCCTGTTTACTTGGATGAGATACGCCATAGGGAAGCCGCGGCCATGCCGTTTTTTGCCGCCGGATTATTCCTGGGTTTGATCATCGATACCCTGACCACCGGGACCGCCGGAGGTTATGACCTGGCCTGGCAACCGACGCTGTTGCCGATACTGGTCACCGTTTTATTGGCAATTTTCGTTAGCTTAATGCTGGTCCAAGACCTCCGACGCCCCCAATCATCACCGGAATCCGGGCTAGCTAGCCGCTCCGGCGCCTGGCTGACAATCGGACCGTTTGTCTTTTTACAGGTCACCATTTTCCAGAACCTGCCCGCCCAGTCCGCCTTGAGCGGATTCACCACCGGTGATACATTCCTCTGGCTGGTGACCGACCAGCTTGCCGGTCTGGTTGCTACCTTCTTTTTTCATACCCGGCGCGCGGACTCTGTTTTTCTGGTGACTGTTTTTTCTGCCGGGATCATGGTCACTTTCGCCTTTTTCCCCTTCACTTCCGGCTGGATCGAAATGGTCTTCATATTCCTGACCCAGGTTTCGGTAACTCACCTGCTCTTCGCCATCCTCCTGGGAATGGCGGCCAGCACCAGGCGTGGCCATACTATGAGCCTTACCATATCCGGCGGTATCGGCATGCTCATCCTCGGTGTTCTCATCCTCGGTTATTCCCCGGCCATTCGCACCGCTTTACCCTTCGATAATACGATATTCATTATGCTGGCAGCGCTTCTGGTCGCCGGCGGCGCGATGACTTCGCTCCGTTACGCCCGTCCGCGGCTGCACATCGGACTTCGGCCGTGGCTGGCCGGAGCGGTGCTGGGATTTATCATTCTGGCATTGCCTCTGTCGCAATCAATCAATGCCGGTAAACCCCAAACTACCGACGCCGGCTTCCCCTTGAGGGTACTGTCCCTCAATTTACACAACGGATTTGACGCTAAAGGCAGGCTCGATCTCGAAGGCCTGGCGATTGAGATCGAGCGCAGTGGCGCCGATGTCATAGCCCTTCAGGAGGTTTCCCGCGGTTGGCTGGAAACAGGCCGGGCTGATACCCTGGCGTGGTTATCCAACAGGTTAGGTATGGAATTTTATTTCGGGCCAACCGACGGCCCGTTATGGGGTAACGCCATATTGTCCCGTTACCCGATCATTAGCGCGGCCAACTTCGGCCTGCCGTCGGAAGGACTCCAATTCCGCCGCGGCTTAATTGCTGCCGTCATCGAGATCGACGGACAGAATTTACAAGTGATCGACCTCCACCTGCACCATGTGGATGCGGACTCCCTGGTCAGAGTCAACCAGGTGCTGGCGCTGATTGATTTCTGGGACTCTGCGGAGCGCACCGTTATTATGGGGGATTTTAACGCCGAACCGTCATCGACCGAAATCGGACTGATGCGCGGCACCGGGCTTATCGACGTGGTTTCGTCGATCGAACCACCGCCCGCTTACACCTACCACTCCGAATTCCCCTACCAGCGTATCGACTATATCTGGGTTTCGGCCGACCTGTCATATTCCGATGTCAGCCTCCTCACCGGAACCGCTTCCGACCATTTCGGGGTCATGGCCAGCATTACCGAGTAAATTCGAGTATTTGAACCCTCTGCCGAATTTATGACACAATTACGGGCATTCATGGCAAAATCAACAACGTGCTTCGGGTCTGCGGCGGGGTAAGTATTGCTCCAACGTTTACTCGTTAGAAATTTCGGTATCATCGAGGAAATCGACTGGTCACCCGACCTTGGATTTAATCTGATCACTGGCGAGACCGGCGCCGGAAAGTCCCTCGTGGTTGATGCCCTCTCGGCGCTGCTGTCAGGAAAGCTCGATGAGTCTTCCATCCGCCATGGCGCCGCCGAATCCCGGATTGAAGGTGTCTTCGATCTTTCGGGCCGGGACGATATCAAGGATTGGTTCGCTGAGCACGGCATTGAGATTGAAGGCGGCACCCTGATCATGTCGCTCTCCCAGAAACGCGGTGGGCGAGCGGTCATCCGTCTCAACGGCGCCGCGGCAACCCGAAACCTCGCTTTCGAGGGTGGCCGAAAGATGGTAGATATCCATGGCCAGAGCCAGCACCTGTCGCTTCTCGACCCGGCCAGCCACCTCGACTTCTTAGATTGTTACGCCGGGACCCCGCAGTTGCGGTGTGAATTCGGGCAACAGGCGCAGGCGCTTTCAAGCCTTGAACGTGAGGTCTCCGATATTTCAGCCCGTGAAGTAGAAGCCATCCGTCAACAGGATTTTTTGAATTTTCAGGCTTGCGAGATAGAGAGGGCTGAATTAAGCGACGGCGAGGATGGTACTCTCGAGGAGGAACGGAGAGTGCTGGCATCGGCGGAAAAATTGAAGTTGCTGGCCGGTGAAGCGGCCGTAACTCTCGACGGCGATGCGCCCGGTACCGAACCGGCCACCAGCCTTATTTCTCAAGCTTCAACCGCGCTGGAGCGGTTGACTGCCATCGATACCAGGCTGAAGTCCCAGGCCGATGTAGTCCGGGACGCTTTGTTCAGTATCAGTGAGGCGGCGCGGGACATCCGCGCCTACGCTATTCGCATCGAAGCCGACCCCGCCCGACTGGAAGAGGTCGATGGCCGCATCAAGCTCATCCGAGATTTGAAGCGCAAGTATGGCAGCACAATTACCGAGATCTTAGCCTTCGCCGAGCGGGCACGGCGGGAACTCGCCGAATTCGAAATCCTTGGTGAGCGCAAAAATACGCTTAGACAAGAAGTCGCGGCCTGCCGCAGGGAACTGGGACGCCTAGCCGAGGGACTGTCATCACGAAGGCAAACAGCCGCGGTGCTGTTGGAGCAAGCGGTTGACCGCGAGCTTGCCGACCTGGGTATGGAGGGGGTTCATTTCCGCATTTCGGTCACCAGCAGATCCCTTCCTGGCGGTTTGCCGCTGCCGGGTGGCGGTGCCGTTGATTTCGACAACACCGGCATTGACCGAGTATCGTTCCTGACCTCCACTAATCCTGGCGAACCGTTTCTGCCGCTGGAAAAAATCGCCTCCACCGGTGAACTCTCCCGTTTTACCCTGGCGGTCAAGACGGCGCTGGCACAGGCTGACCAAATACCGGTGCTTATCTTTGACGAGATCGACATCGGCGTTGGCGGGCGGAGCGGGGATGTCATCGGGCAAAAACTGTCTTACATCGCCCAATCCCACCAGGTCATCTGTGTTACCCATCTGCCGCAGATCGCAGCTTACGGCAGCCATCATTTCAGTGTCCGTAAGGAATTTGACGGACAACGCGCGGTGAGCATCATGCATGAGCTGACCGGCGGTGACCGCATTGCGGAACTGGCCGTAATGATATCCGGCGACCGGGAGAGCCGCACCTCCGCTGAAGGCGCGCGGGAATTGCTGCGAAAAGCAGGATGCTTCACCGCCTCTTTGAAGGAAAATATTTGAAACGACCCGACGGTATCGATAAGTCAGTTCTCATCGCCATAAGCGTCACCACCATCCTCTGGGCATCCTCATTTGCCGGCATCCGCGCCGGGTTGGAGGCTTTCTCTCCCGGAGCGTTAGTGGTTTTCCGCTTCCTGGTAGCCTCGGCGACCCTGCTAGCCTGGGTACTCCTACGCCAGCGCATCCGCTTGCCGCGTAGAGCCGACCTGCCGTTGATCTTGTTCGGCGGGCTCATCGGCATTACCATATACCACGTCTGCCTGGCATACGGCGAACAAACCGTCACCGCGGCCTCGGCTAGTTTCATCATCGGCGCGGTGCCGATTTTTACCGCCATCATGGCGGTGATAGCGCTTAAGGAGAAGCTCGGCCTGAGACAATGGTTGGGCATTGTCGCCAGTTTTTCCGGCATCGGTCTTATCGCATTTGGAGAGGCCGGCCATTTTAAGCTCGAAAGCGGAGCTCTTATCATCCTGCTGGCTGCAGTTTCCACCTCGTTTTATTTAATCATTCAAAAACGGCTCCTCCGGTACTATACCCCACTGGAGGTGACCTGTTACGCCTTCTGGATCGGCACCATTATGCTGCTATTCTTCCTGCCTGATCTCATAGCCGAGTTGCCGCGTGCAGACACCGGCCCGGTGCTTGCGGTAGTCTACCTTGGGGTTTTCCCGGCAGCTATCGCTTACGTCGTCTGGAACTATGTCTTTTCCCGCACCACCGCGTCAGTAGCGACCAGCTTCATGTATCTCAATCCGATCGTAGCGACCATCATCGCCTGGATCTGGCTAGGCGAAGTCCCATCCGTGTTAGCTGGAATCGGCGGATTGTTAGCCCTTGGCGGCGTCATCGTTACCTCAAAAAGCGTGCGATGAAGCCGAATTCGATGGCTGCCCGGTTCTCTCCTCGATGAAAAAAGAACAAGGCGGCCTAAGCCGCCTCGTCTGAACGCGCCCGGTTCTATTATTTCAGCTCAAGAACGCCGTAGCCTTTTGCCGAATAAGCGCTCTTGATATCGTCGGTTGTTCCATAAGCCCACATTAAAAGATTGGGCCCGGACAACAGCGTCAGGTCACGGGCATCGCTGGTGATATACCGCCGGCGGAATTCGAGGACGGTGTAAGGGGCGTCGGCACTCTCATCCGTGACCACCGGCACGGTCTCCAGGGCTGCCCACTCAAGCAGGCTGAACTGCCCGTTTTGATCCACATCATTGGCTGGCGACCCGTTCGGTTGGGTAGCCGACCACATATCCAACACCGAACCCTGGCCTGCGGTCTCGGTGCCGTAACCCATGATCACATCCATGTCCTTGC
>CAZGRY010000013.1:12806-21957 GCA_964528105.1 uncultured Dehalogenimonas sp.
CCGATTCCGATGCTGGTGGCACAGTACAATGATTTGACGAAACCGATGGATATCCAGCCCTGGGTCGGGGCTGTGATGCCGAAATAGACGAATTGCCCGTCCTCCTTCCAGTAAACCTGGAATGAGGAGCCGAAGGTCTGGCTGCTGTCATATTCGCCGGCTTCAATCTTACCGTCGGCCTTCCAATCGACCGGACCTGCGGGGGGCGGTGGTTTGCTGTCCGAGGGTTGGAACGAACTCAGCAGGTCCGGGGCCGAGCCAATGAAGCTGATGACGGAGTAACTGACCGATAAAAACAAGCCTATGGAGGATAACACCACGCCGCTGATGGCCATGCCCTTTTTTGCCGGGCGCTTGCGCAGGATGGCGATACCCCAGACGAGTCCGATGATGGGAATGGGCAATCCGAAGAAAGGAATCAACCAGGTCATCATCGCAATGATGCCCAGAACCAGAACCTCGCCGCCCATAGACGCCTCCTGAAACGATTCTCACGGCCGGGAAATCACCGGGGTTATTATACACCCCACAGCCGGCGGTTGCCCGCCGATTTCAGCTATAATATAATACAATTATGAGGTAAAAGTGAAATTTTTTTACCATCCGGTTGGCACACGTTTGGGGCGTCCTTGACAACGCCGGTCTTTTCAAATTAGAGTTAATCGTTCCGTAGCCGGTCCCACCGGAATCGGGCGGGGAGTACAGCATGGCCGAAGCCGTAGTCGTCACTACCGATGGGCTGACCAAGATCTTCGACGAGAAGGTTACGGCGGTTAACGCTCTCAATATCACTGTGCGTGAAAACGCCATCATCGGCTTCCTTGGCCCCAACGGCGCCGGCAAAACCACCACCATTAAGTTACTGCTTGGCCTGCAGCGCCCGACCAGCGGCACCGCGACGGTCTTTGGCATGGACATCGCCAAGGACAGCCTGGAGATCCGTAAGCGCGTCGGTTACCTGGCCCAGGATCCCCGGTTCTACGAGTACATGTCGGCACGGCAGACCCTCAGGTTCGTCTGCCGCTTTTTCTATCACGGCCCTAAGGACCTGGTCGAAAAACGCATTAACGAGACGCTGGATATAGTCGGCCTGACCAAGGTGGCCGACCGGCCCGTTAAGGGTTTCTCCGTCGGGGAACGCCAAAGACTCGGCATCGCCCAAGCCTACATCCATGCGCCGGACTTGCTCATCCTCGATGAACCGGCAGCCTCACTTGACCCCATGGGCCGGCGCGATGTATTACAACTCCTGCTTGCGCTCCGCCAAAAAACGACCATCCTTTACTCAACCCATATCCTGTCCGATGTACAGCGGGTGAGCGACGAAGTCATCATCATTAATAAAGGCCAACTGGTCACCCAGTCTCCGATCGGTAAGCTATTGGCCGGCAAAACGGCTGAATACTCTCTGGTTACCCGCGGCGACTGCGAACACCTGGACCAGAGCCTGGCCGCCCAGCCGTGGATCAGTACCGTAACCCGTAATGCCCACAACGGCCAGACCAATTGGGAAATCGCAGTCAACAGCATCGACATGGCCGAGGGCAACTTGCTGCGGCTGGCGCTGGCCACCGAGGGGGTCTTCGTCGTTGACTTTGGCCGGCGCAAACACCAGCTCGAAGAAGTCTTTATGAATTTGGTGGAGGGAGAAAAAGTTGGCTGAAGTCACCGTCTTCCATAACACCGCCGAACTCGAGCCGGTCAAAGCCAAAGGTTGGAAGACTGGCTTTAACAATGTTTTCAACCGGGAACTTGAACGTGTCTGGAATCCTCGGACTTTTTCCATCCAGACCCTGGCCTGGTTGGTTATCCTCAATTTCATACTAGCGTTGTTCATCCAGGTCGAAGGTGGCGGTGGACCGATGACAGGTAGTATGACCACTTTCATGCTCCTGGCCGGCGTAGTGGCACCCATGGGGGCGGCTATCATAGCTTCCGGGACTATTATCGGCGAGAAAACATCCGGCACCGCCGCGTGGGTGCTGTCAAAGCCAGCGTCGCGCACAGGGTTTATCATCGCCAAGTTTCTGGCTATCGCCTCGGCATTCCTGGTCTCGGCCGTGGTCATCCAATCTGTGGTCGCTTACGCGCAACTCTCTATGGCCAACCGGGACTTTGTGCCCGTCGGTCCGTTTTTAGGCGGGGTGTTCACCGTCACCCTGGCGGTGATCTTTTACCTGTCGCTTACTCTGTTCCTCGGTACCGTTTTCGACAGCCGGGTGCCGGTGATGGCTATTCCCATCGCCCTGGTAATGGGCCAGATTTTCCTCACGGGTCTACTGGCGGAATTCATGGACTGGTTACCATACTTGCTGCCCGGTAACCTGCTGCAGATCTCGGTGGACTTCGTTACCGGAACCCCGGGCGGAATGTGGCTGATCACTGTATTTACTACCATGGGGCTTTCGGCGCTTTTTATTTACCTCGCTCTCCGGCGTATCCACCAGTACGAGCTCTAGGGGTTGTTCTCCGCGTTGCCGAATCGCGTCCGTTAAAGCGGTTAAAACCGGGTGTGACCGATACTGGTTCCCTGCAAAGGATTCTATCCATAATTATTCGCCCTCAACGACGGTTTCGAGGAGCGACACCCAAGTTTTAACCACCCCATGAGCTCTCCAAGGATCCCTGTCATCTCAAATAACAGAAAGAGGGGCGGCTGGTGCCGCCCCTCTTTCTGTTGGCTGTATCGAATCTTACTTTTGTGGACCGGCACTAGCCGGTAGACCAGCTTTAATTTTTTCTCCGTGCGCCGTTTCCGCCTGGTGAGCGAAGGTAGCGGTGGAGTCGGTGATGTCAACGTCCTTCGTCTCCTTGACGAAGATCATGCCTACCACGAAACAGACGCTAGCCACAGCCATCGGCCACCAAAGGCCGGCGAAGTTATTGCCTGTTGCATTGATCGCCGCCAAGCCCAGGATCGGTACTAAACCGCCGAAGACACCGTTGCCGATGTGGTAAGGCAGCGACATGGAAGTATAGCGGATCTTAGTCGGGAACAGTTCCACCAGGAAGGCAGCGATGGGACCGTAGACCATGGTCACGTAGACTACCTGGATGAAGACCAGGAAGGTCAAAGCGACCTGATTGTAGCCGACATAGTCAAACATGAAGTGCTGGCCAGGGTCGGTAGGGGCAAAGGCGGCCATCGCGCCGTAGATAGGATAGTAGGTCAGCACGGCCAGCAGCATGCCGGCCATCATGATTGGCTTGCGTCCGATTTTATCCGAAAGCCAGCCGAAGAAGATGAACAGCGGCGTAGCCATTAACACCGCGGCGCCGATGATGAAATTGGAGTCCACCAAACCGACATGGAAGCGATTTTGCAGGTAGAAAAGGGCATAGAACTGGCCGGTATACCACACCACGCCCTGGCCCATGGTGGCGCCGAACAGGGCGATGAGTACCCATTTGCGGTTGAACTTGTTGCCGAAGCTTTCTTTGATAGGATTCTTGGCGACCGTCTTGGCAGCTTTCATCTGGGTGAACAATGGAGATTCCTTGAGGGAACTCCGTATCCACATGGAAAGGAAGATCAGCACAACGGAGACCAGGAAAGGCAAGCGCCAGCCCCAGGCGCTGAAATCTTCAGGGCCGAGGATGGTGCGTGTGGCCAAAATGACTCCCAGGGACATGAATAGGCCCAATGTGGCGGTGGTCTGGATCCAGGAAGTATAGAAACCGCGTTTGCCTTGAGGGGCGTGTTCGGCGACGAAAGTGGCGGCGCCGCCGTACTGGCCGCCCAGTGCCAGGCCCTGGAACATGCGAAGGGTGATCAGGATGAACGGAGCGGCAACCCCGAGGGTTTCCTTGGTCGGCAGCAAGCCGACGCCCATGGTGCTTATAGCCATGATCGTAATGGTTAAGATGTAGGTGAATTTGCGTCCGACCAGGTCGCCGATGCGACCAAAGAAAAGGGCGCCGAAAGGCCGCACCATGAAACCGATGGCGAAGGTCGACAGCCAGGCGATGAGATCGCCGACTTCGGTGCCGGTCTGGTAAAACTTGGGCGCCAGAGTAGTGGACAGTGAACCAAAGATGTAGAAGTCGTACCATTCGATAACAGTACCAGCGGACGAGGCAAAGATGACTTTACGGATGCTTTGCACGCCGTCGGTGATGGGCTTAGTTATGCTTGCCATGTTCCCCCCTTCGTAAAAAAATTATTCCCCTGCTGATGGGTTACATCATTTCTATTGACGGGAAAAGCGTGCCGGAACGGACTAGGTTTCGGAGATGCGGATCATTAACACGGGAATCTTGGAATGGCGAACTACCCGCTCCGCTACACTGCCGATAAGCCAGTGCGCGGCGCCGGAGCGACCGTGTGTGGACATGGCGATGACATCAACACCGAGGTCTTCTGCCACCTTCAGGATCATGTTGGCGGCGCCGCCTTGACGGACCATGCAGGTAACTTTAAACCCGGCGGTCCGTATCTGGCTGCACATGGCGTCCATGTACTTTCCAGCTTTTTCTTCTTCGTCCTCGACGGTTGCCCCTGCGATGGCTGGGTCTTCGAAAGCGAATGACTGGGCCGGGTTGCTGGCGACGTTCAGTAGGATGATTTCGGCTCCCTCAGAGTAAGCGAGTGCTTTGGCGTGAGACAAAACACCCTCAGCGGTCTTAGATCCATCGAGCGGAACCAGGATCTTCTTGTACATTCTCCCTCCCTTTCTTGTGATTTTTCCTCGGTGACGCCTTGGGTTGCTAGTCGCTCCCTTGAGCCCTTATCGGAGGCCGGGGAACTTTGCCGTGACGGGATTCGAGCGCGGGATGGACGGAATAATCCGGTTCCGGTGCCGGACTTTCGACCTCAGGATACACTTCACCCACGTCGAAGATGTTGTGGCAATATGATACAGGGTACTAGTACTCAATTGCAAGTCCGCTATTTTGACAAATTTACTTTTTTTCTTATATTTACCCTTACTTGCTATTATAATCTATATTAATCCCTATATTAACTGTTTGCAGATTCCAACCCGCGTTTGGATATCATGCGGACATGCCGTAAAATGATTGTGGAGAATACAACTATTCAGTAGACATAAAAAAATATTTTGCGGAGGGCGTGATGATTTCAGAAATGGCCAAAGGAGTGTATTGGGTTGGAGCGGTTGATTGGTCCCTCCGTCAATTCCACGGGCACGAGCTTTCTACCGATCACGGTTCGAGCTACAACGCATACCTGATCATCGATGAAAAAGTAGCATTGATCGACACTGTCGGGAGCCCTTTCCAGGATGTCTTGTTGAAAAACATCTCCGAAATTATCGATCCATCCACAATCGACGTTGTTATCGCCGCCCACGCAGAGCCCGACCATTCAGGCTCGCTTCCTGCCGTTCTTCAACACTGCCCGGATGCTACCGTGGTGGTCTCTACCCGCGGCCTGGATTCCTTTCCGCGGCACTACCCTGGGCCGTGGCACTTTAAAACGGTCAAGACTGGTGAGCGCATGTCCCTCGGGAAAAAGACACTGACGTTTATCGAAGCACCGATGCTTCATTGGCCGGACAATCTGTTCACCTACTTGAACGATGAAGCAATCCTGTTCAGCAGCGATGCGTTCGGCCAACATTACGCGTCTTCGGGAAGATTCAATGATGAGGTCGGTCAGGATATCCTGGATTGGGAAGCTGTCAAGTATTATGCCAATATCCTGAATCCCTTCGGCGTTATGGTCGGCCGCAAGATCGACGAGATCCTGGCTCTCAACCTCCCCATCAAAATGATCGCCCCATCCCACGGTGTTATTTGGCGTGACGACCCGATGCAAATCGCCAAAAAATACCGAACGTGGGCCGAGCAAAAACCAGCACGCTCCGCGGTTATCGTTTACGACACGATGTGGCAAGCCACCCGGCAGATGGCCGAGGCCGTCGGCGATGGACTTGCCGCAGGCGGGGTACCTTTCAAAATCTACAATTCATCCACCGCCGATCGCAGCAACATTGTGACAGAGATCTTCCTCTCTAAGGCTGTTATCCTGGGTTCGCCGACGTTCAATCAAGGCGTCCTCCCCACCTTGTCACCCGTTCTCGAGGATATGAAGGGACTGAAATTTAAAAACAAGATCGGTGCTGCCTTCGGTACCTGGGGCTGGAGCGGTGAGGTTGTCGATGTTCTCGAGGGGCACTTAAAAGCCAGTGGCATAGAAGTCGTTGCTCCGGGGGTCAAAGCCAAGTGGAGGCCGGGACCCGATGACCTGGAAGCATGCCGCGGGCTTGGCCGGACGGTAGCCGCAGCCTGCGCCGCGTAGGAATAGCCCACAAAGGCTTGCCGCCTGATGGGTCTATCAGGTATAAAATGCTTGGCGCAAAATGCTGTTGTTTGATGGATAAACGTTATGTTAAAAAGCGCGGATGCCCTGCTACTAATCATTGACGTGCAGGAAAAACTATTTCGGGTGATCCATGGTAAAGAACAACTGTTATCAAACTTGCAGAAATTGGCGAAAGGCTGCCGCTTGTTGGGGGTTCCCGCGCTCTTAACCGAACAAAATCCGGCCGGACTGGGGCCGACGGTACCGGAACTCGCGGCTCTGATGCCGGAGGCCGAAAAGGTTATCAAATTCAGCTTTAGTTGTTGCGCCGAGGCCGATTTCAACGAGCGGATTAAGGCAACCGGCCGCCGCCAGATATTGATCTGTGGCATCGAGAGTCACATCTGCGTTTATCAAACGGCGATGGATTTGCTGGCGGCGGGGTACGAAGTACAAGTGGTCTGCGACTGCGTCTCATCGAGACTGCCGGATAACAAGGATTTGGCCTTAAGACGCTTGGAAACCGAGGGAGCCAAACTGACGGGTGTGGAGATGGCGTTGTTCGAACTTCTACGAACGGCAAAATCTGAAAGGTTCAAGGGATTAAGTGTAATCGTCAAGGAGTAAACGTCCCGGGCGATGATGTCGGAGAGGATCGGCCGTTATTCCGCCATCTGTTTGGGTGTCTTCTCAGTGCGCATGCCCGGGTTTTCGATAGCCGCGGTAAAGGGAGAGTAACCGATTCCGATCGGTTTCCCATCCTCGGTAATCTCCAAACCGCTGCCGCAACGGGCGCAAGCCTGGTGGCGTGGGAACCGCAGCCCCCACCCCACACACTCATAACCACACTTAGGACACTTTCCAGCTAGCATGCTTAAATCATACACCAAAAGTACTATAACGCAATAGGCTTTTCCGAGATTATTTCATTCAGAACTGTCCAAGGAGGGTGCCCAAGCCCGGCGCGGTTGGCTGGAAAGAAGTGACGTGCTGAACACCAGGAATCTCAGGGATTTAAAGAAATCCTGCTGGAGCGACCTCTTTTTTCTGTGGTACGTAAGATTAGGCTCTGGGGTCTTCGGCCAGGTTCGGGAAGAACAACCTGAGGTAACCCCCTAGCATAACCTTATTTTGGCCGGCTTCAGACAGGCAATAGTCGATGAACTCTTTGACCACCCCGGTCGGCTTGCCATCCGTGTAATAAAATACCGGCCGGTAGATGGGGAAAATCTCGGCTGAGGTCGTTTCCAGGCAGGCTTTGGAAGGCTCTTCGCCTGCTGTCCGCGCGATCCAGGTCGGCGTCACTTCCTGGGTGACCACGGCCACAGGCGTGAAGAACACGGCATCGGGATTTCCGGCCACCAGGTCGTTGCCTTCCTCCGCCGACGACAGAAAAACTACATTCTTGCCGAACTCGAGTGAATTGTCCTCAGTCGGTAGCCCGGCCATACGCAGCACCTTGGCCTTGAAAAAGTTATAGGCCTCAGTGTCAGGGGGCATGGCGTAAACCAGGATCGGGGCATCGTTGCCGCCGAGTTCTTTCCAATTGGTGATTTTTCCGCTGTAGATGGCCGACACCTGGGCAACGGTAAGATGGTCCACCGGGTTCCGCGGCCACCTGATGACCGAAAGGGCGTCCGATGCGATGCGGATCCGGTTCGATTGAATCCCGTCAGCTGTTTCGACCCCGGCGTCACCCAGCCGCGGCATGCTCTGGTAGATTGCCGCGCCCTCCGACAACGCTGACAATCCCGCACGATCATCGCTGGAGACGTTGATGACAACCCCAGGATGGAGCGCCATGAACTCTGTCGCCCATACCTGGGACAGCGGAGTAACAAGGGGGTCGCCGCTTATCGTGAAGGCGCCCGTAAGGGCATCGGCCGGCGGGTCGGGCTGGATATTCGCATCGGTACCGTCCGGGGTGAGCATCGACAGCGCCAGCAGCCCGATCATCGGCAGAGCCAGGGGCAAGAGAAGCTTTTTTTTACTTATCATGTCATGGGGTTTGCTTTCTACCAGTCTTTGACGCCAAAGCCTTTAAGCTCGTCATACTGCCACTTGGACAGGTCGCGCTGCCACCAGTCGGCCCGTTCCTGATCGCTCTTCTGATTGCCGTAGCCGAATGCCTTGTCCATATTGGCGAAGAAACCGTTCAGCGCCGGGGTGACGCCCACCGCCGCCCTGACGATGTCATGGATGGCGGCGTCCGGCGGATGGTTGAACGGGCAGGATAACTGGCAATTGGAACAATCGTGGGGGCCGCCCCACTCGGCGCATTTCTGCCAGTGCTGGTGCCAGCCCTTGAAGCCGCCGCGGTTCCACTCGCCGGCCACTTCCCAGCTTGTATCGTTGTCCATGGAGATGGCGCCCGCCGGGCAGACCTGGGCGCAGCGTTTGCACGACTTGCAGAATTCAAGGACGCCGGCGTCGATCGGCTTGGTCGGCTGGAGCGGCAGGTCGGTGACCGCCCAGTCGATATACCTGATAGATAGACCGTAGTCCGGCGAGCAGGAATAAGCGGTGCGCCCCTGCTCCGCCAGCCCGGAGAATAACCCAAAAGGAACGTTGGCCGAGGTCGGGGGCTGTAACGCCATGTAGCCCAAACCGTGCAGGAACCCGGTGACATTCCAGCGGATCTGCGGCGCATTTGAGTAGGAGGCGTTGCGGGCGGCCTGCCCGAGCTCGAAGACTTTGTTCTTGTATGGATCGTTCTAATCGGTCCGTAGCGAGTAGAGGCTCTGGGGGTAATTCTGCTTGGTGAGCCAAGTCAGGATCCACTGGCATTTATTCGGAATGTGATAGACGCCCTTGGCGTCAACGAACGGTGTGTCGATGTCCTCCCAGACCGTGGTGCCCAGATCGAACAACCGCTTGGTGTGCTCG
>CAZGRY010000014.1:0-12320 GCA_964528105.1 uncultured Dehalogenimonas sp.
AGTCCAGGGCGCCGAGCGGCGCCAGCCAGCCCCCGCCCCAGACCCAGTGGGCCGCGGGGCCATAGATGAGGGCCAGCCAAACCACAGCAAAAACCATTAGTGTGGAGAACTTGATGCGCTCCACCACCGCGCCGGTTATGAGGGCCACGGTGATGATGGCAAAGACCCCTTGGAACATCATGTAGAGGAGATCAGGCACGGTGTACTTGGTGGCTTCCATGCCCACGCCGTTCAGTCCCAGGAAATCCAGACCGCCGATGAACCCGGCGATGTCCGGGCCGAAGGCCAGGGTGTAACCGAAGACCACCCACAAGATGGAAATCAGGGCCAGCACGGAAAAGCTCATCATCAGGGTGGAGATGAGATTTTTCTTGCGCACCATGCCGCCGTAGAACAGGGCGACCCCGGGTGTCATTAACATCACCAGGGCCGTCGAGACCAGGATCCAGGCCGTATCACCTGTGTTCAAGGTAAGGTACCCCCCTTTCGCTTATTAATACCAGTCTATCAGCCGGAGGTTACCCTCCGATTTCGATGGTATTACGAAGGGGTTAACATTATGTTTCGTGGATGTTTCAGAATAGGCTGCGCCGACGTGGAATTTGTCGATTTTAGGCCTTACGATTGGGGAAGTGACAGATTACAGTTTTGTTTCACGTTTAAGAGATTGAACTGTAGGGCAATCCTTCCGCCGAACGACTGTGTCTAGGGGTGTGGGGAGCTAATTTGAATATTGGAATTTGGACATTGTTTGTAATTTGGATCTTGGTGCTTGGAATTTACCGGCGGTGCCTCCGCCGGTCAGTTGTTCCTTTTGAACCGGTACCCGATGTTCCTGACCGTCTCGACGAACACCTGCCCGGACTCCTCGATCTTAGACCGCAGCCGCCTGACGTGGACATCCACCGTCCGGTCGCCGCCGAAGTACTCATAGCCCCAGACCTTATTGAGAAGTACTTCCCGGGAGAAAACGCGGCCGCGATTTGTGGCTAGGAATTTAAGCAGTTCGTACTCGCGGAAGGTCAACTCAACAGGGTCGCCGGCAAGTGATACCTCGCAGCGGGCGGTGTCTATGACCAGATCGCCGGCAATGATGATATCGGACGGCGGTGTCGCCTTGGCCCGCGCCGCCAGGCGTCGTATCCGGGTCAGTAGTTCGTCAACATCGAAAGGCTTGAGGACAAAATCTGTGATATCATCGCGGGTTGAAAGTTCCTGCATCCGCTGCCGAAAAGCCACGACGATAATCATCGGACCTTTTCCGTCGTTCGAGGTGTCCAGGGTAGGTAATTCGCCTTCGGGGCCGACATCGAGTACCACTAATCGGGGAGTGTGTTGTGAGACAATCTTTTCAGGTTCTTCGCCCACGAGCGCCAGGGTGCAAGCATAACCCTCCCGGGAGAGGCGGGTTTTGAGTTCCCGGGTCTTGTCGTTTTCCTCGGCGAGTATCAGTATGTTAAACAAATTACTATATGGGACGCAGACAAATCATGTGCCAGTGCATTGTAGGCCTAATAGGAATACAGTCTGCCGTACGGCCGCAGATACTTGGGATAAAGCTTTTTGAATGGCTTTCGTAGGATTTCCTCGGCGTCGCATTTGAAATGCCCGCAATATTCGTTCACCAGCCCGCCAAGCACCTTCTGGTCTTTTTCATCCAGGTCGGCTACACCGACCTCTTTGCCCAACTGGTAAGGCTCGAAGGCGCCGGAAATGTAGATTACGCCTCCGTGGATGCCGGTGCCAATAAAATTAGCCCTATGTTTTTCGCCTTCCTTAAGGCCGAGACCAAGGACCACCAGTACGCCGCCGGCCATGTACTCGCCTAAAAAGTCCTGGCCGGTGCCGCCAACAACCATCATCGGTTTCTTTTCCTGGTATTCCTTCATGTGAATGCCGGCGCGGTAGCCGACATAGTCGCGGATAAAGATTTTGCCGCCGCGGGCTGCCATGCCGCAGATATCGCCGGCGTGGCCGTGGACGACGATTTCACCGGCGTTCAGGGTATTGGCCATGCAGTCCTGGGCGTTGCCGAAAACCTCAATCCGCGAACCGTTCATAAAGGCGCCCAGGTCGTTACCAGGAGTGCCGTATATTTTGATGTCAATGGGCCGCGACAGGTCGGTGGCGATATAGCGCTGGCCGCAGACGTTTGTAAGCTCGATGCGCTCGACGCCTTCGTCAACCAACTGGCGGATTTTGGCATTGAGGTCCCGGTAATAAATGCCGGCAGTGTCGATCTTGACCAATCTGGGAGTCGCTACGATTTCGTTCATGCTATTCACCTGCCATCCTTACGCCTAGAATCTCAAGTTCTTTTTCACTCAGGTCCACGCCGCGGAGATGCAGTCGGTTACCGCGAAGGCTTTCCAAGGCGTTCACACCCATGCCGCCGAGCATATCATCGATCTCCAGCTTCCAGGCCCTGAGCATGTTCACCAGTCTCCGGGCGCCGAGTTCGGGGTTGACACGCTTGGTAAGTTTAAGGTCAGAGGTGCAGATACCCCAGGCGCATTTGCCGGTGTAGCACTGCTGGCAGACGCGGCAGCCTAAGGCGACCAGAGCCGCCGTGCCGATGTTGACAGCATCGGCGCCCAATGCGATAGCTTTTGCCACGTCGCCGGAGTTCCTAATACCGCCGGAAACCACCAGCGATGCCTGGTTGCGGATGCCCTCGGCCCGCAGCCTTGTATCGACCGAAGCCAATGCCAGTTCGATCGGGATGCCGACGTTGTCGCGGATGGCTTTCGGCGCCGCGCCGGTAGCGCCCCGGATACCGTCGAGGACGATGATATCGGCGCCGGCCCGGACCATGCCGGAGGCAATGGCGGCCGAGTTGTGTACCGCGGCAATCTTGACCGAAATAGGCTTGGTATAGTTGGTCGCCTCTTTCAAGGCGTAGATGAGCTGGGACAGGTCCTCGATGGAGTAAATATCATGGTGAGGACACGGCGATAAAGCGTCTGTGCCCTGGGGAATCATGCGGGTCAGGGACACCTCGGCCGAAACTTTTTCACCCGGCAGATGGCCGCCGATACCCGGCTTGGCGCCCTGGCCGATCTTGATCTCGACAATCCGTCCGGCCTTAAGGTAATCGGAGAAGACGCCGAAACGGCCGCTGGCCACCTGGACAGTGGTGTTGTCCTTGTATTTTAATAGCGACGGGTGCAAGCCGCCCTCGCCGGTATTCCACAGCGTGCCCGCTTCGACCGCCGCCCGCGCCAGGGAATGCTGGACGTTCAACGACACTGCGCCGTAGCTCATGGCGGAGAACATCACCGGGATGTCGAGCTTGACCTGCGGCGCGATCTTCGTTTTCAGTCCGCCGTTTATCGGATCGATCTCGATCTTGTCGGGTTTGCTGCCAAGGAAAGTGGTCATTTCCATCGGTTCGCGAAGAGAGTCAATCGACGGATTGGTCACCTGCGAGGCGTTAAGGACCAGGTGGTCCCAGTAGATGCGCTGCGGTTTGTCCTTTCCCATACCGGTCAGAATCATGCCGCCCTGTTCCGCCTGCTTCTGGATGTCTTCGATATACTCAGGAATCCAGCTGTAGTTTTCGCGGTATTCCAACGGGCTGCGGCGGACGTTTAACGCGCCGGTGGGGCAAAAAAGTACGCAGCGGTGACAGCCGATGCATTTACCGGCTCTGGTTTTTACATCATCTTCCTCGGCGTCGTGGTAATGGCTGTCGAAGGTGCACTGGTTGACGCATACCTGGCACTTGATGCATTTATTGGCATCACGTTCGACGATAAATTTTGCGGGTACTAGTGTTCTCATATTGGCTCCTTAGCGCCTGATGGCAATGCCTTTGCGGGCTAGAAATTCTTTGACCTGTGAGATTGAATACGTCCCGTAGTGGAAAATGCTGGCAGCCAGCACCGCATCCGCCTTGCCGACGGTCAGGGCGTCATACAGGTGATCGAGAGTCCCAGCGCCGCCCGATGCGATGAGTGGAATTGATACCGATTCGGATATCGCCCGGTTCAATTCGTTATCATAGCCTTGCTTTTGCCCGTCGCTGTCGATGCTGGTGACCAGGAGTTCCCCGGCGCCCATGTCCGCCGCTTTTTTGGCCCATTCGACGGCGTCCAAGCCGGCGGCTTGCGTGGCGGAGTGCGTTCGGACAACCCACTTGCCGTCGCCGGCTCTCTTGGCGTCGATGGCGACGACCATACATTGGCTGCCGAACTTGATCGCCCCTTCGGTGATCAGTTCGGGTCGTGCCACGGCCGCCGTATTGATCGCCACTTTGTCAGCCCCGGATAAAAGCATTTCCCGCATATCGGCGATGGTGCGGATGCCTCCGCCGACGGTAAGGGGCATGAACACATATTTTGATAATTCAGAGATGATGGAAGCCATTGTTTTGCGGCTTTCGACCGTGGCGGTGATATCCAGGAACGCTAGTTCATCCGCGCCCTGCTCGTAGTAGAACTTGGCCAAAGCCACCGGATCGCCGGCATCGCGGAGGTTAAGGAAGCTCTGTCCCTTGACCACCCGGCCGCCGGTGACATCCAGGCAGGGAATGATACGCCGGGTAAGCACGTTAAGCTACTCCTCCGGCCACAGCGACTTTGTTTGCGCCGAGCGGGTGCTTGAGCGAGCCGATAACCGGCTCTCCGCCCATCGGAATCCACGCCTTGTCCAATTCGGGGCATGCCAAACGGATAGCCGCTTCTTCTGAAGATAGATAGAGCATGCTGCCCTTCTCGCCGACGGTCAGCGGCCGCAACCGGATGCGGTCGGTGAGACCTATCATCTCGCCCTGATGGGCCAGGATAACTGTAAACGGTCCGTTCATTAACAGGCTGGCGTAAACCTGCCGTAACGCCTTCAGGAGTTCGCGCTCTTTGGCTGGCCGCCGCTCGATCTCTTCCCATAGTGGCGGGGCAAAGATCTCGGCAACTACTTCGATGGGCAGGTTATGTTTTCGGACGATGAGGTCGACGGCGTAGGCCAGGACCTCCGTATCGGTCTGTAGCGTGCAATGGTAGCCAAACTGCTCCAAGTAGCGTTTGTTGATGCCGTATGACGAGATTTCGCCGTTATGGACTACCGTCCAGTCCAGGATATTGAACGGATGGGCTCCTCCCCACCAACCCTTGGTGTTGGTCGGGAACCGGCCGTGGGCCGTCCACAGGTAGCCGTTGTAGCTTTCGAGACAGAAATATTCGGAGATTTCCTCCGGGTAGCCGACGCCCTTGAATGCGGCCATGTTCTTGCCGGAAGAAAATACGTAAGAATCATCGATCCCGGTGTTGATATCCATGACGCGGGCGACAACGTAATCGTCGGGTGAAAGTTTGCCCTCGCGCTGGCATTTATCGGCATCCAAAAAATAGCGCCATACCATCGGCGGGTTCTTGATCGCCGCTACCGGCCGCGTCGGTACTTCTTCCGAATGATGGACATTGAAATGCTCGTTGAGGAAGGTCTCGGTACAGGTTTTTCCTTCTTTGGTATCGTACATGATATGAAAGGCATAGTAGTCCGGGTACTGCGGGTACAGGCCATAGACAGCGAAACCGCCGCCCAGGCCGTTGCCGCGGTCATGCATGTTGGCGATGGCCCGGGTGACGTCGCGGCCGGAGAAGCATTTGCCGGAGGTGTCCATCATGCCGAACAGGCAGCAGGCGTCGATAACCTTGCTGTCGCCGTATACGTTGCTGATGCTGGTTAAATTCTTCATCTCGTTATCATTCTTCCTTCGTTTGGGAGGTGAGCGGGTATTGAATATTGGTAGTATTGGTAGTATTTGACATTGGTAGTATTCCTTAGGCCTCGCCGACCTTGACCCGACCCGCCGTAGCTCCGGTCAGGCGCTCTTCAATAACTTCCTTGGGCAAAATCGCCAAGCCGAAGTCATCGGCCAGGAGCTTTTTCTTGAACGCCGTCACCGGGATACGATCGCGCATCAAGCCGAAGTATAGACCGGCCTTATCGATGTCGCCCAGGAAGATCAGGCCCACCAGCTTGTCTTCGGCGTTGATCACCAGCTTGCGGTAACTGCCGGCGCTTTCGCTTTTCAGAACCTCATACCCCTCGGGCGACGGCGGCGAGGCCATGCCGGCCGTGGCCATTTCCAATCCGAAGTAGTTGAGCGAGTTCATCGCCGTGCCGCCGCGGTAACGGGTCGGCGAACCTGCCATGTTATAACCGGCCACCCGGCCGCCGATGTAAGCGTTCGGCCAGACCGGCGACAGCCGGCCGGAGCCATACACGTAATCGTAGGCTTCCGACGCGTCGCCGCAGGCATAGATGTCGGGAACGCTGGTCATCATGTGATTGTCGACGACGATTCCGCGGTTGACGGTGATGCCCGCCGCCTGGGCCAGTTCCACCCTCGGGAAGACGCCGACAGCGACGACTACCATATCGCAGACCATCTCGTGACCGTCATCGTAGACCACGCCAGTGACCTTGTCGTCGCCCATGATCTTAGCTATAGTGCGCCCGGTCATAATATTAACGCCATATTTTTTGATCGCCATCTCGGCGATGCGGCCGGCCGGTTCGTCGAGGATGGTGTTCAGGGGATAAGTTTTCATCTCTACCACGGTGACCTTGATGCCACGCTTTACCAGCGCCTCAGTGGCCGAGATACCGATCAACCCGCCACCAATAACCACCGCCCGGCGTACGTTCGGCAGATACTCCTCCACCTTTATAGCGTCGGCAAGGGTGATAAAATTGAAGATTCCCGCCTTGCCCATGCCATCCATTTTGGGAATGATGGGTTTGCCGCCCGTGGCGATGAGCAGTTTCTGGTAGGTAATCTCGGTGCTGTCGTCCAGGGTCACCGTCTTTGTCGTTACGTCCATCTTGTAGGCTTTGTGGCCCAAAACGGTATCGACATTGTTCTTTTCATAGAAAGCGGCAGAGCGAATGCGCATCGTTTCCGGGGTATACTCGCCGGTGACGTATTTCGAGATGAGCGGCCGCGAGTAAGCGGCAAAAGGCTCTTCGCCGACAATGGTTATGATCCCCTGTTTGTCGATCTCGCGGATCGCCTCGGTGGCGCCGATGCCCCCGGCCGAATTGCCGATGATAAGGTATTTCGTTTTCATCAGTTTCCCCTAATCGCTCTTTTCAGGAAGTTATCGTACATTTTAAGGCCGGCCTCGCCGCTTTTTTCCGGGTGGAACTGGGTGGCTACCATGTTGCCCCGGGCTACGGCTGAGGCAAAAACCTTGCCGTAATCCGTGACGCCGATGGTGGTCGAGCTATCCGAAGGCCCCACGTAGTAGCTGTGGACGAAATAGAAAAAGGCGTCGTCGGCGATACCATCGAAGAGGTAATGTTTTATTGATTGTCTGACATTGTTCCAGCCGATGTGCGGCACCTTGATGCTGGCTGGTAATTTGCGAACCTTGCCCGGCAATAGGCCCAGGCATTGGCAGCCGCCGCCTTCTTCCGTCTCTTCGAACAATACCTGCAACCCGACGCAAACGGCGAAAAACGGCGTGTCCCGGGCGATGATTTCTTTCAGGGCTTTATCTAGTCCGTGAGACTTGAGGGTGCTTACAGTATCAGCCGCGGCGCCCACGCCGGGCAGGATGACCGCATCAGCCGCCAAAACGTCCTCCGGTGAACTGGTGACTTTGCCGTCATAGCCGAGTAAGGCGACGGCGTTAGCCACCGAGCGCAGGTTACCGGCCCCGAAATCGATGATGGCAATCATGGCTCTGTTACTTCTCTGCAGCGGCCGCTTTGTCCTCGACCTCGATCAGAACGATCGCCTCGTTCGGGCAGTTAGCCACGCAGGCCGGAGTGTCCAGCCCGGGGCAGAAGTCGCATTTCCGGACGATCTTGGTTGCCTTATCCTTGACCAGGGCGCTGTTGGGACAGGATACGACGCAGGTCCAGCAACCGATGCATTTGTCGGGGTCGGAGGTGACCACGCCGGTTACCGGGTCCTTGGTCATGGCGCCGGTAAGGCAGGAATAAACGCACCAGGGCTCGTCGCAATGACGGCACGGCACTGAAAAACTGGTTTCGTTCTGCCGTTCCACCTTGAGCCGCGGCACTGGTTTGGTAGATTCTTTATGGAAGGCTTTCAAGATGTCCTTGGAATTTGAATGCTGTGTAGCACAGTAAACCCGGCACAGCCCGCAGCCAATGCAGATTTCCTTCTTGATCTGGATCTTTTTCATACCCACCTGCAGCGCCGAAAATACGGCAGTCATTTACCAACGGGTAATTAAGGATGATATCAGAGCTATTATAGCCTGTCAACGGTTTTGTTTCAAACTTGTTTCCCGTTCACCATACCGTCGGCTTCGGATGAACGGGGGATGCTGTGGCACAATACGGCAATATTATTGCCACTATTGCCGTATTCTACGGCTCGGACTAGTGCTCGTCGGCTAAGGTATTATGTTAATTTGCCGTTTAGCCGTTCAAGCCTTCGACCAGCACCTTGATGCCGATGCCGATGAGGACCAGGCCGCCGATGAGTTCGGCCCGCTTGCCGACAATGTCCCCCACCCGTCGCCCGGCCCAGACGCCAATCAGGGTCACGATGAATGCGGTTATGCCAACCAGCACGCTGGCCGGAAGAATCGCCACCTCGATAAAAGCGAATGTCAACCCGGCTGCCAACGAGTCAATGCTGGTAGCTATCGACAAACCAACCAGCGTCCTACCTCGGCTGATGTCGATTATTTCACACTCTTCTTCTTTCTCGAATGACTCCTTGATCATGTGACCGCCGATGAACGCCAGCAAGCCGAAGGCTACCCAGTGGTCGATGCTCCCGATCACGCCGATGAGCCTTTTGCCGGCTGCATTACCTGCAATGATCATGCCGAACTGGAACAGACCGAAATAGGCCGCCACCTTAAGCGACTTCGCGCGGTCTAGCGCCGCTCCCATGCTGACGCTGCCGCACAACGATACGGCAAAACAGTCGGCTGAAAGGCTTAAAGCAATCAGGAATACGGCAATAAAATCCATGAGAAGGCTAGTGTAACAAAACGCCGGATCGTTACTCAAATGCCGCACCGGCTGCCTGTTAAAGATAATTCCTTATAAAGCCTTATTTTACGATTGGAGTTAGGTTGCGGTTATACATAAATAATGCTAACATTTCGCCATCTGTTGGAGGAGGCCCCCGGTTCCCGGGGGTGACAAGTTTTTTGACGAACGAGGAGTCTAAGGCAACCGGATAAAACGCCTCGCGCACTTGCTTCCCGTGGCCCGCAGCACCGGAGTTTCTCCGCCGCCATACTGCTCCATCGGCGCTAAGCCGCAGACGCCATAGCAATTTACTTGCTATTGAGGAAACAGCCCCATTGCGCCGTTTCCTCTTTCCAAACGCCTACCAAATATGTTCCCCAGCTTGGCCGTGTTTGGCCTTACCATCGCCGGAATTATCGCACGGCCGCGCCGTCAATCCGAGGCGCTGATCGCTGTTATCGGCGCTTTTGCCATGGTTTTGATAGGCAGCTTGACCGTCAATCAGGCTTTTGAGTCGCTGACCGATAGTCTGAACGTCCTCGGCTTCTTCCTCGGCCTGATGATCGTCGCCGCCGTCGCCGAGGCGGTGGGCGTTTTCGATGTCATTACCGAGAAAGCCGCCGCGCTGGCGCGTGGCAACGGCCGCCGTTTACTCCTTATCGTTTTCGGCGTCGGCATCGTCATTACCAGCCTGCTGTCCAACGACGCGACGGCGCTGATGCTGACGCCGGTGGTTTTTCTCCTGGTCAGCCGCCTGAAACTCGATCCCCTGCCTTACGTCTTCGCCTGCGCATTCATTGCCAACGCCGCGTCTTTCCTGCTACCCTTCGCCAACCCGGTAAACTTATTGGCCGTCGACGCTTTCGATCTCCGGCTCGGTGATTACCTGGCGCATTTGCTCCTGCCGAGCCTGGTCGTCATTGTCGTAACTCTCGGGCTTTTCTTTATTATCTTCCGGCGGGAAATCAGAGCTTCTTTCCAACCGGATGGGCTTCCAGAACATGACGGTGATCGCCCCTTGGTTCGACTTGTAATGTTTACTTTGATCCTCTTGGTTATTGGCTATATCATCTTTTCCATCAAGGGCTGGCCTCTTTCTATCCCGGTGCTGATCGACGCTCTCGCTCTGTTGATCGCCGTTTCAATCCGGAGCCGAAAAAATTTGCCGGAACTTTCACGTTCGATAAGCTGGTCGATCCTGCCTTTCGTCGCCGCCCTGACTGTCCTGGTGCAAGGTCTGGAAAGCAGCGGCGTTATCACAGAATTAGGTGAGGTTTTCAATAGCGTCGTCGCCCGCGGCGAATTACCCGCCGCCCTGGCGACGTCTTTCGGCACCGCCGCCGGCTCGAACATTATGAATAACTGGCCGATGATGATGGTCTCGGTGACCACTCTGTCGGGCGTTCCCGATGTCGTTGCCGCCAATCCCGGCCTGCCCTACCAGGCCGTCCTGGGCGCTGCCCTCGGCCCCAACATCGCTGTGATGGGTTCGCTATCGTCGATGTTGTGGCTGGTGCTCCTGCGCCGCCGCGGCCTTAATGTAAGCACCGGGACGTTTTTAAAAATTGGGCTGATCGTTACCCCTGCGGCTCTCCTTTGCGGCAGCCTGGCGTTGTATATATTGAGTTGATATGAAGACTTTCACTACCGATCCCGTTGTAAACAAAAGTCTCCGGTTTTCGATCTTTGACGGCGCGTCCTATAATGCCATGCTTGGACTCACCCAGGACTTTATCGCGCCATTCGCCCTGGCGCTCAAAGCCTCAACCGCCCAGATTGGTTTACTGGCCAGCCTGCCCAATCTTGCCCTGGCGTTGTCGCAGCTCGGCTCCCCCTTCATCTCCGAAAAGCTCCGCAGCCGTAAAAGCCTGCTCGTGCCGCTAGTCATCGCCCAGGCGGTTCTATGGATGCCGATGCTCCTGATGCCCCAGCTTTTTGAAGGCGCAGCCGTTTGGTGGCTCATCGGGCTTTTTACCGTCGGCAGCGTAGTTGGTGCACTTGGCAACCCTGCTTGGGGCAGCATGATGGCCGACCTGGTACCTACCGGTATGCGCGGCCGGTATTTCGGTTTTCGTAACAAAGTCGGCGGTATCACCCTGCTGGTATGCTTCATTTTGGGCGGGGCCGCCCTCCAGTTGTCAGGCGGCCAGGTAATGCTTGGCTTTGGGGTCCTATTCGGTGGTGCCACCGTCTTCCGTCTAGCCTCAGCCTTTTTCCTGTCCCGCATGCATGAGCCGCCACCTCGCCGCTGCCCGGACCCGTTCAAGCCGGTCCAAGAATTGAAAACACTGCCGGCCACCCCGGTCGGACGTTTCAGTGTTTTTGTCGCCGCGATGATGCTTTCCACCCATGTCGCCGGGCCGTTTTTTGCGGTCTACATGCTCCGGGAGTTGGGCTTCAGCTACTGGACCTTCGTCATCGTCACCGCCGCCGCGGCGGTAGCCAATTTCTTGTTCATGGGCTTTTGGGGCCGCCGCGCTGACAAGATTGGCCATCTCAAGGTTGTCCGGTTGACCTCCATGATCATTCCCTTCAACCCCATCCTGTGGCTGGGAGGTACCGCCTTACCGTACCTGATCTTCATCCAGGTCATCTCCGGTTTCTCCTGGAGCGGTTTTAACCTGGCCAGCACCAACTACCTCTATGAGTCCGCCACGCCGGAACGTCGCACCCGGGCGATCGCTGTTTACAACGCTCTCTCCGGCATTGCTATCTGCACCGGCGCTTTGCTCGGCGGCCTCATCGCGCCGCATGTGCCGGATATCGGGGGGCACGGCTTTTTAGCCCTCTTCCTTCTCTCAGGGCTGTTACGCGGTATCACCGTCATCTGCCTCCTGCCGCGGGTGTCCGGCGCGCAATCCGCCTCTCACGCCTCCTGGCCCCTGGCGACGAGGTGGGCTCGGTTATCCGACCAAATACACTCGGTTTTTTCGACCGTGACCGGTGTTATTTCCAGGTCTTTTGGTTGGTTGATGGCCGGCGCCTTGAATCGTCCGGTGGTCACCGGCGCCACTGAAAAAGAACCTGTCGAGCCACCACCATCGGTGCCATCTTAAAAATATTTTTATTCATAGCTGGCTCAAAGCTAAGAAAAGCTTGACGCCACGCACAGGTTTGCTACAATAAACGCATCCAATAACTAGGAGCAACAAGTGAAAGAAGAAACCCTGATTACCGAAGACCCGTCTGAACCCCCCTCGTGCACCGCTGAAGCTGACGAGCCCCCCCTTATCGCGTCCCAATTATTCCGCCGCAAGTATTTCCCCGATGTCAGCGACGCCCAGTGGAATGACTGGCGCTGGCATTTCAGAAACCGAATCACCTCCGTTGAAGACCTCACCCGGTTTATACAGCTT
>CAZGRY010000014.1:12330-16043 GCA_964528105.1 uncultured Dehalogenimonas sp.
AACCCGTCTCAAGCTGGTAACCGCGCGTTTCCCGCTGGCCATCACTCCTTACTACCTGTCCTTGATGGATCTAGCCGATCCTAACGATCCGATCCGTATGCAGGCCGTGCCTTCGACTTTGGAGATGGCCGCCGGCGCCGGTCACGAGGATCCTCTGGCCGAAGAGCGTGACTCTGTCGTCCCCGGTCTTGTTCACCGCTACCCGGACCGGGTGCTGATGGTCCTTACGGATATCTGCGCCATGCTCTGCCGCCATTGCACCCGCAAGCGTGAATGGCAGCACGGCGGCTGGATCCACACGCCCGAGCAGATCGAACGCATGCTGGACTACATCCGCCAGCATACTGAAGTGCGGGATGTCATTATCTCCGGCGGCGACCCGCTGACCCTGTCCACCCATCAACTGGAAAAGGTTCTGTCGGCGCTCCGGAAAATTCCTCATGTCGAGATCATCCGCATCGGCACCCGCTTCCCGGTGGTGCTGCCGCAGCGTATCGACGAGGAATTATGCTCGATGCTCTCCAAATACGGCCCCATCTGGCTGAATACCCATTTCAACCACCAGAACGAGATCACCCCGGAAGCCGCCGCCGCCTGTGACCGGCTGCTCCGCGCCGGGGTGCAGGTTAACAACCAGAGCGTTCTGCTGCGCGGCGTCAACGACACCGTCAGCACCATGCTCAAGCTCTGCCACGGCTTGCTAAAAGCCAAGGTCCGCCCGTACTACCTCTTCCAGTGCGACCAGGTGCAAGGTACGGAATATCTCTGGACGCCCGTCGAGGTCGGCCTGCGCATCATCGAAGGCATGCGCGGTCATACCTCCGGCTTAGCCATCCCCAACTATGTTATCGACCTGCCGGACGGCCGCGGTAAAATCCCGATGACCCCCAACTACGTCCTTACCCGCACCGATACCGAACTGGTGGTGCGCAACTATGAGGGCCATATCAGCCACTTCGCCAATCCCAGGCCGGCGCCGGCGCCACGCAAGCCAAAGGCGATCCCGGTACCGACCATACCGATGCCCCAGCTTTCACTTGATTGGACTCTAACTGAGGTAAAGAATGAAAATAGGGCTGGCGTACGACCTTAAGCAATCTGTGACCGCCGCGCCCACCGCCCCTGTTGATGCCCTGGAAGAGTACGACTCAGCCGAAACGGTGAACCTCCTCGCCGCCGCTGTCGAGCAAGCCGGCCATCAGCCGGTCAAGCTCGGCGGCGGTCGCGAGTTTTTAGAGAATGTTCTCGGCAATCCGGTTGATTTCGTCTTCAACATCTCGGAGGGCCGCGGCGCTTTCCGCTCCCGTGAGGCGCAGGTGCCTTCGGTGCTCGAGATGCTCGGCATACCATATTCCGGCGCCGATCCCCAGACGTTGGCCGTCGCCCTGGACAAGCCGTTGACCAAGGACATCGTTCAACTTGCCGGAGTGACGACTCCGCAATGGCGCTTCTTCAACAAGCCCGAGGAGGCCCGGCACGCCGATTGGCACGGGTTCCGCTTCCCGGCTTTCGTCAAACCGGCCTTCGAAGGTTCGAGCAAGGGCATCCGCCTGACCTCGACCGCCGCCAACCCGGTTGAGGTCATCGACCACGTCGAACGGTTGTTCGATGGTTACGGCCAGCCGGTCATCGCCGAAGAATTCATCGACGGCGACGAGGTCACCTGCGGCGTCATCGGGAATATCACCGACGACGGTCCTCAACCCTTGGTTCTCCCGATGCGCATCGTGCCGCGGCAGAAAAAGGGGCCGTTCATCTATTCCCTCGAGGTCAAGCGCGACTATAAGAAACTGGTCGACTATGAATACCCCGCTCAATTGCCGCCGGCGGTCATCGACCGCATCAAGTCCCAGGCGCTTGTTGTGTTCAAGACCCTCGGCTGCCGCGATTTCACCCGCATGGATTTCCGCATCGCCGCTGATGGCACGCCATTCTTCCTGGAAGTAAATCCGCTGCCCGGCCTGTCGCTGGACAGCGACCTCTTTATCATCACCACCATGATGGGCTGGAGCCACGCCCGGTTAATCCAGACGATCCTGTCCGCCGCCTTGGCTCGATATCCCGCGTTATGCAAATAGCTCTGCTCTATAACGCCCCCATCCCCTCCATCTACGACGCCCGCGGCGAATCCAAAGCCGAGGCCGGCGTCTTAGAGGCGGTTAAAGCCATTCGCCGCTCTATCCGGGCTCTCGGTTATGAGTGCGTCGAGTATCCCTTAACGCCGCCGCTCGAAAGCGTCCGTAAAACGTTGTCATCGATCGAGGCTAACGTCGTGTTCAACCTCTTCGAAGGTTTCGCCGGCCTGCCGCGGACCGAGGCTGAGGTCGCCGGGTACTTCGAGGAATTCAGCCTGCCGTTCACTGGCTCGCCGGCCTCGGCGCTGTTACTGTCCCTCGATAAGGCAACCGCCGCCCGTGAATTGCGCCGGCACGGTATCCGCACCGCCGATCATCAACTCCTCGACGGCGACAATATAGCGGAGTTTCGTTTGAAGTTTCCCTGCATTGTAAAACCGCGTGCCGACGACGCCTCTCACGGCTTATCCGAAAACAGTGTGGTTTTCGATCGCGGAGCCCTGTTTCGGGAGGTCAAAGCCACGGTCGAAAGATACGACGGGGCTCCGGCGCTGGTCGAGGAATTTCTGCCCGGCCGGGAATTCAACGTCACTGTATTTGGCAACGCCCGCCCCGACGTTTTACCGTTATCGGAGATCATCTACACTCTGCCGGAAGGCTTGCCCAAAATCCTGACCTTTGCCGCCAAGTGGGAACCCCAAAGTGACTATTTCCAGAATACCAATGTGAAATGCCCGGCCAAGGTTACCTCGGAACTCGCTGCGAAGCTTCGGACCACCGCTTTAGCCGCCTTCAGGGCCATCGGCTGCCGCGGCTATGCTAGGGTAGATATGCGGCTCGACGCCGAAGGACAGCCTGTGGTCATGGAAGTCAACGCCAACCCTGACCTTTCCCCCGACGCCGGTGCAGCGCGGCAAGCAAAACGATCCGGTTTGTCGTACAAGGGCATGGTAGCCCGAATTATCGAATTCGCCCAGGAGAAAGCATGATCGTCTATCGCGACCTCACTTCGGCTGACCGCCCGGCGATCACCTCATTCCTGAAACGCATCCCTGAGTTCGCTCCGGACGAATTGCCGGTGGCAGAAGAAGTCCTGGATGACTCTCTCGATGAATCGCATGAATCGGGATACTTCACCATTGTCGCGCTGATGGACGGCCGCCCCGTGGGTTACGCCACTTATGGCAATACGCCCCTTTCTAAAGGCAATTGGGAGATTTACTGGGCTGCGGTGGACCCATCCGAACAGGGACACGGCATCGGCCGGGAATTGATGTACCGGTGCGAAGCCGCTATCAAACAGCGCGGCGGCTGGCAGATTACCCTGGAAACATCTTCAACGCCGCATTATGAACGCACCCGGCGTTTTCACATGAGTTGTGGATATATTGAGATCGTCCGTATCCCGGATTTCTATGACCGCGGCGACGATTTGGTCATCTTTTATAAAAAGCTGGAGTAGGGCGTTCGACATTCCATTTTACCATTCCCAGCGTAAGCCGGGAATCCACGTCACTTGGCTTCAAATCTAGTCGCCCACCGCCTGGCAAAAATACCCGCCTTCGCTCGCCATTAATTCGCATTCATCGCAAAGACATTCTATTCGAGCGCCTATTGTTTGTGTTTCACTTTTCATTT
>CAZGRY010000014.1:16053-21700 GCA_964528105.1 uncultured Dehalogenimonas sp.
CTGGAACCTTAGCCGACGATGCCTCGTCATCGAACAAATCACCAAGCAGTTGTCTCAAATGACCGCTCTGGCAAAGGCGCTGTTTTTCCGTCTCACACTCGGAGCATCGGCATTTCAGAATCTTTTCGATGTCAATATCGTTTGTCATAGGTGCCCAACAATGTGACTGATAGCTGACAGCCTTTTCGTATTGTATAATGTAATTGGTATGGTTGATAAAAACAAGGACAACCTTAATCTGGAAGAACCTGGGGATATCCCGGTGAAGCAAATAGACCTCACGGGTGACACCGAAGAACAGCGTGCCCTCAGGCAGAGCGAGCGTAAATTTCGCATGCTCTTCCACAACGCCGGCGATGCCATTTTCCTTTGGGAATTGCGCTCCGGCGAGGTCCCGGTCTTGATCGAGGCTAATGAAATCGCCGCCCGCCGCCTCGGTTACCGCCTGGGCGATATGCCTGGGATGCTTCTGACCAATATCTCACCGATGGCACTCGACGAACTGGCCGTCACCATAGGACGGCTTGTCAGTGAGAAACACGGCACCTTCGAATCATCCGTCCGTGACAGTGACGGTGGAACCGTGCCCGTTGAAATCAGTTCTCATGTCTTCAAGCTCGGTGACAAGATGGTTATGCTGTCGATTGCCAGAGACATCTCCGCCCGTAAAGCCGAAGAAAAGTCGCTTACCGAAGCTTACCACCGGGAAAAAAGCCTGCGCCAGGCACTGGAGGCGGAGATTGGCAAACGCGTCGATTTTACCCGCGCTCTGGTCCATGAACTGAAGACACCCCTCACACCCCTCATCGCATCGGGAGAGGCGCTTCTGGAAATCCTCCAGGGCGAAGACGAGCTTCGTTTGGCCGGCAACATCTTCCGGGGAGCTATGAATCTTGAACGCCGTATTAACGATCTCCTGGATTTCGCACGCGGTGAAATGGGCGTTCTGAAAGTCCGCACCCAGCCGCTGGATGTCGGTCCCCTGCTCCTCGACCTGGCCGCCGAGGTATCGCCCCAGTTCGACCGCAAGAACCAGTCGCTGGAACTCGAAATCGATGATGACATGCCGCTGGTGATGGCCGACGAAGACCGGCTGCGCCAGGTTTTACTTAATCTGCTTAATAACGCCGCCAAATTCACCCTCCGCGGCGGGCAGATTACCATTGGGACAACCGTTAGTGGTAAAATGCTTCAATTGAGCGTAGCCGATACCGGCCGTGGCATGAACCCTGAAGAGCAGGCTCACATCTTCAAACCCTACTACCGGGTTGAAGATGAGAGTGACCCCAACGACGGTATGGGCATTGGCCTGACCTTATGTAAAATGCTGGTAACCCTTCAGGGCGGCGACATCTGGTTCGAAAGCGAAAAAGGCCGCGGCAGCACTTTTTATTTTACGCTGCCGCTGGCAACGAATATGGAGTAGAGATGGTAAGCAAACCGGAACTGATCGTAGTGCTCATCGAGGACGACGCCGAAATCATCGAGGCGGTAACCCTGACCTTTAAAATCCGCTGGCCGCAGGCCACGTTCGTGTCCACCGATTCCGGCCAGGAAGGGATCGCCCTGGTCGAGAAAAACAACCCGGACCTGGTCATTCTTGACCTCGGCTTGCCGGACACCAGCGGTTTCAACGTCCTCAAGGAAATCCGCCGCTTCAGCCACGTGCCGGTCATCATCCTGACCGCCCGCGGTGAGGAAACCGATATTGTCCGCGGCCTGGAGCTCGGCGCTGATGAGTACATCGTCAAGCCTTTTCGCCAGATGGAGCTCCTCGCCCGCGTTAAAGCCGTACTGCGCCGCCAGGAAGCCGTATCGGAGGAGCTGCCGCTGGCCGTTGGCAGCATGACCCTCGGCCCATCCATCCGTGACCTTACTCTCAAAGGCAAAAAGATCAACCTGACCCGCACCGAAGGCATCGTCCTTGGGCAGCTCATGCGCCATGTCGGCCACCCGGTCAGCCACGCCATTCTAGCCAAAGCCCTCTGGGGTGAGGAATACCCCGGCGCTGCCGAAAGCCTCAAGGTCTATGTCCGTCACCTGCGGGAAAAGATCGAGGAAAACCCGTCAGATCCTAAGCTCCTTCTCACCCGCATCGGCGCCGGTTACCAGTTGGCCAAACCGGAATAATCGTAGTTTTATATGTGGCGGGCCTAACAACCCGCCACATTGTTTTATCTGCAAAAACCATTAAATCGACAGGATTACGATGACCATTCTCCGAGTCGCCCTATTGCACATTGATCCCCGCCCCGGCGCCCTGGATGCCAACCGCGCCATCATCGAGCGCGCCGTCCGGCTGGCCGCCGCCAAAGGGGCTAAATTCATGGTCACCCCGGAACTCGTTGAAAGCGGTTATCACTTCCGTGACCATATCGGCACCGACTGGGTCGGCCCGGAGTCCCGTGCCTGGCTAAACCACATGACCAGGGTCGCCTTGGAATTGGGAGTGACCCTCCTTCTGGCGACGGCTGAACGTGAAGAAACCACCGGCACGCTTTACAACACCTTCTTCGCGCTTACCGGGAAGGGCGAAGTGGCCGGCAAATACCGCAAGATCAACATCCACCCGTCCCATACGCTGGAGTCCTGGTCCGGTATCGGCGATTCTGCGGAGATCATCGAATTGCCACAGTTCAAGGTCGGCATTCTCATCTGCGCCGATGCCTGGCGCCCTTCGATCGCGAAAGAGCTGGTTGCCAAAGGTGCTGAACTTTTAATATCAGGAGCCAATTGGGGAGAAACGCCCTGCCCGCCGGAAAGCTGCTGGGAAAAACGCAGTCTGGAAACCGGCGTTCCCGTCTGGGTCTGCAACCGCACCGGAGTTGAAGCTGAGCTCAACTTTGAAGACGCCGCCAGCGTCGTGGCCGTGGCCGGCAACCGGGTGCTGTCGCATACCGGACCCGGCTCCGTCATCCTTCTGTTCGATTGGGATATAGATAAAAAAGCACCACTCCAAACCGAGTTTGAAGTGGTGCCTGTCGTGTAGGGACACGGCATTCATCCTGAGGAATTCGCAGGATGCCGTGTCCGTTTCGTAGGGGCACGCTGCGCGTGCCATTTATTATTTTACGACGGGGTACCCCGCCGCTTGCCACTCGGTAATGCCGCCGTCCATGTCGTATACTTCTTTAAACCCGAGGTCTTTCATGATGGTTACGGCTTGTCCCGATCGGTTATCCGTCCGGCAATAGACCAGGTACCGTTTGTTTATATCTAGCTTTTCGGCCTCGGCTCGGAAATTACCTGCATTGAAATCGATCATGATCGCGCCCTCGAGATGCCCCGCGGCGAATTCGGCCGGCGTCCGCACATCAAGCAGTACGAAATCCGCCTTGCCCGCGTAAGTTTGAATCAAAGTGTTTGCTTCAGCGACCGAGATCTTTTTGATTATTTGGTTCGCTGTAGTTACGGTTGGCTCTTTCGAACAACCCGCGATAGTGACGACTGACAGTGCCAAGATTATTGCGAGCACCGGGAATTTCAAAATCTTCATCTCCGTGTTTCCCCAAGAAAAATTAAACAAAACCTGTAGGGTGGGTGTAGCGTAGCGCAACCCACCTTTTCAATGTTTATCGCGAATCCTGAATCAGTGACATAAACTCCGCCCGCGTCGCCGCGCGTTTGGTGAAGATGCCGCGTAGGGCGCTGGTGACTACCTTAGCCCCCGGCTTCTTAATGCCACGCATCGTCATGCACATATGCTCCGCGGCAATGACCACGCATACTCCGTCGGGTTTCAAGCCTTCCATGATCGCATCTGCGATTTCGGTGGCCATTCGTTCCTGGATCTGCGGCCTCCGGGCGATAATGTCGACGACACGTGCCAGCTTGGAAATGCCCACCACCCGCCCGTCTACCCCCGGCACGTAGCCAACATGGACCACGCCGGAAAACGGCAACAGGTGGTGCTCGCACATCGAATAGAATGGGATACCGCGCAGGATGACCATTTCCCGGTGACCCAGTTCATAGCCCACCTTGAGTTCATCGACAGGGTTAAGACACATGCCGCCAAAAATCTCGGCGTACATCTGGGCCACTCGCTGCGGCGTGTCTTTGAGGCCCTCGCGCTCCGGGTCGTCGCCTATCGCCTTCAGGATATTCTCGACTGAGCGTCGTACTGATTCTTCGTCGATCATGGCTTTTTCATTTCCGGTTCTCGCCAGGTGGTTTGCCCCGTTCTTTATATTCGATCGTGGCTTTCAACTTGGTCAGGTAGAGGTCGTTGCCAAGATAGAAAGCCGGGTTCACCGCCTTGGGATCAAGAGAACCTTCTCTGGTGAAAGCTTCCTCCAAATAATGCACCGCGACAATTTCGCCCACCAGCAATTGGTGATCGCCGTATTGACGGTCTTCAACCAGCTTACATTCGTAAGCGGCATAGGCATCAGCCAGCACCGGTGCGTTGGTCTTCAACGGGATATCGCGGGCGATATTGAAGGCAGAGAGCTTGTCCATCGTCGCTCCCTTGCTTCCCCCGACAGCCGCCAGGAGACCGGTGGACTCGGCAGGCAGGAAGTTGACCGCAAACTCCTTGCTGTCAATGATCAACTGATAAGTGAAACGTTTTGGCGTCAGCAACACGCCAAAGAGGGACGGCTTCGACGAAAGCGGTACGTGCCAGGTGCAGGTCATTGCGTCCGCCTTGCCGTCATGACATGCCGTTACCACCGTGGCAATGCGCGGGTAATGCTGGTAATACGCCCCGACGCTTTCAGAAACTTGTTTCATGTTGCGTTAACCTCCCGTCTGGATCACCGTCTGTAACGGCAACAGCCGCCGTGCCCAAGTGGTGATGGTGACGGTATCACGGTTTGGCCGCTTTCGATTCTAATTATACCACCGGCGCTTGTTGATTCTTACCGATTCTGGAAAGGACGACCGCCATAAGATCATCGAATTTTGCCGTTCCTACAGGGAGAGGATGTATTGGATTAATTGGTATTATTTGACTATTGGTATTATTGGTATTATTCGCCTAGAATCCCAGCGCTTTTTCCAAGGCCGGCAGTTCCGCGGCCACTTCGATGAATTTCCCTGAGAATCCCTTGATAGCCGTATCGGCGTCTTTAAGTCCGCTACCGGTGACGACGCAGACCACTCTTTGACCTCCGAAGTCCTGCCCCCGCCGTTGCAGCTTGATCAAACCGGCCAATGATGCCGCTGAAGCTGGTTCGCCAAAAATGCCGCCCTTCCCGGCCATTATATGATAAGCCTCGATGATCTCGTCGTCGGTGACCATATCGATGCACCCGCCAGATTCATCGCGGGCGGCTTCCGCCTGTCGCCATGAGGCCGGATTGCCTATCCGGATGGCCGTGGCGATGGTCTCCGGTTTTTCTATGGGGTGGCCAAGGACGATTGGGGCTGCACCTGCCGCTTGAAAGCCCATCATCTTCGGCGTCGATTTGGCGATGCCGGCCTCTTGGTATTCTTTGAAGCCTTTCCAGTAAGCGGTAATATTGCCGGCGTTGCCGACCGGGAGAAACATCTGGTCGGGAGGCTGACCGAGAACGTCGCAGATCTCGAACGCTGCTGTCTTCTGCCCCTCGATGCGGTTGGGGTTAAAGGAGTCGACCAGGGCGACAGCCTGTTTGTCGCACAATTCCCGCACCATCCGAAGGGCGTTTTCGAAACTACCATC
>CAZGRY010000015.1:0-21092 GCA_964528105.1 uncultured Dehalogenimonas sp.
CGAATCCGCCGGACGCAAACTCCTGGCCGCCGAAAAAAACGGTGTCTGGCTGGCGCTTGGCGGCACCGTCCCCTTCCTCAAGCTTTATTGCGGCTATTCGGGTACCTCTGATGGCTGGACGGACCTGGCTGAAAACAAGGTCATGGATTGGGAATTCACCCAGGCTATCGATGGCAACATCGCCTTGTCAGGGCAATTGCAACTCGGTGGTGTAACCGAATTCACCCTAGGCCTGGCGCTGGGGGACAGCCTTCAGAGTGCCGTCACCAACCTGTTCCATTCGCTGGCGCTGCCCTTTGAGTCCCGCAAGCGCATCTTCAAAAAGCAATGGGAAAACCGGGGGTGTACCATGCTCGCCCTCGAGAGCCATTCTAGTGATTCCGGCGAGCTGTACCACGCCAGCACTGGCCTGCTCTCGGCCCACAAGGATAAGACCCTATCCCGGGGCCTTTATCACCTCCCTGTCCATCCCCTGTGGTGAAACCCTCGGCGACGCTGCGACAGGGGGTTATCACCTGGTCTGGACCCGGGACATGGTCAACAGCGTCACCGGGCTCCTGGCCGCTGGCGATACCAAGGCAGCCCGGCGGGCGCTGATCTACCTTTCGGCGTCGCAGCAAGCTGACAGCGGTTTCCCGCAAAACTTCTGGTTAGACGGGCGGCAGTATTGGACCGGCATTCAACTGGATGAAGTACCCTTTCCCGTCATCCTGGCGCCGCCAGGCTCAAACGCCTGAACATCCAGTCCAACTTCGAAGATTACGAAATTGTGCTGCGGGTGGCCGGCTACATGGTGCGCCATGCGCCTGGCCGGCGCCAACGTCATCGCCACCGACGTCGTGCCGCCGGACCACCCCAAGGCCGGGCTGGCCGGCTACATGGAAGCCCAGTACTTGAACACCGAAAGCCTGTCCGCCAGGCAACTGATGGACAACCCCATCTTCGCCGGGCAACGGCTGGATGTCATCTTCGAGGCCTCGGGGGCTTCGCCCATCGCCGGGGAACTCATCATGTACATGTCGCGGAGCAGCATCTACGTCATGACCGGCATCCCGCGCGAAGACATGGTCTTGAATATCGATACCGCCCAGATCTGGCGCCAGATGGTGCGTTACAACCAGGTGCTAGTGGGATCGGTCAACTCCAACCGCCGCCATTTCGAAGCCGCGATGGCCGATATGCCCGCCATCGCCGAGAAATACCCGGACCTGCTGAAGGGCATCATCACCCACCGCTACCCGCTGCGGGAATACGAGAGGGCTTTTGAACCCAAGGGACCGGAGCACATCAAGACGGTTATCGAGGTTTCGGCTTAATAACAGGCAAGCCTATCCATAGAGATCAGCTTATTTCGGTCAGGGCGATGCCCGGATTCTCCTTCTGGAAATAATCCAGCTCCCATTTGGAGGAATACAGCACCACCGGGCGGTCTAACCGGTCCCGGCAGCGCCGCATATTGCTTGAAAGGGACATCCGCTCAGCGCCATCGGCCGTCTTAACCCACCTGGCGCCGATGAAACCAAGGCGCTGGACCTGGGCCTTGACCCCGTACTCTTCCTCCAGCCGGGCTAAAACAACGTCGAACTGCAACTCGCCCACGGCTGCCACGATCGGCTCCCGGCGGAGGGCGTCTTCGGAATGCAGCACCTGGATGGTGCCTTCCTCTTCAAGCTGCGCCAGGCCCTTGTTGAACTGTTTGAACCGCGTGACGTCGCTGTTGACCAGCAATGCGAAGTGCTCTGGCGGGAAGGTCGGGACCTTGGCGAAGTCGATCGGCTTGCCGGTGGTCACCGTGTCGCCGATAGTTAAAAGCCCCGGGCTGATGATGCCGATGACATCACCAGGAAAGGCGGTATCGACGCTCTCCCGTTCCCGGCCGAACAACTTGAACGCCCGCGACAGGCGGATCTGTTGTTTCAGACGCGGGTTCAGCACCAGCATGTCTTTCTCGAACTTGCCAGAGCAGACGCGGACGAAAGCCATGCGGTCGCGGTGACGCGGATCGATATTGGCCTGGAGCTTGAACACGAATCCCCGGAAGACGTCGCTGGCCGGGTCGATGATACCCTGTTCGGTTTCCCGGACAACGGGAGGCGGTGCCAGATCCAGGACGGCCTCCAGAAATGCTTCGACGCCGAAGTTGGTGAGGGCGCTGCCGAAAAAGACCGGGGTCATAGTGCCGGCCAGAAATTTGTCCTTGTCGAATTGGCTGACCGCGCCGGACAGCAGCGATACGTCCTCGACGAGTTTCTGGTAGGCCGCCACACCCAGGAGTTCCGGTAATGCCGGATCATCGATGCCGGATACCTGAACCGGCGCCCGGAACTTGTTATGCTCCGTACGTTGAAAACGCAGCATCTTGTTGCCGGAAAGGTCATAAACCCCCTGGAATGAAGGCGCCTCGCCCACGGGCCAATTCATCGGCACCGCGGTGATGCCCAGCATCCGCTCGATTTCATCGAGGAGGGCCAGCGGGTCGCGGCCGGGGTGGTCCATCTTGTTGATGAAGGTCAGGATAGGGATGCCGCGCAGGCGGCAGACGCGGAACAGTTTCTCGGTTTGGGGCTCGATGCCCTTGGCGGAGTCCAGGACCATCACAGCGCTGTCTGCGGCCATCAGCGTACGGTAGGTATCTTCGCTGAAGTCCTGGTGGCCGGGCGTATCGAGCAGGTTGATCCGGTAGCCCCGGTACTCCATCTCCAGCGCTGTGGCCGAAATTGATATGCCGCGCTGCTTCTCCATGGTCATCCAGTCCGATGCGGTATGTTGCTGGTTGGACCGCGCGCGCACCGAACCGGCCAGTTCCACCGCGCCGGCATAAAGCAGGAATTTTTCGGTTAGCGTCGTTTTGCCGGCGTCCGGGTGGGAGATAATTGCGAAGGTGCGACGGCGCGCCACTTCTTTCTTGAAGGCTTCATTATCCTGTTTAGTTTCTTGAACGGCGATATTCAACAATAACCCCTTGTACGAAAATTCCGAGAATGCGCAGGTGAACGGCGAAAAACCGAAGGGGTTGCTACCAGCGGGTAAGTTTAATGATGGGGGACATATTTTATGTAATTATAGCACAGGCATCGGGCGCGGTCACCCGTGAGTGACGCGGTACGGGAACGAGATTCCCGGGACGCGGCACGCTGCGTCCCTACAGGGCGTGACCACTGAGGTCGTAAACCATGGCGCTATCGATGTGCACCGTAACCATTTTCCCTGTTGAAATCTCGCCTTTGACCAGCACCAGGCCGTCAACCTCGGGAGCGTCACGATAGCTGCGGCCGATGGAGATGCCGTCTCCGGCGCCTTCGATCAGGACTTTGAGATCGCGACCGACGAAAGCCCGGTTGCGTTCCAGCGAAATCGGCTGCTGCTTCTCCATCAGGCGTTTCAGGCGTTCTTCCTTGATTTCATCCGGAATGGGATCGCCGAGAGCTTCGGCCGGGGTACCTTTCTCGAAGGAGAATTTGAAAGCGCCCAGCTTGTCGAAGCGAATGTCCCCGATGAAATCCAATAACGTCTTGAATTCAGCTTCGGTCTCCCCGGGGTAGCCGACGATGAAGGTGCTGCGGAGGGTGAGGTCCGGAATGGCATTCCGCATTTTATCGAGGGTCTTATAGACCCAGTCGATGTTTGACGGGCGCCCCATCTGCCGAAGAATTTCCGGGTGGGCGTGCTGCAGAGGTAGATCGAGGTAAGGCACGATTTGTTTATTGCCGGCCATGACCTCGATGAGTTCATCGGTGACGCCGCCGGGAAAGGCATACATGATGCGGAACCAGTCGATGCTGGGGGCGGCGGCGGTCATCTTCTCAAGTAACTGAGCTAGCCCGTTTCGCATTCCCATGTCGAGGCCGTAGTCGGTGGTATTCTGGGCGAGAAGGACAATCTCCCGCACTCCCCGTTCCTGAAGCGATACAGCTTCGGCGATGATCGATTCCACCGGCCGGCTGACGGTGGGTCCCTTGATCAGAGGGATGGCGCAGAAGGCGCACTGCCGGGAGCAGCCGTCCGCGATCTTAAGATAGGCGCTGGCGCCCTGCACTGAAACCCGCTGGGCGCCCCGCTCGTCCCTGCCGACGCGCTCGGCGTCAGAAAGATCAAACCGCGAGTCGGGGGTTTCGGCATCATTCAGGCTTTCGATAACATCGGTGATATCCATCCAGCGACGGGTGCCCAATATGGCGTCTACCCCTGGAATACGCCCGGCCACATCTCCGCCGTAGCGTTGTGTAAGGCAGCCCGCGGCGATCAACACCTGGCCGTTTTTCTTTTTGGCCGCCAACTTGGCCAGCGCGCCAAACGACTCTTCTGAAGCAGAGGTGATAAAACCGCAGGTATTAACGATTATGATCCGCGCCTTCCGGGGGTTTTCAACCAACTCGTAACCGGACGCGGCCAGGACCTGCGCCATCGAATCGGCGTCAACGGTATTCTTGGCGCAGCCGAGCGAAACGATATGGAACGTCTTTTTGTTCATCAGGTAATTTTTTACCTTTACGGAGGGGTGTAATTTGCTCAATTTCGTGGCGGATCAGGCTATGAAAGTATACATGGATTTCGATGGGTTGGCGAGTTTATGTCAATCTGCACCCTCCCCCTACCCCAATCAACCGCTCTGGATTCCATTTGACTTCGCAGTCAGTGGGACTTAAACTTTAACAAATTCCACCGCCTGGGCCGTCCGGCGCGACAATGGCAAAAATTCCGCATAAAAAAGTGGAGGGTGAATCATGGGAACATCTATCGATTATCAGAAAGTACTTAGCGAGATTGTCTGGGTTAACCTGCCGGGTCCTGAGGAACCGACTCCTGGTATGAGCGGCGGCGAACTGCTGCACGGCTTCCTTGCCGAGCTGGGACAATCCCCCGATCCCGAAATTAAAAAGTTCGTAGAAAACGTGAGCCACCGCTGGAACGTCCATTACCGGAAGAAGTAACCCGGAACAACCGTTTTACCAGTAATATTAATGCAAACGAGGGCGAGGACAGTCCCGGGAGCCTGGCTCGGAATGGCTGCCTCGCCGGTTCTAAACCTCGCACCGGCACCCCCGCTTAGGGTATAATTACCCAACTTATGTCATGCCAGGTTTATTACCGCAAGTGGCGTCCCCAGAGCCTCGCCGAGGTGGTGGGACAGGAGCCGATAACCCGCACCCTGCTGTCAGCCCTGAAACAACGGCGGATGGCCCAGGCTTACCTTTTCTGCGGGCCGCGGGGCACCGGTAAAACCTCCACCGGACGCATCCTGGCGAAGGCGGTCAACTGCCTGACCAATGAAGGTCTTGGCGAGCCGTGCAACACCTGCGACATGTGCCGCGGCATCACTGAAGGCCGCGCCATGGATGTTATCGAGATCGACGCCGCCAGTAACACCGGCGTTGACGACATCCGCGAACTCAAAGAGCGGGTTAACTATGTCCCGGCCGAGGCCCGGTACAAGGTCTATATCATCGATGAAGTCCACATGCTCTCCACCAGCGCCTCCAACGCGCTTCTAAAGACGCTGGAGGAGCCGCCGCCGCGGGTCATTTTCATCCTGGCGACGACCGAGCTGCACAAAATTCTGCCAACCATCATGTCCCGCTGCCAGCGTTTCGATTTCCGGCGCCTGACGGTCAAGGATATCGCCGAGAAACTAGCTGATGTTGCCAAAGCCGAAGGCATCGAGATCGAGAAAGAAGCCGTCGCCCTGCTCGCACGGGCAGCCGGCGGCAGCCTGCGAGACGCTGAAAATCTCCTGCAGCAGATCGCCACGGTCAACTCCGGGCACATCGGCCTGCGGCAGGTGCAATCCGGCTTGGGACTCACTGGCGACGACCGGTCGGGACGGCTGGTCAGGCACGTTACCTCAGGGAATATCGCCGCCGGGCTGAAACTCCTGTCTGAGGTGGCGGCCGATGGCGTGGACTTGAAGCAGTTTAACCGCGAGGTCGTCGAACAGTTGCGGCAATTGCTCATGGTCAAGGCCGGCTCAGCCGACTCAGCGGGACTGACTGCAGAGGAGATGGCCGAGGCCAAAGCCGCGGCCGAGACAACCTCTCTCGAACAGATATTAAAAGCTCTAAAGGGTTTCACCGCGCTGTCATCCGGGGCCGATATGACCACGCCGCTGGCAATGGAAATGGCATTGGTCGACGCCACCCTGAAGCCGGCGCCGGTGGAGAGAACCGCCGAAAGACCGTCCGAACCGGCGCGGGCAGTTCAACCGATGGCCGCGACCACATTGAAAGCGCCGGTGATCGTACCCGCAAAGCCCTTCGAGCCCGCGCCCAGACCGGTAGTCGAACCTAACTTCGCCAAGCCTCCGATGGCCGAGAAAGCTGTTATTGCCGCCACACCCCCGGTCGAGACGCAGCCATCCAAAGCTCAGGCTGCGGTTACCCCGTCTTCACCGCCACCATCCGAGGCTCCAACGCCGGAACCGAAGAAAAGTGAGCCGGCAGCGGCAAAACCAGCAGCTGCCCCTATCGCCAGTCTTGAAGACCTGGTTCGCGTTTGGCCGGGCATCCTGTCCGCCGCGCCGCCGAACCTGCGGCGGTCGACGGCGCTGGCCATCCTGCGGAGCGCCGGCGCCCAGCCGGTAGCCTTCAGCGCGGGAACTGTCACCCTGTCTTTCAAGTTCCCCATCCACATGAACAAGATCAACGAACCGGAGAACAAGCGGGTCACCGCGGAAATTCTCTCGGCCTGCATAGGTTCGTCATGCCAGGTTGCATGCGTCCACGAACAGGTCAGCAACCATTTAGTCAAAGAGGCGCAGCGACGCGGCGCCGAGATAATAAACGTGGAGGATAAATGGACTTCTCAAAAGTAAAACAGGCAATGGAACTCAAGTCCCAACTGGATAAGATTAACAAAGAACTGGCCAAGGTCGTCGTCGAGGCAGAGAAAGGTCCGGTCAAGGTGACGGTCAACGGCCAGCAGAAGCTTCTCTCGTTGACTATCAGCCCCGATGCCATCAACCCGGCCAAGGCCAAGCAACTGGAAGACAACATCCTGAAAGCCATCAACGATGCCATGGAAAAAGCCAAGAAGGAATCGTCCAAGCAGATGGCCGGCATGATGGGCGGCATGGGACTTCCAGGATTAGGCTAGGCCTAATCCTGGAATAATACCAATATTACCAATACTACCAATATCCAATACCGAATAGGTTGCCAGAAATGAAAGAAGCACCCAAGTCCACCGCAGGGACCGTCAACCGCCTGACGGAGGTGTTGGCGCGCTTGCCAGGCATTGGACCTAAAAGCGCCCAGCGCCTGGCCTATCACCTACTCAAGGCCAGCGACGAGCAGGTAAGGGAACTAGCCGACGCCCTTGTGGCGGTCAAGCAGAAGACCCAGCGCTGCCGGGTGTGTTGCAACATCACCGACGCCGAAGTATGCAGTATATGTGCCAGCCCTGTCCGCGACCAGAGCCGTATCTGTGTGGTGGAACAGCCGCAGGATATGCTGACATTGGAGCATACCAACGTCTATAAGGGCGTTTACCACGTGCTACACGGGGCCATCTCTCCCACCGAGGGCGTCGGCAGCGACGATATCCGCCTCGCCGAACTTCTGTCGCGCCTCGAAGGCGGCACTGTGGTCGAGATCATCCTGGCTACCAACGCCAATGTCGAGGGCGAAACAACGGCGATGTACCTGCAACGGCTGATCGCCCCGGTGGGGGTCAAGGTCACCCGCCTGGCCCGTGGACTGCCTTTCGGCGGCGAGATTGAGTACGCCGACGATGTCACTTTATCCCGCGCCATGGAAAACCGGCAGGAGTTTTAACCCATGGCCGACACCAGGACCAGGCGGTCGCAAAAGTCGGGGCTGGCGCCGGGAACTCTCATCCACATCGGTGAGCGGCGGGCCGAAAAAACCCGCTTCCGCCTTTTCGATTACGATCAGAACCAACTTTCAGAACGGGAGTTGGCGTCTGTGGAGGACGCGTTCCATTTCCGCGACACCGCCACCGTCACCTGGATCAATGTCGACGGACTGCATGACACCGCCGTCATCGCCCAGCTCGGCGGGCACTTCGGGGTGCATCCCTTGATCCTCGAGGACATCGTCAATACCGAGCAGCGGCCGAAGCAGGAAGATTTCGGCGACTACATCTATGTTGTCCTCAAAATGCTCTACCGGGAGAACGACGGGCAAATCGTGGCCGAGCAAGTCAGCCTGATCCTCGGCCTCAACTTCGTCATTTCCTTTCAGGAAGGTGGCGGCGACGCCTTCGAACCAGTTCGCGAACGGCTAAGACAGAACAAAGGCACGCTCCGGAAACAAGGCCCTGACTTTCTGCTTTATGCGCTCGTCGATGCCATCGTGGATAACTATTTCATCGTACTGGAAAGCTTTGGTGAGGCTACCGAAGACCTGGAAGAAACCGTTTTAGCATCGCCGACCACCGAAACCCTGGCCACCATTAAAAACCTGAAAAGAGACCTTCTTTTCATGCGGCGCGGCATCTGGCCGCTGCGCGAGGTGATCAGCGGGTTGCGGCATTCGGAATCGCCGCTCATTCAACAAAATACCCGACTGTATCTCCAAGACGTTTATGATCATACCATCCAGGTCATGGACAGCCTCGATAATACGCGGGAAATCCTATCAGACTTGCTTGATATTTACCTTTCCAGCGTCTCCAACCGTCTCAATGCGGTAATGAAAGTGCTGACCATTATCTCAACCATTTTTATCCCGTTGACCTTCATCGCCGGGGTCTACGGCATGAACTTCGACAACATGCCGGAACTCCGCTGGGAGTGGGGATATTTCGCCATCCTGGGAATCATGGCAAGCATCGGCATTGTCATGCTGTTCTATTTCAAGCGCAAGAAATGGTTCTAAATGACCATCGAGTATGCCGATTTCGAACGGATCGACATCCGCGCCGGGCGGATCATCAAGGCTGAACCATTTCCGAAGGCCAAAAAACCGGCCTTTAAGCTGTCGCTGGACTTCGGTCCGCTGGGCATCAAGCAATCGAGCGCCCAGATCGTCGCCACGCTGGCCAACCGGGCTTGGGATATCGAGCTCACCGGCCGCACCGTCCTGGCCGTGACCAACTTCCAGCCCAGGCAGGTAGCCGATTTCATCTCGGAGGTACTGGTGCTGGGGGTTATCGAAGGTGAAGGTGATGTAGTGCTCATAGCGCCCGATCACGAGGTTATTCCAGGGAGCCGGATGCTGTGATCCTCGCCGAGCAAATCATCGCCGAGCTTAAATCCATGGCTAACCCGACTAACATCGCCGGCATGGCGCGCTACGGCATCAATTCAGCCAATACCCTCGGCATACCGATTCCGGCGTTGCGGGCTATCGCCAAAGCCAACAAGAATAACCACGAACTCGCCCTCGAATTATGGAAGTCCGGCATCCACGAAGCCTGTATCCTGGCGAGCCTGGTCGATGACCCCAAACAGGTCACTCCCGAGCAAATGGAGGATTGGACCGCCGACTTCGACTCCTGGGACGTCTGCGACCAAGTGTGCTCCAATCTGTGGGAGACGACTCCATTCGCCTACGATAAGGAGATCGAGTGGAGCCGCCGTGACGAAGAATTCGTTAAGCGGGCTGGCTTCGTCCTCATGGCCCGTTCGCGGGTCGGCGGCAAGAATACCCCCGACCCCGCACGGATGGCCATCATCTTTGCCGAGATCGAGCGCGGCGCCGCCGATACAAGGAACTTCGTCAAAAAAGCGGTCAACTGGGCGCTGCGCCAGATCGGCAAAAGCTCTCTTGTTTTGAATCACCAGGCCATCGCCACCGCAGAACGGATCGCACGCATCGACAATCCGGCTGCCCGCTGGGTGGCGGCCGATGCCCTGCGAGAACTAAAAAGCGACGCGGTACAGCAGCGTCTTAAAATGAGGGCACAGTGAGCGCCCCGCGGGAGCTCAAGACTCCGGCGGTGGTCATCCGGCGAGCTCGTCTCCGAGAGGCCGACCGGGTAATCACACTATTCACGAGGGAAATCGGCAAAGTCTCGGCGATAGCCAAAGGGGTGCGAAAGGCCAGGGCCCGGTTGGCCGGACACCTTGAGCTGCTGACCTATACCGATGTCACGTTAGCCCGGGGTAAAAACCTGGACACCGTCATCGGCAGCCAGACGCTTTCACCATATCTCGCGATCAGGAATTCGTTGGAGCGCACTGCTTATGCGATGTATTTCGCCGAATTAGTGTATCACTTCGCCCCAGAGGAGCAGGCCAACAAGCCATTATTCGATCTCCTTATCGAGGCTTTGGAAAGCCTTGGCGAGACAACCAACCCTGATCTGTTATCTCGCTATTTCGAACTGAACCTCCTAAAAAGCCTGGGTTACCGGCCGGAACTCCGGCGCTGCCCCGCCTGCGGTGCGGAACTGAAGGCGGTGACCAACTACTTTTCACCTGTTTCCGGCGGCGTCCTCTGCCCGGGCTGCGCCGACGAACTCACCACCTACCCCATTTCGGTCAGCGGTTTAAAGGTGATGCGATTTTTGCTGGAAAATCGGTACGATGCGGCCTCTCGGCTGAAAATCGATCCGGCGCTTAACCGGGAGATCGGTGCCGTCATCCGGACCTACCTCCATTTCCTGCTGGAAAAAGGCATCAGAAGCGCCGCCTGGCTGGACGAGCTTAAAATCAATCAGCCCAACGTTTCCTGAAAGTATCATTCAATTGGTCTATTTGCTTTGCCATAGCCACCTTCATCGCCTATAATTACCAGACTAGTAGCCAAAAAGGGGCAAAATGCCTTCACGACTCGACAACATCACCAAAGAACGGCTCGATAAACTTGCCCGCCTTAAGACCCTGGGAATCGAAGCCTACCCCAACACCTTCCACCGCAGCCACTCCAATACCGAGGCGGTCAAACTGCTCGAAGACTCCGAAAAGACCGGGGCTGAACTGCCGGTCGTGACCGTGGCCGGTCGCCTGGTGTCCCGGCGTGACCTGGGCAAGCTCAGCTTCTTCGATATCCGCGATGGCGCCGGCAAGATCCAACTCTTCTGCAGCAAGGCCAACCTGGATGAAAAAAGCTGGGCCATCATCGAGGCGCTCGATATCGGCGATTTCATCGGCGCCACCGGCAAACTCATGCGTACCCGCACCGGCGAGCCATCGATCAGCGCCACCAGCCTGTCGCTATTAACCAAATCATTGCAGCCATTACCGGAAAAATGGCACGGCCTTCAGGACACCGAAATACGCCACCGTCAGCGCTACCTGGACCTCATTGCCAACCCGGAGGTCAGGGACACTTTCCGCGCCCGCGCTAAAATCATTTCGGGCATCCGCAAGTACCTCGACAGCCACGGGTTTATCGAGGTTGAGACGCCGGTGCTGCAGCCCGCCGCCGGCGGCGCCGCGGCACGGCCGTTCATCACTCACCACAACGCCCTCGACCGCGATTTCTATCTGCGCATCGCCCTGGAACTGCATTTGAAACGGCTCATCGTCGGCGGCTACGACGGCGTCTACGAGATCGGCCGCATCTTCCGTAACGAGGGTATTTCCTTCAAACATAACCCCGAATTCACCATGATGGAGTGCTACCAGGCTTACGCCGACTACCGCGACGTCATGGTCCTGGTGGAGCAGATGGTGTCCGGTATCGTCAAGGACCTCACCGGCAGTTACACCGTAAAATACGGCGAGAGCACTTTGGATTTCACCCCCCCCTGGCCTCAGATCGATTTCCGGGCTGAGCTTTTGGCCAAGAGCGGCGTCGATTTCCTGGCTTACGCCGATATCGAATCGCTCAGGCAAAAAATGCGTGAGATCGGAATCGCCGTCGACCCGAAAAAAGACAAGGGCAAGCTCCTCGACGAGCTGCTTTCGACCTACCTCGAGCCGAACCTCACACAGCCATGTTTTCTGGTCGATTACCCCATCGAGATGTCGCCGCTGGCCAAGACCCGGCCGGACGAGCCGCGCATCGTCGAGCGCTTCGAGGCTTTCGCCGCCGGCATGGAGATCGCCAACGCCTTTTCAGAACTTAACGATCCACTGGAACAGGAGAAACGCTTCAAACTCCAGATCCTCTACCGCGACACCGAGGCCCAACTCGATCTGCTGGTCGAAGAACTTGTCACGGAAATGAACGCCCAGGTTTCGGGGTCGGCTCACTGCGACCCGGTGAAAGTGGAGCAGATGGCCGCCCGCACCGCGGCTTTAGCCGCCGAGATCGAAAGCCAGGTCGGCGATAACCCGGCGGTCCTGAAAGCCCTGCGGGACTTCCGTGAACGCATTCATGACGTGGAGCACAAGGCCAAATCGCTCGGCGATAAAACGGTCATCGGGCTGTCCGAAAAGCTGCGCCTCGGTCTGGAACAGATCCGTGAAGCCCGAGGTCAGGAAGAGCAGGAGACCATCGACGAGGACTTCATCACCGCCCTGGAATACGGCATGCCACCGACCGGCGGCCTGGGCGTGGGCATCGACCGTCTTACCATGATCCTGACCAACAACCAGACCATCCGCGAGGTCATCTTCTTCCCGGCTCTCAAGGACAAGGAGTAATTCATGATTGATCTTAAACTCATCCGCGACAATCCGGACCTGGTGCACAAAGCCGTCGATTCACGGCAGACTAAGGCTCCTATCGACGAGATACTGGAAACGGATCACCTGCGGCGTGAAAAGACCGCCGAACTGGATGAACTCCGCCGCCAGCGCAAGGAACAGTCCAAACAGCGCGTCGACCCCGAGGCCGGCCGCGCCCTCCGCGAACGCATTGCCACCCTGGAGGAAATCCTTAGAACGCTGGATGAGCAGTTGCAGACCTACCTGCTGCAGGTGCCCAACATCCCCCAGGCCAGCATTCCGCAGGGCACCAGCGAAGATGACAATATCGTGCTGCGGTACTGCGGCGACGTCAGGGAATTCGATTTTGAAGTAAAACCGCATTGGGAGCTTGGGGAGAACCTCGGCATCATCGATTTCGACCGCGGCGTACGGCTGTCCGGCACCCGTTTCTATGTCCTGAAGGAACTCGGCGCCCGGTTACAGCGCTCCCTCATCAGCCTGTTCCTCGACCTGCATACCCGCAAGCACGGCTACAAGGAAATGTACCTGCCGTTCCTGGTAAAAAAGGAAATCCTTTATGGCTCCGGCAATCTGCCGAAATTCGCAGATAATCTGTACCGCGATGCCATCGACGACCTCTGGCTGGTGCCCACCGCCGAGGTGCCGCTGACCAGCCTGCATAGCGGCGAGATCCTGTCCAACGACCAACTACCAATCAATTATTGCGCCTACACCGCCTGCTTCCGCCGCGAGAAAATGAGCGCCGGAAAGGACACCCGCGGTATCAAGCGCGGCCACCAGTTCGACAAGGTGGAGCTTTATAAATTCACCGAACCGGACAAGTCCAACGAAGAACTGGAAAAACTGTTGGACGACGCAGAGGATATCGCCCGGGCCCTAGGCCTGCCTTACCGCATCAAGCAACTCTGCACCGCGGATATCGGCTTCGCCTCGTCCAAGAGCTACGACATCGAGATCTGGGCGCCGGGGATCAAGGAGTGGCTGGAGGTCTCATCGTGCTCCAACTGCTGGGATTTCCAGGCCCGCCGGGCTAACATCCGCTACCGCCGAGCATCGGATAGCAAAGTAGACTTTGTCCACACCCTGAACGGCTCCGGCCTCGCCCTGCCGCGTGTCCTCATTGCTTTGCTGGAAAATTACCAGCAGCCCGATGGTTCCATAGCCGTGCCTGAAGCCCTTTGGCCGTATATGGGCACCAACGTCATCAAATAACCGAAATCAACCGTAAAACGGAAAGCCCCTCGAAAAATCGAGGGGCTTCTTTTTTGAGGTGTATGCGGTTTAGTGTTTGTGCTCTTTCATGTCTTTTTCCATCTGATCGACCTTCTTTTTGACCTGCATGTCGACGAAAGTGTGGACGACAGCCCAGAGCACGATGATAATGACTACCCATTGCTCCCAGGAATCCATAATTACCTCCCGGTTATTATTTGCCACGGATTATAGGAGCGGTTCCGGTCGGTGTCAATATGCGACGGTTCGCTTCAGGTTTTGATTTTTCTTTGGCGAACGGCTTCGGCGTAATATCGAAATAAGTCCTTGAGCCTTTTGAAAAACTCTCGTGGCTTCCTGATAAGCGCCAGGAAATAACCGGGGTTATGGCGAACCATAAACCGGACGCGGCGAGAGGCATAGGTTTGCCGAAACTCGGCGAGAGCACGGTTGAAGTGTTCCTGATGGACCTGGCTCAGGTTCCGTGCCATGCAGCCCGGAACGAATTCCGCCCACTCCGCAACGGATAAAGGTACCGAAACGAGCCCCTGATCGACACATAAATCGAACTGCTCTGTCCCGGGATATGGGATATATTTCAAAAATAGCACAGGTGGTTGATCGAGCCGCACCAAAAGGTCAAGTGTTTCCTGGAAATCCGCCGCACTTTCGGTGGGGTAGCCGTGGTTAACCAGTAGTGTTGGGATTATCTTGTGGCGGACCAGCAGCTGGAATGCCTTTTCGACCTCTTCGATGTCAGGCATTTTAAGAAATTGCCGCAGCCTGGGGCTGCCGCTGCCAACGTCCAAAAGAACCGAAACGCAGCCGGCCCTCGCCATCAGGCGGACAGTTTCTTCGTCCAGGCCGCTTGATACCGGCAGCGTCCAGCCGGTTTTCAGCTTCTGGCGTATCGCAATGCGACAGAAATCCTTGAAACGTGCCCCGTCCGCGGCCAAACCGCAGCCTGAAAAATAAACGTGGCGGGCTCCATACTCTTGCCGCATTTTCCTCATCTGCGATAAGATTCGGCCGGGCGACAACTTGCCACTGAGTGATATGCGGCACTCACCCAAATCGGGAAAGAAGGTGCAGGCGTACGGCCCGCCGCGTGACGTGTTCAAGTTAGTGTCAGGATAGCGTTGGAAATCAACCAGGTGCCACGCTGGGTCCGGCAGGCTGTCGGCATCGGCCAGTGGCGGCCTAGATTCATTTATACGCACACTTCCAAACTCATCTTTGTATCCGAGACCGAGGATTGATGACAGGCTTGGGACATTTCCAAGAAGGCTGTCAGCTAACTCAGTTATAGTCATCTCGGCGCCACCGCAGATAACGTAGTCCACACAATCTGCGGCTAAGGTCTGCTCCGGCAGAGCGGTCGGGTGACAGCCGCACCAGGCGATCTTGATTCCAAGTTTTTTGTATTCCCGCGACTTGTTCAATGCATCAGCGATCTCCGGTCCGGTGGACACATAAAATACCGCCAGGTCGGGTTGAAACTGGGTTATGGTATCAGGAGGGAGTCGTTCAACGTTGAAATCGACGAACTTGATCTTATGACCAGGGCTTTCAAGCACCACGGCGAGGGACAACATCTCGTCAGGAAAGTCGACATATCCCGGCTGCCCCCGGTAGCTTCGCGACGGGATGACTATCAGGATTTTCATGAGCAAGTCGCTGCAAACCTAGCGTTTCGAGTGTACGGTTGCGGTTTCCGGTGCCAAGGTCAGATACCCTTCGTCAAAGATAGGCTGCAATATTTTCAGACAATCGCGCTCGATCACGGCGAGCGGGATACGATACTGCTTAGCCAGTTTCTGGGCGATTTGCGATACTGTCCGTCGCCCATCGCACAGGGCTAAGATCTCTTCCGTCTGTTCGCTGATCCGCTTGAATTTGCTGTTTTCCGGGTCCGAAAGGGTCAGGCCAGGTTCGGGATAAACGGCGCTCCCCGTGTTGTCAGCGATGTTCTGCCGGATCTGGCGCAGGTTGAATTTCAACCGTTCCACGGTGATTCCATGTTTCAACACCGGTTGCGATCTCACGGTGACGGATTTGTGTTTCACACTCGGGTGTTTTTCTTTGACGATCGAGCGAAGGAATGGATCTGTGGCTTCATAATGGGACAGGTATTGCGGCAGGATGCAGCCTTTATCGTAATGATGGCCAATTTTTTCAAGAAGAACATCACCCTCCAGTTGGACGGCCACCTTGGCAAAGCATTCCTCGGTCAGATCCCAACCCTGGATCTGCGTCAGTCCTTCGGCGACCTTGTAGTTAAAATAGAGCTTGAAATCGAATTCGTCGCCGGTCTCTGTCAGGGTCACGCCGAAATCCTCCGGGTGGTGCATTACCATAGAGTTCCGGCCGACGGAAAAATTGCTGATACCCAGAGACCTGATGATGTTCTTATGCTTCTCCAGGAACCTGAAAGTCTGCTGCGCTTCTTCCATGGTCTCTCCGGGGAAACCAAACATTATGTAAACATGGTCCCAGATCCCGGCATCGTGGATATTCTTCAGGATTTCTTCATTGACGGCACCGGTCGTCCCTTTATTGATGCGCCCAAGGACGCGTTCGCAACTCGATTCGATGCCGATATAAACTTCCCTGAAGCCCGCCGCGGCCATCTTGCGGCAGAGCTCCGGGGTGAATTGCTTTTCCGGCCGGATGCTGGTGGACAGCCTGACTTTCAAACCGCGTTTTTGGATCTCGTCTGAAATCTTGCTTATCGAGGCGGGTGACGTCCCCTCGTCCGAAAAGGCGATGTGGGTGGCGCCGTATTTTGAGGACAATAACTCGATGTCATCAACCACTTTGACCGGTTCCCTGACCTGACAAGTCAGACCATAAGCTAGGCTGTGAGTGCAAAAGGTGCACTTGCTCCAGTAGCAGCCCCGCGATGACAGCAGCGGCAGCACCGGTTCCGGACTGAAATACTTGTCAAGTGGCAGACCTTCGAAGTTAGGCGCCGGCAGTGAGTTGATATTCTCCGGCGGTTCCTTTGTATTGATTCTGATCTCATTACCGTCGCGGAAGATCAAATTCGGTACGCCACACAGGCTGTCCCCGTGCTCCAGATGCCGCACCAGTTCCAGCATCGGTTTTTCGCCATCGTTGATGATGGCGCTGTCGAAGAACAGTTCGTAGAGTTCAGGGTATTTCACCAGGACATCGGCCAACATCGATACAACGTAACCGCCAACGGTGATGTGTGCCCTGATGCCAGGCGATTTTAGCAGACGCGACAACGTGAGCGCCGGTATAAGCTGGCTTTCGCCGGAGATGGTGATGCCGATAACATTCGGTTTTTCAGCACGGATGAACGGCAGAAGGTGCTCCTCGTAAAGCTCCAGGTATGGGTTTTCCAACCGGTTCTGGGTCGCCGCTTTCAGGCTCAGGTAAGATCCGGTGAACGAAGGCATGTTAAAAGATGACAATCCCATCGTCGTAGGGAAATGGGCCTGACCTACAACCGACAAAGCCTGGCTGATGGTATGGGTGGCGGCAGCCAGTTTCTCCGGGTCGTAAAAATCCCGGCTGTCCCGGTACACTATTTTGGCGGCTTCAACCCTGTCCGCCAGCGCCGGAGCCAGCGACTTGGCCATGAACAGGTCGTTATAGAATTTCTGCTCGATGCCGGGCGCCAAGTTGTCTTTTAGTTCCTGGGCAGCAAACTGGCTCTTCAACCTCTCACCGATGCGTCTCAAGTAGCCTTCCGACAACATCAAGTCGTAGGCTTCGAGGTTAAAATCTTTCTGGACGACCGTGATCCCCTGCTGCCGCAGGTAGGCAGCCAAGGACGGCAGGCTCAAATAAGGCCGGAACGGCGTCCACTGCGGAGGAAAAACCAGGAGAACTTTCATCGGCATCGATCGTTAACTATTAGCCGGCTCGCCAGCCTCAGGTGCCGGGCAGCTAACAAATTCGGCCGCCTCTGCCGGGGAATACGTTGGTTCAGCTTCGCTCTGTTTCAGGTTCGGTACGGCAATCCCGGTGATGAACTGCCCGATGACTTTCATAAATGCGGGGTCATGAGCCCGGTTATTGGCCTCGGTGGCGTAACGGAACGCTTCGTCCCATTGTCCAAGTTTGGAGGCGGCCACGGCGGCGGCAAAAGTAGCTAGATCGGTCCTTGACCAAAAATTGCCGGCATTATAGTAGGTTAAAGCTCGGTCGGGTTCACCGGCTTCGATAGCCTGGTGCATTTTCTTTTCCAACGTTCCGGCGCTGAGCCCGGTCTCTGCCCCGTCGCCTGTCTCCGGGTGGCCGGCCAGGCACCCGCCGTAACACCTGCCGGTCAGGAAATGGGGACAATCTCCGCACATTTGATAACACCCCTGGTGAAGCAGCCGGGTGTCCAGGTGCTTCACAAACCAGTCTTCGATCTCCTTCTCCGAATGGAAATCGGTCAGCTTCAACCGGACCGACTTTGACAGGGCGAAGCACCGGATGACCTCCAATTCAGGCGTCACGTCCAGAACCGGCGCGCATGGACCCATGCCGGAAGCCGTACCCGGGTGGTATTGGCGGATCCAGGCCAGGTCGGAATCTTTGAAGAAGCACAGCGGCAGCGGGCAGTCCAGAGTGGCGTCGATGCCAAAAGCGGCGGCCTTCCTCAGCATGGTCATGCAGCGTTCGGCCAGCGCACTGAACTGGGCCGGGGGCACCACTTTCGATTCGGAATCACGTATCGGGTTGGCCACCGTCCAGGTGAAATGCAGAAAGCCCAGCCTCCGCGCTAGGTCCGGCATGAAATCAGAATCGAAATCCAACCGCCAGACGTTAAAGCCGATAGAGACCTTGAAGCCCTTTCTCAGTGCTGTTTCGACGTTGGTGATGACCTTATTGAAATGCTTGGGGTTGCGATAGTCACGGGGTTCGTTGATGTTGAACACCAGTGAGACTTCCTGGGCTGGCAGTTCGTCCAGCAGGTCCTTGTTGAAAATGCCGCCGGTAAGGATGCGCAGTGCCGTGCCCGGGGCTGCCTGCCGGAACAGTGTTACAATCTCCGGCAGCTTTGGGTGTAAAAATGGTTCCCCGCCCAAGAGCGACAGGTAATCCAGCCGGGAAACACGCACCCAGTTAGCGAAGCGGGCGATGTTATCCATGGAAATGCTGTTCTGCTTGCCGTCTTCCCGCTCTGCCGACTCAAAGCAGTACGGGCAGGAATTGGAGCAGGCTCGGGTTAAAACCAAGTTCATCTTGCGCCTCTAATGAATAATCAAAACCACCAAACATAATACAATAAAAAAGCCCTGAAGGACAGGGGAATTGACTGGGGGCGGGTTCACTGTGTACGGTGAACCCGCCCCTTTTCCACGAATTGAATGCTCGAAGTCGCCCTAGTAGCCCATGTGGCGGGCCATCATGGTGGAAGAGAAGCCGTTGGACGGCAAGGACATATCCCACCACTCCTCGATAGCCTCGCCAGTTTTCATGCCGTAGCCCATCGGCTCATGCATGCTGGAGAAGAATCCGTTGAACAGCGGGGTAACGGCTGCAGTGCCCTTAACAACCTGGTGAATCATGGCGCCGTTGGCGCCGTTGAAGACGCAGTTGCCCCAACAGACATTGCAGGTATCCACTGATCTCTGGTAGATCTGGCTACCGGGCATATCGGTCCAGTAGGTCTTGCGACCAAGCTTGTGGAACTCACCAGCCTCTCGCATTCCTGGCAGAGGTGGATCCTTGGGAGTTATTTTGCTCGGCCTGACCTCGAATGAAGGTTCTCCCTCGCCCTTCTTCATGATCGAACCCGAGGGGCACAGATCGGCGCACAGGCCGCAGGAATGGCAGAAGCGCCACATGCCAGCATCGATAGGTTTGGTCGGTGCCAATTCCAGGTCAGTCAGCATATCGAAGTAGCCGCCGAAGGCGCCGACTTCCGGGCTGAGGGTCATGATGGAATGACGTGCGTTCTCGCCCAGGCCGGTTAGGACGATACCCGGACCGGAGGGAATGACGCGGTAGGGTACATCGGCCATACTCTGATACCCGATACCGGTAATGAAGTCCTGGGTGCAGGTGGTGGTCTCGCGGCGTAGGCGGTAGCGGGTTTGGGTGGTTCTGCCCAGCACGGAAGGCCGGCGCAGGTTTAACTCCTGGTGCTGGGGAATCAGATAGGTTGTGGCCCAGAGGGGAATATTCGGGACATAAGTGATGTTCTTGGCGGCGTCCCAGGAAAACTTGGGCTGGTCGGCAAAAACGACTGGTTTGGTCACGGTTGTAGGGGCTTTATCGATGCCGGGATAGTAGGTGACGGGGTAGTTGTCGCCGGTCAGCCCAACGAAGTTCTTGTGGTGATCGTCAAGTTCGGAAGCGCCCATGTTGGCGGCGCCGAAAAATACCATGACGGCGCGCAGCATCTTAGTGGCCTCTTCCGGGGTACCGGTCCACTTGGGTACGCCGCGCTGTTCCGGGGTCTGGACCTTCATGCGGCCGAATTTGTCGGCTTCGCAGGTCGGAGTAACGCCGCCGGACGCGCCGAAGGTCGCGGCCGCAGGAGTGTAAGGCATGCCTGACCAAATTCCGCCGTTGGCGGAGCCGAGAGCCGCATCGCGTAACCGGTAGCCCGGTTCGTTGGCTTTCATCCTGTCGATATCTGATTTGGCGGACTTGGTCATGGCGTTGTATTCTGCAAGGCCTGTGTACCGGGCAACTACCGCGGCCGACTGGGTACTGTGACCGCCGTAATGGCGCTTGATCATGGACCAGTCAATTTCTACTGTGGGTTCGTCAACTTCCTTGACGTACCAGGCCCGCTTGCGGGTAGATTCGCCTGCCGAGAGGACCTCGTCTAGGTCATGGAAAGCCGGGGCGACGGCCGCGGCACCGCCGATTCCGGCGCTGACAAGACCGAGACCCTTCATGAATTCGCGACGACTTACTGTGCTATGAAATGTAGCCATACTCCTCCAATATTTTTTATGTTTCAGTCAGTGCCATGCAATATGGTGCTTTCCCACCGTCATCCGGTCTTCCCCGGAAGCCAATCTCGATCACTTTCTCCTTTCATAAATGTAACGAACACCGAACATGCAAGATTGGAGGATGTATACGGGGTAGCGCCCTTCGATTCGGTCGTTCCTTGCTCACGTTATTCACTTCGTTCATTTTACTATTAACTGACTTAATGCTCTGTGACACATTTTAATCCAGGTATATATTTACCGGTGAAAATGGTTCCTTGAAACCTCGCAATCGAGGTCTTCGTTCATGTGGCTATGGGGATCTCCCGACTTACGGCCGGGAGATCCCCATCTGGCTTTGTTAACGAACGATTAGTCGGCTTAGTAACCCATATCCCTGGCGTAGACGGTGGAATCGAAGCCGTAGGCAGGTAGCGAAGAATGCCACC
>CAZGRY010000016.1:0-20538 GCA_964528105.1 uncultured Dehalogenimonas sp.
AAAAGTGTAACCTATGTGTTCGGATAAAAGTGTTACCTATGTGCGGACTGTACAGGATTCGGAGGGGCAGGTCTCAGACTCGCCTGCCTCGTCCCCTTCCGTCTTTGCGAGGCTACGCCGCTAGTCCGTATATCGTTTCTTCTCCCTTTTCGAAAAGGCGTGTCCTGGTTCCACTGAGTCACCACGAAGTGAGCTTGTCGAAGGAGAGACTAAGAGGGATTCGTGGTAGGGACACGGCGTTTATCCTGAGCGAAGCCGAAGGATGCCGTGTCCGGGGGCGGGCCCCTTGTCGTAAAAATATCGTACCAAAAACGACACGAGACGCTTGACAGCCGTAGGGAACTGGTGTGCTATAATACACCCGTGTTTTGCCCATCTGTCCTTCTAACCCCGGCCGGGGATCTTGACCTCATCCGCGGGCTTGCCGTTACCCGCGGCAGGCTTCGCCGCAAGGCCGGCGGTATTGAAGTATTGGTAGTATTTGACATTGGTAGTATTCGATCGTCTGAGTTGAACGCATTGATTGAATTGTCCGCGCCGAACGAAGTCACGTTTGACCCTGGAAATCTCAAAGCTAAAAATAGGAGTCGTTTCCTGAAAAGCATAATCACCGCGCCCAAACAAATAGACAATTTGGAATTCGGTTCTTCTCTGGTAAGATAGAAATACGACGAATAAACAAGGAGGACAAATGAAAGGCGATACCCAGCTCATTGCAACCCTGAACTCTCTCCTGGCCGACGAACTCACCGCCATCAACCAGTACATGGTCCACTCCGAGATGTGCGACAACTGGACTTTTGCCAAGCTCCACAAAGCCATCGAGAAGCGCGCCATCACCGAGATGAAGCACGCCGAGAAGCTCATCGGCCGCATCCTGTTCCTTGAGGGCCTCCCCGTCGTCTCCGATTACCGCAAGGTCTTCATCGGCGCCGATGTCCCCAAGATGTTCGAGAACGACCGCCTGGCCGAGGCCGGCGCCATCAAGTCCTACAACGCCGCCATCAAACTGGCCGGCGAAGTCGCCGACCACGCCACCCGCGACATGCTGCAGTCCATCCTCGACGATGAGGACGCCCACATCGACGAGATCGAGGGCATCCAGGACCAGATCGCCCAGATGGGCGTCCAGGTCTTCCTGTCCACCAAGCTCGAATAATCATTTTCATCGTGTTCGACAAGGGGAGGCTGTCGGCCTCCCCTTGTCCTTCTTGACAGGCGTTCTAACCCGTGTTATCTTTACTCCGATGTGTTCTAAACAATACTACGCCTATTACTACTTTACCTGGTGCCCGCAGGGCACGTCGGGGAGGTTCGGCGTCGTCGCTTAAAAGCACCAGCAACATAAGACCAGAAAGCACAAATCCTCCCGGTGGGAGGATTTTTCGGTTTATGGGGTATAGAAAGGAAGAAAGCAATGATCATCATGAAGAAGGACGCCACCCCGGCGCAGGTGCAGCACGTTATCGACGAGGTGGCCAAAGCCGGTCTGCGCACCGATGTCTCCCGCGGCGCTTATCTCACCATCATCGGCCTCATCGGCGATGAGAGCAAGGTCGACTTTACCCACCTGGCAGCCCTGCCGGGAGTGAAGGAGGCCAGGATGGTTGAGGCCCCATACAAGCTGATAAACCGAGAATATTCCAGCGCCTACGGCGAGACCGGCACCCGCGTCGTCAAAGTGGGCAACGTCGAATTCGGCGGGCCGGAACCGGTGTTCATCGCCGGGCCGTGCGCCGTGGAGAACCGCGAGTCTCTCTTCCGTATCGCCGAGCAGTGCAAGGTCGCCGGCGCCCATGTCCTTCGCGGCGGCGTCTTCAAGCCCCGCTCCTCCGTCCACTCCTTCCAGGGATTGGGCTCGGCCGGCACCGAGGAAGCCATCGAAGCCCTGACCTGGTTGCAGGAAGCCGGCAGAATGTTCGGCATGCCGGTGGTCACCGAGGTCCGCGGCGAAGCGCAGGTCGATCTGGTCGCCCAGTACGTCGACATCATCCAAATTGGCGCCCGCAACATGTACGACCAGGACCTGCTGCAGACCGCCGCCCGCAAGAAGCTGCCGGTGATGTTCAAGCGCCATTTCGGCGCCTCGATCGAGGAGTTCCTGTGCTTCTCCGAATACATCGCCGCCGAGGGCAACAAAGATATCATCCTGTGCGAGCGCGGCATCGTGCCCATGGGCAAGGGCAAGAGCTTCACCCGCTACATGCTTGATCTGGCTGCCATACCGGTGGTGCAGAAGGAGACTTATCTCCCGATTATCGTCGACCCCAGCCACGCTACCGGCCGGCGCGACCTCATCCGCTCGATGAGCCTAGCCTCCATCGCCGCCGGCGCTGCCGGCCTGATGATCGAAGTCCACGACCGGCCGGAGGAAGCCCGTTGCGACGCCTCACAAATGATCCAGCCGTCCGAGCTTAAAGAGATTATCGCCACGGCGCGACAGCTGAGAAGGATTGCCGTAAAATAGGCGCCATGGTTGAACAGATTACCGTTGACCTCGGTGACCGCAGCTACCCGATTTACATCGGCGAGGGAATGTTCGGTCAACTGCCGGCACTCTTGACGGCCAATGGCATATCGGGCAGGCTGATGGTTATCACCAACCAGGTTGTAGCCAAACTCCACGCCAACGCTGTTATCGAGGCGCTGAAATCGGGAGGTTTCCAACCGGAACTGATCGTCATCCCCGACGGCGAAGCCTATAAATCGCTTACCACCGCTGGCAAGCTTTACGAGAGCCTGGCCAAGCATCACGCCGAACGCGGCACCCCGGTGTTAGCTCTCGGCGGCGGCGTCATCGGCGACCTGTCGGGATTTGTGGCCGCCACCTATCAGCGTGGTGTCCCTTTCATCCAACTGCCGACGACTCTCCTGGCGCAGGTGGATTCCAGCATCGGCGGCAAGGTGGCGATCAACGTCGGCAAACTTAAGAACATGGCCGGCGCCTTCTACCAGCCAAAATTGGTAGTCAGCGACACAGCCGTCCTCAAGACACTGCCACTGAACGAAATCCAGAACGGCCTGGCCGAGGTCATCAAGTGCGCCGTTATCCGCAGCCCGGAGCTTTTCGACTACCTCGAACAGAGCATTCCCGCTGTCTTTAACAAAGACATGAGTGCTTTAACCCGCATTGTGGGCCAGGCGGCGGAGGTCAAGGCAAGAATCGTCGAAAAGGACGAGCGTGATTCCGCCTTGCGTCAGGTCCTGAATTTCGGCCATACGCTCGGGCACGCCGTCGAGAACGCCTCTAATTTCGGCATTAAGCACGGAACTGCCGTAGCCCTCGGCATGGCTGCCGCATCTAGATTAGCTAATCGTATGGGACTTTTGGCTGAGGCCGATCTGAAGCGCATCACCGGTATAATCTCCGGCGCGGGGCTGCCGGTCTCGATGCCGGTGCAGCATCCGCAAGCGCTGATTGAAGCGATGCAACACGATAAAAAAATTGCCGGCGGAAAGGTGAAATTCATCCTGCCCACCGGCATCGGCAGCGTCACCATCCGGGACGACATCGATCAGAAGCTGGCCGTCGAGGCGCTATCGCTGTGAAGCCGAGGATCTGCGCCGTCATCACCACCGCCGATGAAGCGGCTGTCGCCGCCGCCGGGCCGCTGGCCGACCTTTTCGAGGTCCGCATCGACCTCATCGGCAACGATTGGCCGGTTGTAGCCCGAAAACTCAAAAAGCCCTGGATCGCCACCAACCGCCTGGCCGCCGAGGGCGGCCGCTGGCAAGGCACCGAGATCAATCGAATCAGAGAGCTTTTGAAGGCTTTGGACCTGGGGGCAGCGATCATCGACCTGGAACTGGCTGCCCCTGATTTGCTCAAGACGGTAAAAGCAGTCAAAAAGAAAGCCCGCTGCCTTATTTCACACCATGACCTTAAAACCACCCCTGCCCTCGATGAATTGAAAGAAATCATTAACCTGCAATTGGACGTCGGCGCCGATATTTGTAAGCTAGTGACTACAAGTAACAGTATCGACGACAATTTGAATCTTCTCAGGCTATATCGCGAGTTTCGCGGTCAAACTCTGGTGGCCTTCGGTATGGGAGAAGCCGGAATTTTAAGCCGGACACTGGCGCCACTTGCCGGCGCCGAATTCACCTACGCCTCGCTGGAAACTGGAAAACAATCGGCGCCCGGGCAGATGACCGCCGCGTACCTTGCGGAAATATATGAACTATTGAAATTATGATCGATCCCAACCTCAAGTTCGTGGCCCTGATCGGCGACCCGGTGGCGCATTCGGTGTCCCCGGCGATGCAAAACGCCGCGTTCAAAGCGCTAGGGTTGAATTACGTTTACCTTGCCTTCAGGGTGCCCGCCGCCGCCCTCAGCGATGCGATTAACGGAATCCGCGGGCTCTGGCTGCGCGGCGCCAACATCACCATCCCCCACAAAACCGCCGTACTGCCGCTCCTCGATGAAATCGATGAACTGGTAAAACGCATCGGCGCGGTCAATACCATCGTAAACAACGACGGTAGACTCATTGGTCACAACACCGATGCGCCGGGGTTTTTAGCCGCGCTTAAGAGCAGCGGGTTCGAACCGAAAGGTCAAAAGGCCGTCGTCCTGGGCGCAGGCGGGGCGGCAAGGGCCGGGGTCTTTGCCTTGCGCGACGCAGGTGCTAACGTGGCCATCGTCAACCGCTCCCCCGAAGCGGCAATTGCTCTCGCCAGAGAAACCGGTGCCTCAGCGTCCGAACTGTCCGAGTCCGGGCTGCGATCCGCCATGGCCGGCGCTTCGTTGATCGTTAATGCCACCTGCGTCGGCATGAGCCCCGATGTTGATTCGACACCCCTCCCTGCCCACCTTCTTCGGCCAGGGCTGGTCGTCTTCGACACGGTCTACCGCCCGCGGCGTACACGTTTATTAAAAGAAGCGGCAGCGGCGGGCTGCACTGCCATCGGTGGACTGGACATGCTCATCGAGCAGGGCGCTTTAGCTTTTACCTTGTGGACAGGTAATAATGCCCCCCGCGACATCATGCACCAGGCCGCAGACGAGGCACTGGGGTGAAAAGCAACATCGCCCTCATCGGCTTCATGGGCTCCGGCAAGTCCACCGCCGGCAAGCGCCTAGCGCGCCGGTTGCGCCGAGAGTTCATCGAAACTGACAGGCTCATCGAGGAGCGTGCCGGTATACCAATCGCTGTGATTTTTCAGGAGCGGGGCGAGGCCGGTTTCCGCGATCTCGAGGAAGAAGTAATCAAGGACATAGCCGCCTCGGCCCAAAACGCCGTCATCGCTTGCGGCGGCGGCGTAGTTTTGAGGCAGGTCAACATCGACCGGTTGAAAGAATCCGCGCATATCGTCTATTTGGAAACCGACACCACCGCCCTGCAGGATCGGCTGGCCACCAGCCGCAAGCGGCCCCTCCTGAACCGCCCCGACCGGGATCAATTCATCGAGGAACTGCATGAAGCCCGCCGCCCGCTGTACCAGGCCGCTGCTGATATCACGATCAAGACCAGGACACGCCCCTTCGCCGCGGTCATCAATGAGATTATCGAGAAACTGGGAATAGATGAAAGCTACGATAGGTAAGGGCGCCGACGGCGGTACAGTGGCCGCGCCGCCATCTAAAAGCTATACCATCCGCGCCCTTTTCGCCGCGGCGCTGGCCGATGGTGACAGCCTGATTCACAATCCCCTGATCTCCGACGACACCGAAGCCGCCGCCGAGGTCCTGTCGCAGCTCGGGGCTAAGATCGAACGACATCCCGAGTGTTGGATCATATCCGGCGGTCACCTGAAACCGCCGAACCAGAAGTTGAATTGCCGTCAATCTGCCGCCACCCTGCGATTCCTTGCCCCGGTGTGCGCCGCCCTTGAGGGCACCAGCCGCATCACCTTCGCACCAGGCCTGGCGCGGCGACCGATGGCCCCGTTATTCGATATATTCATCCAATTGGGAGTGTCCTCGGAGCTCGCTGACAACCACCTCCACATCTGCGGCACAGGCGGCCGGTTCAAATCCAACACCGTGACACTGCCGGGAAACGTCAGTTCCCAGTTCATCTCCGGTCTACTGCTGGCTACGCCGCTGGTGAGCGGGGGGTTGACTATCAAGCTTTCGACCCCGGCAGAATCGAAAGACTACCTTCGGATGACCATCGATTGCTTGCGAAAGTTCCGTGTCATCGTTGAAGCTAACGAAACGCTCACAGAATTCAAGGTTGAAAGCCAGATATATAAATCCGCGGACTATACCGTCGAGGGTGACTGGTCGAGCGCCTCGTATTTCCTCGGGCTGGGGGCTATCGTCGGGGCGGTGACCGTCACCGGCCTGAATCCGGACAGTTTCCAGGCTGATAGATTCGTGTTAAACTGCTTGCGCCGTATGGACGCCAAGCTGACGATCGAACAAAACTCGGTAACCGTCACTCCGTCGCGCCTTAGCCACCTAAATGCCGACCTCAATGAGGCCATCGACCTGCTGCCAACCGTGGCTTGCCTGGCTGCAGCAGCAGAGGATAAGAGTATCCTCACCGGGCTCGGCCGGGCGCGTCTCAAGGAATCCGACCGCATGAAGTCGGTAGCCGAGAACCTGAAACGCATGGGCATCGAGGTCATCGAGGAATCCGGCAGGCTGACCATTACCGGCGGCCACCCTCATGGCGCAGTGATCGATAGCTTCGATGACCACCGCATCGCCATGGCCTTCGCCATGCTTGCGCCCACCTGCGGCGATACGATGATTTTAGGCGCCGAATGCGTCAACAAGACCTATCCCGGCTTCTGGGAAGACTTCGATAAAGTCGGCGGAAAGGTGATTTTGAGTGAATAATTCCCTGGGTGAAGTTTTTCGCATCACCAGTTTCGGCGAGAGCCACGGCGATTGCGTCGGTATCGTCATCGACGGCTGCCCTGCCGGCCTGGCTATTCACGTCGACGACATCCAGCGCGAAGCGGATAAGCGCAAGAGTTCGCGCAACCGTCCGCTGGCCACCGGGCGGCGGGAAGCGGACAAGGTCGAGGTCTTTTCGGGCATTTTCAACGGCTTTACCACCGGTGCCCCAATCTGTCTGGCTATCTGGAACCGCGACATCGATTCCTCCGAATATGAGAAGATCAAGAATGTTGTCCGGCCTGGACACGCCGATTTTACCGCTTTCGAAAAGTACGGCGGCTTCAATGACTGGCGCGGCTCCGGGCGTTTTTCCGGCCGCATCACCGCCGGCTTCGTCATGGCCGGCGCCGTGGCTAAAAATCTCCTTTTGACCATCGGCGTCGGGGTCGTCGCGCATACGGTCGAGATCGGCGGCATTAAGAGCAGCCCGCCGCAGGACGTCGCCTCCATCAGAGCCGCCATGGCCGGCAACGAGGTCTCCTGCGCCGACCCGGCCGCCGCGGCCAAGATGATCGAGGCCATCAAAGTGGCGGGGAAAGATAGCGATTCGCTCGGCGGCATTATCGAAACGAGGGTTGAAGGCTTGCCCGTCGGCCTCGGCGAGCCGGTCTTCGACACTCTTGAAGGCGCCCTGGCTAATGCCTATTTCGCCATCCCGGCGGTCAAGGGCGTAGAATTCGGCGCCGGGTTCAACGCCGCCCGGCTCAAGGGTTCGGAGGACAACGACGCCTTTACCGTCATTGACGCCAAGGTGCGGACGACGACCAATAACCACGGCGGCATTTTGGGCGGCATTTCAAGCGGTATGCCTCTCGTGGCCCGCCTGGCCGTGAAACCGACGCCATCAATCGGTAAACTGCAGCGCACCGTGGACCTCACCACCAACGAACCGACGACGATCGCCGTCGGCGGCCGGCATGACGTTTGTATCGTACCGCGGGCGGCTGCCGTAGCCGAGTCCATGACCGCCGTCGTCCTGGCCGATTTCGCCATCCGCGCCGGTAAGATCGCGAGGGTATTGAAATGAGCCTTGATGAGCTCCGTCGCCGCATCGACGACCTCGATGGGAACATCGTAAAGCTAATAGCCGAGCGGCTGTCAATCGCTGAATCCATCGGCAAGGAAAAAGCCGCAGGAGCGACCCCTCCGATAGACCCCGGCCGAGAGCGGAAAGTCCTTGACCACGCCATCGCCGTTGCCACGGCCGGCGGCATGACCGCCGAGGAGATCACCGAAATCTACCACAGCCTCATCAAGATGGCGCGCCAGCGCCAGGAGGTCAGCATCGCGTTTCAGGGCGAGGCCGGCGCCTACTCCGAGGCAGCGGCTCTGGCCTTTTTCGGGCAACGGGCGGTTACCAAACCGTGCGAGTCGCTCGAGGAAGTCTTCAGACACGTCGAATCCGGCGGCGTCCAGTTCGGCATGGTTCCCATCGAAAACTCCATCGAGGGCAGCATCTCCCGTTCATACGACCTGATGCTGGAATCCAGTCTGATGGTGAGCGGCGAGCTCAACCTGAGAGTCAACCACTGCCTCATCGGCAACCCCGGGGCCACGCTGGACAGCATCAAGCGCGTTTTTTCCCACCCGCAGGCCCTGGGCCAGACCGGCCATTTCCTGCGCCAGCTCCATTTTGAACTCATCCCCACCGCCGACACTGCCGGCAGCGTCAAGCTGATCAAGGAAAAGGGCATCATGGACGGCGCCGCCGTTGCGTCCGAGCGGGCCGCCGCCATCTACGGCATGACGAGTTTAGCCCGTGACATCATGGACACCCCCAACAACGTCACCCGGTTCTTCGCCCTCGGCCGTCACGACGCCCCGCCTTCGGGCGATGACAAGACCTCGGTGGTCTTCGCCGTAAAGCACCGGCCCGGCGCCCTCTACGATTTCCTGCATATTCTGGCCGAGCGCAAGATCAATCTCACCAAGATCGAGAGCCGCCCGACGCGTAAGAATGCCTGGGAATACAACTTCTACCTCGATTTCGAAGGCCACCGGGAGGACGCCAACATCCGCGCCGCCCTGCCCGCCCTCGAGGAACAGACGCTGCTCTTCAAGATCCTGGGCTCCTACCCCAAAGCCAGGACCGAGGGACGCTGATGACCGCCGAAAACCGGCCGAAGAGCGTCGCCATCGTCGGCGGCTACGGCAAGATCGGCGCCTGGTTCGCCCGCCTGCTCAAGGCCGAGGGCTTCGGCGTCACCGTCATCGGCCGCGACAAGGATAAACTGGCCAAAGCCGCCGTCGAGCTCGGCATCGCCGCCACCGACCGTATCGAGAAGGCGGCCGAGGCCGACATCGTCATCGTCTCGGTGCCCATCGATAGTTTCGAATCCGTCTGCCGAGATTTAGTTCCTCACCTGCACCAGGGACAAAAAGTCTTTGATTTGACCTCGGTCAAGGTCAACCCCGTCGAAGCGATGCACCGCTATTTCCCCAAATCCCTTGTTCTGGGCACCCACCCGGTCTTCGGCCCCGGTGCCGCCGGACTTGGTGGCCAGAACTTCATCTTGACGCCGACCAACGAAGCTGAGACGGAGTTAGCTGGAAAAATCTCAGTCTGGCTCAACGACCGCGGCGCCCGGGTGCGTATCATGCCGCCCGGAGAACACGATCGGCTGATGGCCATCTCGCTGGGGCTGGCCCATTTCATCGCCATCGTCACCGCCGATGCTCTGGTCAGCCTGGACAAATTGACGGACATGAGCGGCGCAAGTGGCATAACTTATAAAGCGCTCTTGACCCTTGTCGAGAGTGTCCTGTCCGAGGACCCGACGCTTTATGCCTCTATACAGTTGAGCTTGCCTCAGCTTCCCGAAATCGAGAACCTGTTCGCTGACAAAGCCGACGATTGGGCCTCAATCGTAAAGGACAGCCGCCGCGATGAATTCATCGGCCGTATGAGCACGCTCAAATCGCGGTTGGAAGCCGCTAACCCCAACTTCGGGGCGTCGTACCAGAATCTGTATAAACTGGCCGACCGGCACGACGGCTGAGTTCGGCCAATTTGACTGTAATCTCTGCTGCGGCGATAATGATTCTTAACGCACCGCGGCAACGGAGTTAAATGGGCTTTCTGAAGGGTCTCGGCCTGGCCGTTATCAGCATCCTGCTCTTCCTATCGCTCCTTTTGCTCGCCGTCGGCGTGACGCTCAATTTCACCGTCTTGAATCCCGGGTTCGTCAACCGCCAAATAGATGACCTCGATGTGACGGCCCTGCTCAGCGAGGGCATCACCGACAGCCCTTCCGCCAATGAATTGCCACAGGCCATCCGCGAATTTCTGAACAACGAGCTTCCCGATTATTCCGAGGAGCTCAAGGCCGCGGTAAAAGAGGCCAATAACCGCTTCTACGACTACCTGCTGGGCCGCGCCGGCACTTTGGACCTGAAAGTGGTCTTCGGCGAGACGATCCTGGACCCGGAACTTATCTATTCCCTGGCCGATAAGATCAACTGGCCGAACCTGGCCGATGAGCTGATACGCAAGGAAATAGCAGAGAACGGGGGCATCGACCCGGCCTTCGTTTATCTCCTGGATTATATCGACGATGCCGCGGTCAAGCTGGAGCCCTGGTTCAAGGATTCCCTCCGGGAGATCGTGCCGCCGGTCCACGACTACCTGCTGGGCCAGAGCCAGACTTTGGACGTCCACGTTTCTCTGGAAGAACCGGCCCTCGTCCTGTACGAGACCCTTTTCGATGTATTTAGCCGTTTCCCGCCGCCTGAGTTTGCCAACCTGACGCCCGCTCAGCGGCAACTGGCCTTCAACGCCTTCTTTTTCTTCGAGTTGCTGCCGAACCTGCCGACGGAGATCAACATCGACTCGGCTTTCTTCAGCGGGGCGCCCCAGTCACTTAACCAGGTCTTCGCCGACCTTAAAACCGAAGTCGACCGCGTCAAGGGCTACATCTCAACTTACTGGATGGTCTTCTACGGCCTCATCCTGTTCGTTATCGTGCTGTTGGGGATGGCATTCCTGATTACGGGACGTGTCAAAAAAGCGTTGCTTTTCGGCGGGATCATTTTCTTCGTGTTCGGGTTGATCGGCTTCGTGTCGGCGATGGTGGCTAACTCGATGGCCCCCGGTTTCGATTTCGGAGGAGTGCCGATTGCGGTCGAGGTCTGGCTGCCTGGGGTAGTCCAAAATGCCCTGCGGCCGTTCCTGTTCTTCAGCATCGGCGCCGGCGTCCTGGGCATTGCCGGCATCCTCGGCTCCGTCCTGATGCATCCCCACCCGCCCCAGCCGTTCAGCCAGCAGGAACTCCCGCTTCGTAGCGGATGATATAAAATAATCAGGAATAAACTTCGGGCGACGCAAATGCGTCGCCCGTTTCTTCGATTTTCAGCATCCGAAAGCGATCATCGGGGCTAAGGGAACTGCGCCACAAGCGGCAGACCGGCGGTCTCCGGCAATCCGAGCATGAGATTCATGTTCTGAACAGCCTGGCCGGCGGCGCCCTTGACCAGGTTGTCAATGGCGGCCACGGCGATAAGCAAGCCGCTGCGGCTGTCGACGGTGGCGTACACCAGGCACATGTTTGAGCCCAGGGCGTGCTTGGTGTGCGGTGGTTCGGTGACTACCCTGACGCATGGCTCGTCCCGGTAGAAATCCGCATAAAGCGCCACCACCTCGGCCGCCGTTCTTTTTTCGGTCAGGGTGGCGTAGCAGGTGGCTAAAATGCCGCGGGTCATCGGCATGAGGTGCGGCGTGAAGGTCAGAGCCCCGATCGCTGGATCGAGAGCGGCCATTTCCTGGAAAATCTCCGGCTGGTGGCGGTGGGAGGCGATGGCGTAGGCGGTGACATCCTCGTTAGCCTCGCAGAAGTGGCTGCCCAGCTTCAGGCTGCGGCCGGCCCCCGAGAGGCCGCTCTTGGCATCCACGATGATGTTGCCGGCAATGATTCCAGCCTTAAGCGCCGGCGCCAGGGCCAGAATGGACGCGGTGGGATAGCAGCCGGGATTGGCGACGAGCTTAGCCCGCCGGATTTTCGGTCGGTACATCTCGGGCAGGCCGTAAACGGCATCGTCGAGGAGTTTCGGCGCCGGGTGCCGGAAACCGTACCATTCCTCATACAGCGTCGGGTCTTTGAGCCGGAAATCGGCGCTGATGTCCACGACCGGAAGACCCCGCTCGATGAACGGCAGCAGTTGGTTGGCGCTCTCGTGATGGGGCAGCGCCGAAAAGATGAAATCGACATCAGATAGTTCAGCCTGGACGGTCAAGTCGAGGCCGGCCATGTGGGGGAAGACCTGGCCGACCTTCTGTCCTGCGGCGCTGCGGCCGGTGACAGAAACGAGGTCGACATGTGGGTGAGCGGCGAGCAGTCGCGCCAGTTCTACCCCGGCGTAACCGGTGACATTTAAGATGCCGACGCGCGTCCTGAACATAACGCCTAGTATAACACAGCTTGAAACCCCCGACACCGCAGGGTAATTTCCGCACCGTCTTATTACCCTCCCAGGCGAGAGGTCCGGCTTCTGTCGAAGTGGGCTTCGTGTTACAATTAACTACTTCTGTCCATGATCGGAGAGGTGTTTGGAAGATCTAGGCCTGGGATTCGAACTTATCGTCGTGCTGGTAGCCGCGGTCGCCGGGGGCGTTCTGGCCCACCGGCTGAAGCTGCCGGTGCTCCTGGGCTACCTCGTCGCCGGCATGCTGGTCAGCCCGCACGGCCTGGGCCTGGTGCAGGACACCGCGGCCATCGAGAGCCTGGCCAGCATCGGCGTCATCCTGCTGCTCTTCACCCTCGGCCTGGAATTCTCCATCGACGAACTGCGGCGCATCGGCGGCGTCGCCGTTTTAGGCGGTGCCGCCCAGATACTGCTCACGGCGTTGGCCGGCTTCATACTGGGCAAAGCCCTCGGCTGGGCCACCGCAGAGGCCATTTTCTTCGGTTTTCTCATCTCCCTGTCTTCGACCCTCATCGTGCTGAAACTGCTCTTGGAACGCGGCGAGCTAGATACCATCCATGGCCGCATCATGACCGGCATCCTCCTGATGCAGGACTTGTCCCTGGTGCCGCTTATGATCGTCCTGCCGACGCTGGGTAAGTCCGGCGCCGAGATCGGTCCGGCTCTCCTGTCCGCCGCCTGGGACGCCCTGGGCTTCGTCGTCGTCATGGCCGGACTCGGCCTGTTCCTCCTGCCCAAGGTGCTGGACAAAATCGCCGAGGCCCGCTCGAGGGAACTCTTTCTCATCACCGTCGTATCGCTGTCGCTGGCAGCGGCCATCGCCGCCCAGTTCTTCGGCGTCTCGGCGGCCGTCGGCGCTTTCATCGCCGGCATCCTGATCGGCCGGTCGGTCTTCGCCCGCCAAGCCCTGGCCGACGTCGTGCCCTTCCGCGACGCCTTCGGCGCCCTGTTCTTTGTCTCGCTCGGCACCCTGGCCGACCTGTCGTTCATCACCAACAACCCGGGGCTGGTTATCGGCGTGGTAGCCTTCATCATCTTCGTCAAATTCGTCATCTGCGCTGCCGTCCCCTGGTTTTTCGGCTACAACGCCCGTACCGCCATCTTCACCGGCTTCGGGTTGACCCAGATCGGTGAGTTCAGTTTCGTCCTGGCCGGCGTCGGCGTGGCCGCCGGCATCCTCCGCGACTCCACCTACGCCCTGACCCTGGGCGCCGCCATCACCACCATGGTACTGACGCCCTTCCTCCTCAGCCTGGCCAACTTCTCCTACCGCCAACTGGAGCGTTTCAAGTTCGGCCAGAGGCTGCTCAGCCTGCGCGCACAGGTCGATAACCGCAAAGTCCAACCGCTGACCGGCCACACCGTCATCTGCGGCGGCGGCCGCTCTGCCGACACCCTGATCAAGGTTTTGAGCCGCCGCAACCTGGCCCACCTCATCATCGACCTCGATCCCCAGGTCATCACCCGTTTCCGCCGCCAAGGTGTGCCCTGCATCTACGGCGACGCCTCCAACCCAGAGATTTTAGCCTGCGCCAACCTGGAGAAGGCCAAAATGCTGGTCTGCACTTTCCCTAGCTTCCTGGACGTGGAACTCACCGTTAAAAACGCCCGCAGGCTCAACCCTAAGCTCGATATCGTCGCTCGGGTAGAGCGCGACCGTGACGCCGAGGCGCTGCGCAAGGTCGGCGTCAACGAGTTGGTCAAGCCGGAATTCGAATCCAGCCTGGAGATCACCCGCCACGCCCTGCACCGCTACGGCGTGACCGCCACGGAGATCCAGTACCTCCTGAACAGCCTGCGTCAGGGGACGATGAGCTAGTATTACCTGTCTTTGCGAGCCTCGCCTGAAAAGCAAGGCGTGGCAATCTGATTTGGATTGTCCCCGACCCAATTGCAGGGGCGAGTCTGACACACGTCCCAATTCGCTTCGCCATGGAAGGCTCTGAGTTTGAGGAAAGGGAAGCCATCCCTTGTTGCCGTTTCACATTTCCCGAGGTCTTCGTCACGCTGCCGGAATTACGTTCAAAAGTGGCAAAATGGGCACTTTCATAGTATTATGTTATGTAGAGGACCCCAAGGAGAATTACCATGTCAACGCGCTGGAAAATCGCCCTCGGCAGCTTTCTTTCGGTCACCCTGTTGACCTTTTCCTTCGGTGCAGGCTACTTTACCGCTTTCTTCGCCCCTTCGGGCGATGAAGAACTCGAACAGATCATCGACGCCTGGAACACCATCACCGGCCGCTACGTTGAGCCCGATAAGATCGACCAGGAAGCCATGGCCGAGGCCGCCATCCGCGGCATGATGGACTACCTGGACGACCCGCACTCCGCCTATATGGACGCCGAGGCCTATGCCGCGATACAGGACGATTTCGACGGCAGCTACTCCGGCATCGGCGCCGAGATGGCGGTGCGCGATGGCGCCTTCATCGTCCTGGCCGTATTCCCGGATTCCCCGGCCGCCCGCGCCGGCATTTTACCCGGCGACCACATCACCGCCGTCGACGGCAAATCGACGGCTGGGCTCTCCATGGCCGAGCTCGGCCCGCTGGTACGCGGCGACTCCGGCACCACATTGACCATCGCCATCGACCGCGCCGGCGCGGCGCTGTCTTTCAACCTCACCCGCGAGAAAATATCGCCGCCTTCGGTCACGCTCGAGATGCTGGGCACCACCGCCCATATCGAGATCGCCAGTTTCAACCAGCACGCCGATGAAGATCTGCTGCCCGTCATCCAGGGACTGGCCGCCAGCGGCGCCACAGCCATCATCCTGGACCTTAGGGGTAATCCCGGGGGGTTGGTGACCACCGTAGTCAATACCGCCAGCTATTTCATTACCGACGGTGTGGTGCTCACCGTCAAGGACCGCGACGGCAACGTCACAACCCACAATGTGGTCAAACAGCAGGCGACCACCTCCCTGCCGATGGTGGTACTGGTGGATGGCTTTTCCGCCTCCGGCTCCGAGGTTTTAGCAGGGGCGCTCCAGGATTATGACCGGGCGGTCATCTGCGGCGCCCAGACCTTCGGCAAGGGCAGCGTCAACCAGCTTTACGGCCTGCCGGGCGAGACCGGCATTTACCTGACCATCGCCCGGTGGTACACCCCGGACGGCCACCTGATCGAGGGCGTGGGCATCACCCCGGACTTCCCGCTGGACCTGAACGGTGACGAACTGCTCGGTTGGGCGATCGAATACCTCCGCACCAAGTAGTTCACGCGAGCATTCCGATCGTCGATCGAGCGGATGGTATAGACAACAAAAACGAGGGCACTTGCGTGCCCTCGTATCGTGTCAACGATCGGGAGATTGGCTTAATTCACCGCGCTGCTTTTCAGCACAGCATCGACCAGGGTAGCCGTAGTATCCAGGCTATCGAGATCGAGTGCCAGGCCGAGCTCCTTGAGTTCGACGTATCCCAGACCGCGGAAGCGCCGTTTGGCGGCGGCGCGGCACATCTCGTCATAGAGATCGGGCCAGTGATTTCCGGCGCGGCCGGCGCAGTGGAGGACGAATTCATGGAGGTGTGGGTGAGTCATAACGGCGGGTATTATACCCGACCCGGTCGTGGCCGATTCAAAGTCATTGATAATGATTTACAGGCAACGGCCCGGCCATGTCAAAGCCTTTGTGCAGGATGCCGCGCCTTGAAGCCTTATATTTTCGCAATTGCCGCTCTGTGACACCATAGACAATCGCAGTGCAGGGGGAGAACGAGGCAAACTGTCGAGGCTGGATAGACGGTTGGCTAGGGGGAGAAAGCTAATAAATGCCAAGCAGAGCTGTAAGCCGAGTTCTGTATCCTTCCGTAGAAGGACGGCAGCCATCTATCTAGGCCTGCCGTTACCGGCAGGCTCATGCGGCCAACCCGGGGACAGCGCGGACACGCCTTAATGTCCCCCTATTTGGCCTTGCTCCGGGTGGGGTTTTCACGGCCAGACGGTCTCCCGGCTGCCGGTGAGCTCTTAACTCGCCATTTCACCCTTGCCCGCTACCTTCTTGCGAAGGTCCGCTGGCGGTATGTTTCTGTTGCACTTTCCGTAGGGTCGCCCCTCCCGGGCGTTACCCGGCACCCCGTCCGGCGGAGCTCGGACTTTCCTCCCGGGCCCGAAGGCCCCGGCGGCTGCCCGCTCTGCTTGGCAAGCTACTGTAATATAAACCGGGGTTTTATGTCAATCGGGCATTGATTGATTACGACCTGCGGCGATCGAGATGTTACTCCACCTTGATGCGGGTCTTCTCTTCCTTGGGGGCGGCGTGAGCTTCGGTCTTGGCGATAGCCTCGTCCAGCAGGCTGCGCAGGGCCAAAAGCATCTCTTTCTTGGCACCGACGAGATGCTGCACCGTCTCGCCCTTCATCATCTTGAGGTCCGGAGCCCGCAGGCGGATTACCACCTCTTCACCAGGCTGAAAGGAGATCTCGAACATGCTGTCGCTCATGGCTTAGCCTCCGTTTTTCTTGTGTTTTTTACCGGTCTCTTCGAGTACGGGTTTTTCGCTCAGGAAATGAATTCGCAGGGTGTGCTCGTCCATTTTGGCCTCGGACACTTTGAGATGGGTGAGCATGTGGGGCAGAGTGACGGTGCGCCGGAAACTGCCGATTCTGATATTAAGCTCGTCGCGGCTGTGGATGAGCGACACCTGCTCCTTGCTGGCAAACGGCAGCTTCAGGTTGAGCAAATAGCCGTCTTCGACCTTGTCGATGGTCTGTACCTGGCCGCGGTAATAGAATTTGGTCGGATCGGCCTCGCCGTAGACCGCGGCGGCCATGCGCCGCAGCATGTCCACCCCCACCACCTCCTGGTCTAAGAGCGGCATGTTCAGGATGGGCAGCGGTGAGAAAGCCTCGTCGATGTATTCGATGTACTTGCGCTGACTTTCCTTCCAGCCGGTGAAATAGTCATCGTTGACCGTCTGCGTCAGGATGCGGTTGACGATGACCGAATCGGTGGTATAGCCGAAGAGATTGAGATAGGTCAGGGTGCGCTGGGCTTCCTTGATGACCATTTTCTCCGGGTTGACCACCAGCCGGATGGACGACTGCTCGGGGTCGATCAGAAGCTTATGGACGTCCTCCAGTTCGGCATAGAGCTCAGCCACGGCGTCCAGGACCGAATTACTGGGCAGCGGGATGTCGGAGATGGCGCCGACCATCGGCCGCATTACCGCGGCCACCTTGCGCTGGAGGGGAAACAGCCTGTTCATCCACCAGTGGAGCATGTCGGGGAAAGACAGCAGGCGCAGCGTCTCGCCAGTGGGCGCCGAGTCGACGATGATCACGTCGTAGTTGCCCTCGCAACGGTAGCGCTCGATGAACAGCAGGTTGGCCAGCTCCTCCATGCCGGGCAGGATGGCCACCTCTTCGGCCACGATGCCGCTCATGCCGCGCCAGGACATCAGGGCGGCGATATAAGCGCTGGATGACGCCCCAGTAGGTCTCCAGCGTCTTGTAGATTTCGGTTTCCTGGCCCCAGAGGTTGGGGATGATCTGCCGGGGCTCGTTGCCGAGCTCGACATCCAGGGAGTCGGCCAGGCTGTGGGCGATATCGGTGGACAGCACCATGGTGCGCTTGCCCATGTCAGCAGCGCGAACGGCGGTGGCCGCCGCCAGCGACGTCTTGCCGACGCCTCCTTTGCCGGTAAACAGGATTACCCGCATTCCGAATACCTCCGATTGACAGCGTGGTCTCGAGATAAGTATAATTGACTCTTGCCTGTATTCAAAACCGCGCCGAAGTGGCGGAACGGCAGACGCGCTACGTTCAGGGCGTAGTGTCCGTAAGGGCATGAGAGTTCAAATCTCTCCTTCGGCACCATTTTGGAATAACCAAGGTACAAGGTACAATAACCAAACAGCCCGAGATCCCCTTTGGTGCTTGTTTCTTGGTTATTGATTATTGGCACCGGCGCTTGTAGCTCAGTTGGATAGAGCGCGGCCCTGCGAAGGCCGAGGTCGTGGGTTCGAGCCCCGCCAAGCGCGCCAAAGCTCGACCCCCATGCCCCGGTTCCCCCTCCTGTCGAGAAGCACCAAATCCCAAGCTCCAAATCCCAAACAGATTCCGCATCCCAAGCCCCGGCCAGGATTGTTCCGGCATCGCTCTACCAATTTGGAGAAACGACTCCCGGTTTTTACGTTCAGCCGCCGCCGACCGCACGATGGCAATCGAACCGCAGGAACAACCGACATCAACCGGATCAACCCCTCCCGGCATATTCGACGGCGCTAAAAGTGTTCGACCGGTTGCAGGAACAACGGCAACAACCCTGTTCAATTGGACCAACTCTTGCCCCCCTCCGCTGAAGCTCCCGAGGATAAACCCCAGGCCGCGGCCAGAATGCCCGCCAGTTCTTTGTGACCGGCAGATCATAAGGCAGGCGCTGCAGGGCATTCTCGATGCCGGCGGGATCGTCGCGGCCGACGCCGTACTTGATGCGGACCAGTTTCAACAGATGGGACAAAGCCCGGTCGGAGACCCGCTGCGTGGCCCCATTGGCTTCAACGACCAGGTACTGCCACCAGGCCAGCATCACCTCCCGGTCAAATCCGGATAGGGTGGTATGCTCCTTGATGGCGAGCCGCAGTGCATCGGTAGCGCGCTTGGAATAGAAACCATGGACCTGGGCGTTGCGGTTGCCCGAGGGGGCGCCGCCGCGGGAGAGGGGAGAGCCCGTTGCACGTTCCGCATTGCACGTTGCAGGTTGGTCGGTGGATGCAGGAACCGTCCCGGCGTCAAAGACACTGGAGCCTGGAACGCGCCTCTCGGCTTCGTTTTCGCGACTTTGATCGGGGCTGGACAGGACAGGTTCTTCGGTTACGCTCCTTCGGCTGTGCTCAGGACTGGTCAGAATAAACGTGCTGTTTTCATTCATGCGGGTATTATAGCGCATGCGTTCCTTACAGCTGTCAAGCGTCTCGTGTCGTTTTTAGTGCCTTTTAGAAAATATATATTTGCAACAGGGATGTGGCGGGCGCAACATCCTTCGGCTTTGCTCAGGATAATCCTTCGGTTTCGCTCAGGATAAATGTTGCGCCCCTACTGGTCGAGTAGCTTCTCCAGGTCTTCTGCGGTAGTAACCGGGGGAGAGCAAGAGAAATTCCGGCAGACGTACGCGGTGGCAATCCCTCCAAGTTGGGGGCGGTCAAGGAATAGCGGCAGCCGGGATATCGGAGTCATGTCCGAGGGAGAACGGGCTACGACTATCGTGTCCGGCCTGAACTTACGGCAGATCGAGTTGAGCAGCGCCGTCGTCGAGGCCTCGTCAGGCTCCCCGATTACGGCTACCTCCACCGCGGGACCGAGATAGAAGTCCAAGGCCATAAGCCACTGGCCAAAGCCCAGCGGAAACGAGGCGGTGTTCGCAGCGACGCGCAGCAGCGCCTTTTCCCCGATCCGGGCATATCGCCGGTTGCCGGTTATCCCGACCATTTTGAACAACACCAGCGTGGCAGCGGCGGCGCCGGAGGGCACAGCCCCGTCCTGGACGGTCCTCGGGCGTTTGAACAGGCTGGCCGTGCCGGAAGAATCGTAAAAAACATTCCCGGCATCGTCCCAGAACAATTCCACCATCTTGTCCGTCAAATCAATCGCTGCCAACAACCAGCGGGAATTTGCGGAGGCCTGGTGAAGCCGGAGCAAGGCATCGATGAGCAGGGTGTAGTCCTCCAGAAAGCCTTCATCTACGGAAGCCGTATGCCGCAACATTTCGTCGTGGGTGAGCGAACCCAGGATAAAATCAGTGTTTTTGACAGCCGCCGCCAGGTAGTCCGGCCTGTGCAAAACGCAGGAAGCCTCCGCCAACGCGGCGAGCATCATGCCGTTCCAGGAGACGAGAACCTTGGTGTCTTTACCCGGAGGGACGCGCTTCTCCCGGTCCAGGCGCAAGGCAAGTTTTGCTGCACGCCACCGCTCAGAAGCCGCGGCGGAGAATTCGCCGGTCAGGTGCAGAATATTGACTCCTTCAAAGTTGCCTTCGTCAGCGACACCGAAGTTTCGCCTGAAAATCTCACCCTCGGGTAGCCCGAGCCAACGGTCAATTTCAGCGGCAGTCCAGGTGTAAAACTTGCCCTCTTCACCCTCGCTATCGGCGTCCTGGCTGCTGAAGAAGCCGCCGGTGGCGGGATCGGTCATTTCCCGGAGGATATAGTCTAGAATTTCTTCGGTCACCAGGCGGTATTCCGGTTTGCCGGTAACCTGGAAAGCGTGCAGATAAACGCGGCTCAAGAGGGCGTTGTCATAGAGCATCTTTTCAAAATG
>CAZGRY010000017.1:0-20377 GCA_964528105.1 uncultured Dehalogenimonas sp.
CGTCCCACGCTACCTTCGAGGACTTTACCAGCGCCGACACAAAGGTCAACTTCTCCGGCGCCTCAAGCGGCAGCGTCAATACCCCGGCCAAGCTGGATGTGCAGCTGTCCGGAGCCTCGTCGCTGAAATACTTCGGCAACCCGGCGCTGGGCGAGGTCAACGTCACCGGAGCGTCTTCGCTGAACAAAGGCTAACCGAATACTACAAATACCACGAATACTACCAATGTCCAATATTTCAATAGTGTTGGATTATTGGTAGTATTTGTTTATGAAACCTGAATACCACGGCGCAGTCAACTGGATCTACAGCTTCGTGGATTACGAGGCGGGCAACCGCCCCCGGGACGCGTCCCGCTACGACCTGAGGCGGGTGCGCCTGCTCCTGGAGCATCTCGGCAACCCGCACCTCAAAGCCAGGACGGTGCACATCGCCGGCAGCAAGGGCAAGGGCTCCACCGCGGCGATGGTCTTCTCGGTCTTGAAAGAGGCAGGCTACAAGACCGGCCTGTACACCTCGCCGCACCTGATCGAGACCTACGAGCGGTTCAAGATCGGCGAAGGGTTTATCGGCGAAGAGGAACTCATCGCCGAGGTCGACAGGCTGAAGCCGCTCGTCGTCGCGATCAACGCCGAGGCCCGCTATGGCGAACTGACCACCTTCGAGATCATGACCGGGCTGGCTTTCGATTATTTCGCTAAAAACGGCGTCGAGTGGCAGGTCATCGAGGTCGGACTGGGCGGCAGGCTGGACGCCACCAACGTCGTGGAACCGGATCTCTGCGTCATCACGACGATCAACCTTGAGCACACCGACGTCCTCGGCGACACCCTGGCTGAGATCGCCGCCGAGAAGGCGGGCATCATCAAGCGGGGCGTGCCGGTGGTCTCGGCGCCGCAGGTCGAAGAGGTCGCGAAGGTCATCAAAGCCGCCTGCCACACGCTGGACGCGACCTTAACGATCGCCGACCTGGCTGCCGTCACCCGATCGCAATTCAGCGACGGGCGGCAGGCTTTCAACGTCCTGGGCAAACATAGCATTTATGACGTCGAACTGCCGCTCCTGGGCACTTACCAGCGGGTCAATTGCGCGGTAGCGGTGGCGGCGCTGGAAGCGCTCATCGGCCGAGGCGTCAAAGGCATTGATAAAGGCAGCATCGAGCGCGGATTGGCCAAAACCGACTGGCCCGGGCGGTTCCAGATACTCGACATGCGCCCCCTGGTCATCGCCGACGGGGCGCACAACCCGGCCTCGGCGAACGAGTTGGTAGCATCGCTTGAGGCTTATTTAGGGCAAGACCTCCGGCCGCATCCGGGGGTGCTGGTCATCGGCGCGTCATCCGACAAAGACGTTGACGGCATGGCGGAGATCCTGGCGCCGGCGTTCGATGAATTCGTGGTCACGCATACCCGCCACCCGCGGGCGATGGATGTCAAAATCCTTGGCCGGGCTTTTGAAACGCGCGGCAAGCGAGTAAATTACACTTCGACTACGGCCGAGGCCATCGTCGCCGCGGTGAAACTGGCCGGCAGCGGCGGAATGGTATGCGTCACCGGATCGCTCTTCGCCGTCGGCGAGGCGCTCGAGATCTGGCAGGCCGGGAAGTAGCCCCGGCCTTAGGCCGGGAACTGGGTGACCCGCGCCTCTTCGACCAGCATCGAACCTAAAACCTTTTCAAGAGCCATGGTGTGGCAGCAGCGGCCCCAGGTGGTGAAAAAGTCGCAGTTGCAATGCCATTCGCCGTGCTTGAGTTCGGTGGTGTGGGTATCGTTTTCGCCGCGGAACTTGACGCTCATGTCGGTGAAGGTGATGCGGTCTTTTTCCTGGGCGTAGCGGTTGGCTTTTTCGATTTTACCGATCAGGCTTGAATACATTGTCTTTCCTCCTGACTCGTTCTCAAATTAAAAAGCACCGCCGCGCTAAGCGCTACAGTGCTTCAGCACCCAATTGTTCGCGAGCTGATTACTCGCATGGCGGAAAATACCTCAGAAGACTCATGACTTAACCATTGTACCCCCGCCGCGGGGCGAAGTCTAGGGGGTCTGGCGGACTTATTTTTTTATGTTGCGTTTCTTTACCCCGACCGCCGCTTGCCCTAGAATACGGCCCATGAAAGCTCTCGTTCAGCGGGTCAAGCGGGCCCAGGTCACGGTCGACGGCGAGGTAATCGGACGAATCGGCGGCGGGCTGGTGGCGCTCATCGGCGTGGCGGCGGGCGACGAAAAAGCCGATACCGACTACCTGGTGAACAAGATCGTCAACCTGCGCATCTTTGCCGACGCCGATTCCAAGTTCAACATGTCGCTTCTCGTCGTCAAGGGAGAGCTGTTGTTGATCAGCCAGTTCACCCTCATGGCCGACACCCGCAAAGGCCGCCGCCCGTCCTTCACCGACGCCGCGCCACCTGATGTGGCCGAGTTCATGTTCAACGAGTTCGTCGCCGAGGCCAGGAAGACAGACGTCAAGGTCGAGACCGGCAAATTCCAAGCGCATATGCACGTGGAGCTGGTCAACGACGGCCCGGTGACGATCATGCTGGATTCAAGCGACAGGCTGCGGGCTAGGGGCTAAAGAAAGGAACTCAGAAAACGCATGGAAGAAGTTCTACTGAAAGATGATGTAATCACCCTCCGCCCGTATAGAATGGCCGACGCCCTCGAGGTTTTTTTGGCGGTCGAGGAATCAATGGCATCTCTAAGGCCATGGATGCCCTGGGCTTACCCCGGTTATTCCATCGTTGATAGCGAGGGCTGGATAAAAAACAGTATGAAGGGCTGGTCGGAAGGTACGGCGTACGAATTTGCCATTACCGACTCGAAAGATGGCTCCTACATCGGGGGCTGTGGGCTGAACCATCTCGACAACCTGAACAAGGCGGCCAACCTGGGGTATTGGGTTAGAAGCAGCCGCCACAACGAAGGTATCGCCACCAGGGCGGCAAAGATGCTGATCAACTACGGATTAACAACCTCAAATTGAACAGGATCGAGATCGTGGCGGCGGTAGGGAATTGCTGCAGCCAGAGGGTGGCCGAGAAAGCCGGCGCGGTCCGAGAAGGGGTCTTGAGACACCTCCTGGCATTGCCTGACGGAGTACAGGACGCGGTGCTGTTTTCTATAATCCCATCGGATCTTGGGGTCAATAACAACTGTAAGCCAGGCACAATCCGAAAATGAACGGTTTTTTTATGTGCTAGTAATCTTGTTGATCGGCCTGTCGATATGGGCAACTTATGGGGTATGGTGCAAAGGCTGGCCTGCGCAGAGTTATAAAATCCAGAGGCAGTTTTTTCCAAAGTGGGTACTTGGAACTCTAGGTTATTTCACATTTGTCCAAAAAGTCACTTCCCTACTGGTTACGTTAATCATGATCGCACTTTTAATAGGATTATTTGTGAAATACGGGGTTCCTAGCTATAAAAAGGTACACCAACCCGGGAAATCGGCACCATGGACAAGATGCCGTCATGTTCGCGTCGGTGCCGGAGAATAAGGTGATTTAATGCCAACGGCGTCGGTATTTGCCTCGGGCAAAACCGCCCGACAGTTGATGCACTCTATCCATGGTGTTACGTAAGAGAGATTGCCACGCCTTGCCTTTAAGGCAAGGCTCGCAAAGACGGTTAACGACCTTACTAAAGATAGCCAAAACCTACCTGAAATACCTATAGTAACCACGATTGGAGCTGCATACCCAATCGAGACTCCCAAAAACAGCCGCATATCTTGTCCTCGAACGCCGTAAAAATACGTAATGATACGTATTCCAATCATTTCAATTCGGTGTTACAATGTTTAATAGATCAAGTAAAATCCGGCAATAGGGTGGCGCCTTGGGGAGGGGTAAATCAATTGTCCGTGCTTGCCGCATCGTTAAGCGTCTGTTTCGCCCTGTTGTCATGGCTGGCGAATCCGACAGCCTGCTGCCCGCGGGACTCCGTGCAGATGCCGGCGTGCCAGGACGAAGCATGCATGAATTCGGGAGAGATGCAGACCGCCTGCGCAATGGATAACTGCGACGGCGCATCGCAGCTGGCTTCGGCCGATTCCCTGCTCAATAAATCGGGAGCCGCGGGCTCACTTAATACCCACTCTTTCCTGATCCAACGGGTGTTATTATCCCCCGACACACAGGATTTTCAAACGATCGTGTTTGAAGAAAAGGTTCAAACCGAATCCGCTTTCATCGCCCTGGCCAAACCTCCTCCCCGAGGCTGAATTGCTGTTTTGTGGCACGCGAGCGACCGGGCTCAATGCTTAAAACACCGGGTTCCGGTCAGTTCCCCGGAGCAAATTCAGTTATTGAGGAGTAAAATGAACAAGGTTTTTGGTATCGTTATCGCCGTATTGGGAATCGCCCTGGCTGCGACCCCGTTTTTAACCGATTGCCAGGCTCACGACAAACTCATGGCCAACGGTATGCCGATGCGCTGCGATGAAAACCGTACCCCGGAATTGGCCATGGGGGCTTCACTTCTTGTCGTCGGCGCCGTCATGTCCGCTGGCGTGTTCAAGTCGAAGGGCGCCTTTTTCGGCCTGGCCGGGCTGGCAGTGGTGCTGGGAACCGCAGGCATCATGGTCCCTCGCACCATCGCCGATACCTGCCCCAATCCCGCGATGTTCTGCAACACGCAGATGGTGCCGATTCTAACCGTCGTCGGCGGTATGGCGGTCGTGGGGGGCTTAACCGGCCTGGTGCTGGCCGTCCGTAAAAAGAGCTAAGCAGCTTTGCGTCTGGGAAGAAGGCAGGTTCCGGTTCATTGGCAAAAGTGGGTCGGAGCCTGCCTCTCTTTGTTTATCGATACCGCGGACTTGTTTTCCACTTGACGCCACCGCCCTCGCATGCCATAATTATTGCAAAGAGTCGCAATAACGATGAGTTGCAATAAGGTACTGAAAGCCAAGGGCTACCGCCTGACTCCGCAGCGGCGGGTCATCCTGGACATCCTCCACGGCGAGGGGGCCCACCTGACTGCCGACGCCATCTACGAGCAGGTCAAGGATAAGGTGGAGGGGGTTAACCGCTCGACGGTGTACCGCACCCTCGAACTGCTGGAAAGTCTGGGACTCACCGTCAAAGCCGAAATCGGCGGCAGCCACGTCTACCACCACGCCGAGGAAGGCCATCATCATCACCTCAAGTGTCGGAAATGCGGCAAAGTCATTGAGCTACCCGAGGAAGCCCTCGACTCATTAGCCAAATCCCTGCTGGAGAGGCAGGGCTTCTCTGCCGACCTGCACCACCATGTCATCACCGGCCTCTGCGCCGATTGCCGTTAGACGGGAAGCACTAAGCACTAATATCTAAATCCTAAATAAATTCAAATGAACAAATGTCGAAATTCAAAACAAGCAACGGGTTTTGGGCCTTGTGACTTTAGGTTTTGGGCTTGTTTAGGATTTGGTGCTTAGGATTTATCGCCGATGCATATCCCAGACGGCTTTCTGAACGTGTCCACCCTGGCCGCCACTGGCGCCATATCGGCCGTTACGGTAGGCGTTGCCGTTAAAGTGGCAGCTAAAAAGATCGGCGAGAAGCAGGTGCCTCTCATGGGCATGCTGGCAGCCTTCATCTTCGCCGCCCAGATGCTCAATTTCCCGGTCGCCGGCGGCACCTCCGGCCACCTCATCGGCGCGGCGCTGTGCGCCATCCTCATCGGGCCGTGGGCCGGGGTGATCATCATGTCCGCGGTGCTCATCGCCCAGGCGCTCATTTTCCAGGACGGCGGCCTGGCGGCGCTTGGCGCCAACATCCTCAACATGGGCATCCTGGCCGTATTCGGGGCCTATTTTATCTACCGGATAACGACGGCCATCCTTGGCGAAAACCGCCGCTCGAAACTTACCGGCGCCGCCATTGCCGGCTGGGGTTCGGTCATGGTCGCCTCGCTGGCCGCGGCCTTTGAACTGGCAGCCTCGGGCTTATCGCCGTTTGCTGTCGTCGGCCCGGCGATGCTGGGCATCCACGCCCTGATCGGCATCGGCGAGGGATTGATCACGGTGCTGGTGGTCTCGGCGGTCATGGCCTCCCGGGCCGACGTGCTGCAACTGGAGCGGATATGAGCTTCAGGAAGTGGTGGCTCATCGGCCCGGGCGTGGCCCTGCTGCTGGCGACGGTATCGCCGCTGGCCTCGTCTTCGCCCGACGGGCTGGAAAAAGTGGCGGAGCAGCAGGGTTTCGGCGACAGCGCTAAAGCCGCGCCATTCCAGGTCGTAGCCGACTACCTGTTCCCCGGCATCCAGAACGAGACGTTGGCGACGATTGTGGCGGGGTGGCTGGGGGTGCTGACGGTGTTTGTGGCGGTCTATGGCATCGGGTGGCTCATCGCACGGCGAAATAACCAAATTCCAAGAGACAATAACCAAGCAATGACCAATAACCAAAACCCAATCACCAAACAGGGCTAGGACGAATAGGAATTTGGAATTTGAGATTTTGAATTTGTTTGTAACTTGTATCTTGGTTATTGGAATTTTGGTACGATGCGACATAGTTTTTTAGACCAGTACAGCCACCTTCAAAGCCCGGTGCACCGCCGCGACCCGAGGCTGAAGTTCCTGCTGTCGTTATTATTCATCGTGGCGGTGGTGCTGACCCCGGTGGGGAGTTGGCTGGCCTTCGCCGCCTATTTCGGCATCCTGGCCGTCATCTTCGCCCTATCGAAACTGCCGCTGGGCTACGTCCTGAAACGGTCGCTGATTATCCTGCCTTTTGTCCTGCTGCTGGGCATCGTCAACCTGTTCACCCGCCCCGGAACAGAGCTGTCAAGCCTTGACATCCTCGGCTGGCACCTGGCTGTCACGGACGGCGGGCTGGTTTTCATCGGCACGCTGCTGGCGCGCAGCTGGCTGTCGGTGTTGGCACTCATCCTGCTGACCTCGACCACGGCGCTGCCGGCATTGCTTAAGGGCATCGAACGGCTGGGCGCGCCCAAAGTCCTGGTGATGATCATGTCCTTCATGTACCGCTACCTGTTCCTGCTCGTCGACGAGGTGCTGCGGATGAAGAACGCCCGGGACTCGCGCTCCGTCGGCAACCCTACGGCGGCGTTCCAGGCCAAAACCGTCGGCGCCATGATCGGCAGCCTGTTCATCCGGTCTTACGAGCGCGGCGAGCGGGTCTATGCCGCCATGGCAGCCCGAGGCTTCGACGGCCATTCCCGTACCTTCAACGAACTGGCTTTTGACCGCACCGATCTCGTCACCGGCATTGCCTTGTCACTATTGCTGCTGTTGCCCCTCGGCTTGAGCCTGCTGCCATGACTGACGCCGTCGTCCGCCTCGACAATTTGAACTACAGCTATCCCGACGGCCGCAAAGCCCTCGATGGAGTAAATCTCGCGATTATGCGGGGCGAGAGCGTGGCCATCGCCGGGGCTAACGGCGCCGGCAAATCGACGCTTTTAATGCACCTGAACGGCATCATCCACGGGGTCAACGGCGCGGTGAAAATCTCCGGCATCCCGGTGGTCGCCGCCAACCTGAAAACCATCCGCGCCAAAGTCGGCGTCGTTTTCCAGAACCCGGACGACCAGCTTTTCTGCCCCGAAGTCTTTGACGACATAGCCTTCGGTCCGATCAACATGGGACTGACCGAGGCCGAGGTCAGGAAACGCGTCGGCAAATCGCTGGCGGCGGTCGGACTGGCCGGTTACGAAAAGCGGAGTTCCCACCATTTGAGCCTCGGCGAGAAAAAGCGCATCGCCCTGGCCTCGGTTCTCTCGATGCGGCCGGAGGTTTTGGCCTTAGACGAGCCGTCTTCCAACCTCGACCCTGCGGCCAAGTGGGGACTGATCCAGCTTCTGAAATCCCTCGACGTGACCAAGATCGTCGTGTCCCACGACCTGGAACTCATCGAGGCCCTGTGCCCGCGCCTCGTCATCATGAAGCAGGGCAAAGTCCTAGCCGACGGCCTGACCGCCGATATTATGAAGCAGGGGGAGTTGCTGGTGGCGGGGGGCTTGGCGGCGGCTGGGCGTTGAGGGCTTCGGGGGGAACGTTGACCACCGTCTTGTCGAAATCCGTAAAATAGATCCCGCCGTTGTAAGTAGTTACAGCGCCGCCGGACGTCGCTGTGTAGTTGATGGAAATTAAAAGGATTCTACTGGTGTCTTTGGCGACATATACTGTGCACCTCACATCGGACAACGATCCCTGGTCCGCCGGCAGGAAAGCGCTGTAATTGCTCAGGACCCGCAACGTGTAACATTCGGTATCACTCGTGACGCCGTCCCCGAGTGAGATGTTAGCCGACAGCATCATGTCCAGGACTCTTTCAGCATCTGAGGCAAATGCCGGCACGGTGCCCGCGGTGACCGGACGCTTATACCACACGGACGGCAGGATGGTGCCCGAGGCGTAGTCGCGATGTTCGCAAACGGCATCGGATAGGAAATAGTATTCCGTTCTAGTCCTCAAAATGCCGCTCTGGGCGTATCTTTCATCGAGGTAAAATACCTGCTTGGCAAGGTCGGCTTTCCCCAAAGAGTACGTCGTAACCAGTGATTTCGGGTCGTTAATAGTCATTATACTCATCGCGGTATACGAAACGAGGTTCGCGGCAGCGATCCTCGCGGACAAAATGACATCCTGAATTTTTGCCTGAGTCTGATCGGCCGGGAGCAAAGTCGGCGGCGGCGGGAATTCAACGGCCCTCAAGGCCGGGACCGGCAGGCTGACGCTCACCTGGTTGAACTGCGAATAGGTGGCGGAGTAGCGGTATTCGATGGACAGGCCCTCCGAAGGCAGTTTGAAAGCTATCGAGACCATGGCCAACCGGAAATCAGTTTTGGTGACCCAGACGGCCAGATCAACACCGGTAGCGGCCGACAATTCCCCGTACAACAGCTCCGGATAATCGCCGCCGACGCTCAGCTTGTAGCACTCGACTCCGTTGGCCCGCTCGCTGCCCGTAATAGTGACCGGGGCTTTCTCCACGGCCGCCATCAGCGCTTTGGTCGAATAGATGAAAGAGGCGGCATCGCCGTCTGGGCGGGCGTACTTGTACCAGAGACCTGATGTGGACCCGGAGCTGAAGTTGGGGTCTTTGAACGAATACACCCAGCCGTCAAACCAATAGGTCTCGGTGCGTTGGGTCATCGTGCCGCCGACGGTGGTATCGACAATGGCGGTATCGAAATAAGCCCGGTCGAGTCCGACATCCACCAGGGCGATACCCGAAGTGAAGAGCGTTTTCACTACGCCATGGTTGTCCATGGTGGTGTTGCCGGTGACATCGACGCGGTAGGACTCAATGCCGGCCGCGGCCTGCTTCAAGGCGGCGACGATCTCGGCGGGGTTGGTGATATCCTGCGACGTTGGCGGCGGCGCGACCGAAGAAACGGGGGTAGTGGGAGGGGTTGTGCCATTGGAGGTGCAGCCGGACAAGATGACCGCGAAGGTCATTATCGCAGAAGTGAGAACCGGCGCGAGACCACTCTTCTTCATATATCGGCTCATTGTATCGCCAACACGATTATACCACCCGCAACAGCCTCCGAGCCGCAGGGACCTGAAGCTCGTCGGCTGCGATGAGGTGTGCGGGGACATTGCTTAGTGAAGGAGGTGAGACCGTAAGCACCGACTGGTATCAGAAATCCGTTCGCCCTGAGCCCGTCGAAGCGTTGTTCATGGTTCGACAAGCTCACCACGAACGGTTGGCTATTCTGTGGTGGTTACTTCCCGCCTAAACGGTTCTCGATATCTATAAGCTTCCGCTTGAGCAGCGGGTTGTATTCAACTTCATTGGCGATCTTGTCACAGGCGTGAGACACGGTAGCGGCGGTGCGGTCGCCGATGGCCCTGCCGATCTCGCCCAGGGACCACAGGTTCTGGCTCTTCATGACATACATGGCAACGTGCCGCGCTGCGGCCGTTTCTTTGTCGCGCTTGCGGCCTAGTAGGTCCTCGACCGTCAACTCATAACTCTCGGCCACGGCGGCGAGGAGCAATTGCGGCTCGGTGGGTTTATTCTCGGTTTCAGCCAGCGACAGGTTCTTCAGGGCGCGGCGGGCCATGTCCGGGGTGACGGCCGAGCGCAGCAGTTTCGAGTAGGCTAAAACGCGGTTCAGGTTGCCCTCGAGCTCACGGATGTTGCGGATGACCTCGGAGGCCATGTAATCGAGAACGTCGGGGGTGAGTTCGGCCCCGGCTTCCTCCGCCCGCGCCTTCAGAATGGACAGCCGCATCTTCTCATCGGGCGGGGCGATCTCGGCGGTCAGTCCCCACTCGAAGCGGGAGCGTAGCCGGTCTTCCATCTGGAGGATGGCCCGCGGCGGTGAATCGGCGGACAGGACGATCTGCCGGCCGGAATTATGCAGCTCGTTGAAGGTATGGAAGAAAGACTCCTCGGTCTGGGCTTTACCGGCGATGAACTGGACGTCGTCGACCAGGAGGACGTCGACAGCGCGGTATTTTTCACGGAACTCGTCGGCCCGGCGCTCCTTCAGAGCTCCTACGAACTCCGAGGTGAACTGCTCGCCGGAGACGTAGCGGACCGACTTCCCGGCGCGTTCCGCCGCCTGGCCGATGGCCTGCAGCAGGTGGGTCTTGCCCAGGCCGGAACCGCCGTGGATGAACAGCGGGTTGTAGCCCTCCCCGGGCTTTTGGGCGGCGGACAGGGCGGCGGCGTGGGCCAGCCGGTTGGCATTGCCGACGATAAAGGTGTCGAAATCATAGCGGGGGTTGAAGCGGCAGCCGTCGCCGCGGCTGGCGGTTGTCTCATTGCGGGGGGCCGCGGCCAATGCCTTACCCGCGCCGGCCACCTGAAAAACGGCGCGCAGCGCGTTGCAGCCCAGCAGGCGGAGGAGCGTCTTCTCGATGAGCGAGCGCTGGTTCTGCTCCAGGTACTCGGCGACAAAACTGTTGGGCGCGCCGACGGTGAAGCGTCCGGCTTCATAAGCTACGCCGATAGTCCTGGCGTACCAGGTGCGGAAGTTCGGGCGGGACAACTGGCATTCCAGTGCCCCGAGGGCCGTCTCCCATATTTTGGCGGCGTTACAGTTGTTCGCCGCGGGGTCAATTACCAAATATATCTCCGTTCAGAGACAAAACGGCCCCGCACTGTGACCATTTGGAGTCGATTTTGTCCGGCGGAAAAGCCGGCGGGAAAGATGCATCTATACTAACAGCCTGCTACCCTGCGCGGCAAACGCAAAAGGCAACGGTTCTGAGGGATAGTTGCACCGAATGCAAGTCCCTGATGCTCTTCGATCCTAACTTTTTCAGTCCATCCAATCGTAATAACCCCCTGCGATGAAAAAATAAATATTTGGTGTTACAATCGCCATAGGAAAATGGTACTACGATGAAAATAGTTTTCATGGGCACGCCCGAGTTCGCCGCGCCGGTGCTCCGGGGTCTGATCGACGAGGGCTACGACGTCGCTGCGGTCTATACCCGCCCCGACGCCCCCGCCGGCCGCGGCCGCGCATTAGCCGCCTCGCCGGTAAAGCGACTAGCCGAGAGTCACGGCCTGACGGTCGTCCAGCCGCGGTCGCTCAAAAAGGCCGAAGCCCAGGACGAGCTGCGGAAGTTTGCGCCCGACGTCATCGTCGTCGCCGCCTACGGGCTGATCCTGCCGCAGGCAGTCCTCGACATCCCGCGCCTGGGCTGCGTCAACGTCCACGCCTCGCTGCTGCCGAAACACCGCGGCGCGGCGCCCATCTCCGCCGCCATCCTGGCTGGCGACGCTTTCACCGGTGTGTCCATCATGCGCATGGACGCAGGCATCGACACTGGCGCCGTTTACTCCCGCTTAATGATCCCTATCCTTGATTGGGACACGACCGGCACCCTGACCGAGCGCCTGTCCGTCATCGGCGTCCAGGCCCTGCTCGCCGTGCTGCCGCAGATCGAAAAGGGCACAATCGTGGCAGTCCCGCAGCCGTCCGAGGGCTCCAGCTACGCGCCGATGCTGTCCAAAGAAGCCGGCCGCATCGACTGGTCCAAATCCGCCATCGAGATCTGGCGGCAGGTCCGGGCGTTCCAGCCCTGGCCCGGCGCCCACACCACCTGGGAAGGCAAGCTGGTGAAGCTCCTCGAGACTGCCCCGATCGCCACTAAATCGAACACCTCTCCTGGCACCGTCATCGAAATGTCCGGCGAGGCACCTGTTGGGATAGTTACAGGCGACGGCGTTCTAGGCATCAAAAAATTGCAGCTCGAGGGTAAGAAACCGGTGACAGCCGGGGAGTTCCTGCGGGGGGCGCGGGGGTTTATCGGGGCAGGGCTGGGGACAATCTAGCGCACTTCCCGATTATTCTTGGAGGGAAGGCATTGAACAGAAAAACCGCCATAGTTCTGGGGTTCTTGGCCTTCGGTCTGGCGGTGGGGATCTTTACTGGCTGGATGGTCCAAAGCCATCATTATGACACGCCGCCGTTCATCAACTTACCAGGTTACACTATCGGTAGTTTAGTCTTTAACGGTGGCTGGGCCGATTATGTCGTCGCTTCAACCGCCTTTTAGGGGCTGCTCGGCATACTGTCTGCCACCTTCCTCAAGCCCAAAATTCTCTTTTGGGTTTTCGGTATTTACCTCCTGATCTTTGGTGGGCTGACTGCCTTATATTTTCTTGAAACCCACGGGATAACCCACCTTGACTGGTAATTCGCGATGAACGTATTGAGCCCGGCACCCGATTCTGGTATACTTCGGCTATCTAGCGTTATGTAATGGAGGTTTGATATGGTTCTCTGGTTAGCCTTTTTCATTCCCCCGCTGCTCCTCATGCTCTACGCGCAGTGGAAAGTATCTTCCACCTTCGGCAAGTATTCCAAGGTGGCCAACGACCGCAACATGACAGGCCTGGCCGCGGCCCGGTGGCTTTTAGATCAGAACAATCTGCAGAATGTCCAGGTCGAGATGACCAAGGGCAAGCTGTCCGACCACTACGATCCCCGCGTCCGCGTCCTGCGGCTATCCCCGGATGTGGCCAACAAGGCTTCCGTAGCCTCGCTGGGCATCGTCGCCCATGAGGTCGGCCACGCCGTGCAGCACGCTAAAGCCTACGCCCCGATGCAGCTCAGGAGCGCCCTGGCCCCGGTGGCCAGCATCGGTTCCAACTTCGGCTGGATCATGATCATGATCGGCATCGTTCTCTACGCCAGCGGCTCGGCCTTCGGCCTGAACCTGGCCTGGTTCGGCGTGGCCCTGTTCGGCGTCGCCGTGTTCTTCACCCTGGTCACCCTGCCGGTCGAGTTTGATGCCTCTGCCCGTGCCAAGGCCATGCTGCGCTCCACCGGCCTGGCTTCCGTTTCCGAGGCCAGCGGCGCCAGCGCCGTCCTCTCGGCAGCGGCTTTGACCTACGTCGCGGCCCTGCTCGCAGCGGTGGGGCAGCTCCTGTACTACGTCCTGCTCCTGACCGGCGGCTCCCGAGACTAATCAAGGCAACGGTTCAACGAGGGCGGATGGACTCCGCCCTCGTTTTGTTTTTGAAATGGTATAACGAAAAGTTATCAAAACCGATGGCGTCAGGCGTTTAACAACTATTTGTTATAGGCCAGGTGCACCGGTCGCAGCGCTGCGGTGATGGTCTGCGTCCTTGTCGAAAAGCGCGAACCGCGCCGGGTCTTCGATAACCCCGGTGCTTTTATCGGTCGAAACGGTAATAACTATTAGACAAGTCGCCGCAACGGTTGATAACCCTGTTTGACGACACGATTGCTGGAGGGACTTGACGTCCTAGATACGAGTCGTCAACACACTAGTCTATAATTACAACTGTTAAACACATATTATTTTGATATACTGAAATGGATAGGTTAACGACCTGTTAGACTGGATTAGATAAAATGATAGACCAGGCAGAAATCGAAGTTCAAAGCGGTGAAGGCGGGCGTGGTGTGGCTACCATGCGGCGGGAGAAATACGTCCCCCGCGGTGGGCCGGACGGCGGCGACGGCGGCCGCGGCGGCGATGTCATCATCGAGGCCGATAAAGACATCGGCAGCCTGATGAAGTACCGGCACCAGCGCCATTTCAAGGCTGGCGACGGCGCCAGGGGCCAGGGGCAGAAGAAGGCAGGTAAAAGCGGTGAGGACATCGTCATCAACCTGCCGGTGGGCACTGTGGTCCGCGACAAGGACACCGGGGAGATGCTGGCCGACCTCGCAAAACCCGGTGAGAGAGTGATCGTCGCCCACGGCGGAAAAGGTGGGCTGGGCAACCCCCATTTCGCCTCGTCCGTCAACCAGGCGCCGCGCCTCGCCCAGGTCGGCGTGCCCGGCGAGACCAGGACCCTGTCTCTTGAACTCAAACTCATCGCCGACGCCGGCATCATCGGCCTCCCCAACGCCGGCAAATCGTCGCTCCTGGCGGCCATCTCGGCGGCGCGACCGAAGGTGGCGGATTACCCCTTCACCACCCTGGAACCGGCTTTAGGCGTCATCGAGGCCGCCGGCAGACGCTGGATAGTCGCCGACGTTCCCGGCCTGATCGAGGGCGCTCACCTGGGCAAAGGTCTGGGGCAACAGTTTTTACGCCACGTCGCCCGGACCGGGGTGCTGGTGCACCTTGTCGACGGCTCATCGACCCAACCGGTCAATGACATGGTCACCATCAATACCGAACTTTTACTGTATGACCCGCTGCTGGCACGCAAGCCCCAGATCGTGACAGTGAACAAGATCGACCTGCCGATAGTCAAGGACCGGATACCGGTGCTCAAGGAGCTGTTCAAGGCGGCGGGGCATAAGGTTATCTTCATCTCGGCGCTTACCGGCGAGGGCATCGACAATCTGCTGGCCGAACTAGACAAGCTGCTGGTCGAACGGGCGGCGGCCCCGGCGGTTGAGACTGAACCCAAAATCTTCCGTCCGGCGCCGCATCGGGAGAAAGCCGAAGTCACTCGCGACGTCGACGGCTACCACCTCCACTCGGACGAGTGGGAGCGGATGGTGGCCGGTTCCGAGCTCAACGACGCGGAAGTCCGCCGCCAGGTCCTGGGAGAACTGTGGCGCTGGGGCGCATTACGGGCGCTCAAGGCAGCCAAGATCCAGCCCGGCGAAAAACTGTTCATCGGCAAGTCGGAGTTTTACTGGTGAGAAGAGGCCTGCTGGGCGGAACCTTCGATCCGCCCCATCTCGGCCACCTTCAGATAGCCGAGGAAGCCAGGCGGAAACTGTGCCTCGACGAGGTAATGTTCATCCCCGCCGGCTTGCCATGGGTCAAGGCGGCGATGAAAGTGACTCCGGCCTGCCATCGGCTGGAGATGATCAAGCTGGCCGTAGCCGGTAAGGCGTACTTTTCGGTCAACGATATCGAAGTCCAGCGATCGGGACCGTCCTATACCTGGCAGACGCTGCAGGAGTTGAAGAGTCAGTATCCCGGCGATGAATTGTACTTCATCCTCGGCTGGGATAACCTGACTTCTCTGGCGTCGTGGCATTACCCGGACCGCATCGTCAAGGCGGCCTGCCTGGTGGCGGCGCCGCGGGTGGGCACCCCCCCGCCGGACCTGCATAACCTCGATGCCCGGGTGCCGGGACTGGCCGCCCGCAGCATTATCCTCACCGAACCGGAGATCAATGTCTCGGCCACGGCGATAAGGGAAAGAGTAAGACTCGGCGAACCCATCGGCCACCTGGTGACCGAGGGGGTGGCGGAGTACATCCGGCGCCACGGGCTTTATCGCGACTGACCGTCGTTGCGAGGAGTCCTTCCGCCGAAGGACGACGAAGCAATCTTTGTTCGTCCTGCGTTCAAACAACAAATTTCGGCTAATAAAAAAAGAGGGGTAAAACCCCTCTTTTTGGTTATACTTCTAGACTGAATTTATTTGGCGACGGCGTTGAGCTTCTTGGCCATGCGGCTCTTCTTGCGGGCCGCGGCGTTGGCGTGGATGAGCTTCTTCTTGGCGGCCACGTCCAGGGCGCTCTGGCTGGCGACCACGGCCTCTTTGGCGGCCGGGGACTTGGCGGCGATGGCTTTTTCAGCCTTGCGCACTGCCGTTTTCAGGCCGCTGGTGGCGGCGCGGTTCCACCCGGTCTTCTTCGCCGAGGTTTTGATATCTTTGATGGAACTCTTAATATTGGCCAAGGGATGCCTCCTAGCGTATTACACTGACAACAAGCAGTAAATTATACGCGAAGCCGGGGGCTGATGCAACCCGCGTCAAAATAGGGTGCTGTTCGGTTGTGGTGGAGACTATTTTTTGGGGCTACCGAATAGCCTTTGCCAACGAGAAAGTTTTGGCGGTGGAATAGGCGTCCCTTTTGTGAAGGCGTCAATAGCCGCTTTTTTGTCTTTGCGACTGATTTTAGGGTTAGTCTTTTTGTTTTGCGGTTTGGGCTGATTAGCCTTCACCTTACGACGCTTGGAAGGTTTATTCGGTTCCTTCATGTACTCTCTATCAAGTAAGCCCATGCCGTTATCCCCTACCAAGTTTCCTTACGAAGTATGTACATTTTTCGGCGGTGAAGTCGGTTAACCAAAGCAGGTCATTTGTTGCCGGTTGCGCAAACAAATGGCAATTTTCGTTTTTATGCCTTGCGCAACTTGGGCAAAGGTAGCCAACCCTTTCCTTTGCGGCTAACCATTCCATGATAATAGGGGTTTTTATCCAACGGTGTTCAGCAACGATGTACTTTTTCTTTTTCTTGAACCAAAGGAATCCCATCTTATAACCTTTGCTTGAACATAGTAGTCCGTTGCATAGGGGATTTAACCAGTTTGATTGTAGACTTGCGGCGTCCGTTTGTGATTACCAGAATGGCGGTATCGGTTTTGGGATACAGCATAAAACTCTTAAGCGTAAATAGTGTGCCTTCGGTGTTTGACCCTTTAACTTGAATAGGGTCTATCTCTTTAAGGCTTATTTCACCGTCAACGACTTGGTAAAAAGATTGGATTCCTTCCTCATCTTCGTTAGTGCCGCTACCAACGTAGCTTCCAGTATGTACTCTTGCTGAGTTATAAGTCCACATTTAATCGCTCTCAGGCTCTATTATAACACGGCTGTTTTCCCCGTAAGGACATAGCCAACACCAAGTGTATCGCAGTGCGTTATCGGTTTACCGACTAGAATTGCTATTTCGGCAATCTCGTTAATACCACCTTCGCAACTGCTAATTGTCCATACATTAGGTATTCGGTTAAGGGCTTCAATAACGTCCTTGATTCCAGCATCCACTAGTGTCTTAACTTGGGCGATTACTTGCTTATGGCTCATATCGCCCTACCCGTTGCCCCGTTTGAGGCATCCCCTTTAACCGAACAGTACCTCAAAATAGTTAAAAATATACCGCGATTACTAGAACAGAACATCTTGAAACCTGTTTCCCACCCTGCTAGGATTATGTCGATGAACTTTGTTACGAAGCTTAACGGCGCCACCCGCCACAACCAAAGTTGCCTCTGCGTCGGCCTCGACCCCGAGCCGGAGAAACTGCCGGCCGGTGTCGGTGTGTCGGACTTCTGCAAAGCGATTATCGGGGCGACTTATGACCTCGTCTGTGCCTACAAGCCCAACATTGCCTTCTTTGAGGCACTTGGCGCCGAGGGTTATGACACGCTGAAAAAAGTTATCGGATACGTGCCCAAGAACATCCCGGTCATCCTGGACGCCAAGCGCGGTGATATCGGCAACACCGCCAAAGCCTATGCCCGCGCCGCCTTCGACGAACTGGGGGTCGACGCCATAACCGTCAGCCCGTATATGGGCTTTGACTCGATAGAACCGTTCATGGAGTACCGCGACAAGGGTGTTTTCGTCCTGTGCCGCACCTCCAACCCCGGCGCCGCCGATTTCCAGTCGCTCCTCGCCGATGGTAAACCTCTTTATCAGCTCGTTGCCGATAAGGTCGAGACCTGGAACAAGTACGGCAACCTCGGCCTGGTGGTCGGCGCTACCCAGCCCGACGAACTTAAAACCATCCGCGATGCCCACCCCACCCTGCCCCTCCTCATCCCCGGCGTCGGGTCGCAGGGCGGCTCGCTCGAACTGGCGGTCAAATACAGCCACGCCGGAGACGGCCTCGGCATCATCAACGTCTCGCGGCAGGTGATCTACGCCTCGAGCGGGGAAAATTTCGCCGCGGCGGCTCGTGCGGCGGCCTTGAAGCTGCGGGACGAGATCAACCGCTTCATCCCCAAATAGACGCCACGGCTTACCCATTCTTCGGTGTTTTTAGGAGACCGCTCGTGGTGAGCCTGTCGAACCACACCCACCCACCCTTCGACAAGCCTCAAACAATCCTGTGTTTGACGCTTTGAATTTCGGATTTTGGTATTATTTAGTGCTTAGGATTTAGTGCTTAGGATTTAGCATCGATGGTCGATTTCAAACTCAACGACGTCCTGCGCTTGAGAAAGCCCCACCCCTGCGGCGGCTACGAGTGGAAGGTCTACCGCCTGGGCGCCGACATCGGCATTATCTGCGCCACCTGCCAGCACCGGCTGCTCATCCCCCGCTCCGACCTCGAGAAGCGCATGAAAACCTTCGTCTCGCGAGGCGAGTGATGCCGGACGCCGCACCCCCCGAAAAGCCCCGGCGCATCATGCACATCGACCTGGACGCCTTTTTCGTGTCGGTGGAACAGGTCTTCGATCCGTCGCTCCAGGGCAAGCCCGTCGCCGTCGGCGGCATCCCGGGCAAAGGCCGCGGCGTGGTCACCGCCGCCTCCTACGAGGCGCGCAAGTTCGGTGTCCACTCGGGGATGCCGCTCATTCAGGCGCAACGTCTCTGCCCCAAATGCCTGTTCATCGCCGGTCACTGGGACCGCTACGCCGAGGCTTCCAGGAAGTTCATGAACATCCTGGCCGACTTTTCACCATTCCTCGAGCCTGGCGGCATCGACGAGGCCTACCTGGAGGTCACCGGTTTCGAAAGCCTCCACGGCTCGCTCAAAGAGATGGGCGAGAAAATCAGGAAACGCATCCGTGACGACATCGGCATCGCCGCCTCGATAGGCCTGGCAGGCAGCAAGATTACCGCCAAGGTGGCCTCCAAGGCGGCCAAGCCCGATGGCATGGTCGAGGTGCCGGTGGGCGGCGAGGCGGCCTTCATGGCGCCGCAGCCCATCGGGAGAATGCCCGGCGTCGGCGAGGTCACAGAGAAGGCGTTGAACTCGCTGGGCATCAGGACCCTCGGCCAACTGGCTAACATGCCCCTCGACGCGCTGACCTCTCGATTCGGTTCCTACGGCGAGATGCTGAAACAGCACGCTCAAGGGATAGACCGTAGCCGCGTCCATCCGCCGTCCGAAGCCAAGTCTATCTCCACCGAGCGAACTTTCGACCATGACAGCCGCGACCGGGAATTCCTCGAAGCGACACTCCGTTATTTGTCGGAACAGATCGGCGCCCGGCTCCGCCGCTACGGCCAGAAGGGCTCGGTCGTTCATATCAGGGTACGCTGGGCTGACTTCGTAGCCATCACCCGGCAGAAGAGCCTTGGTTTTGCCACCGATGCCAATGAGGTCATCTTCGATGAGGCGTTGGAACTACTCGAAAAAGCCCTGGCGATCAATCGGCAAGCCGTCAGGCTGTTGGGCGTTGGCGTGGCCGGCCTGTCGGAGGGGGAACAGCAGTTGCCGCTGTCGATGGGGACGTCGGTGCGGGCATCGAGCATCGACAAGGCGCTGGACCGCATCCGCAAGAAATATGGTTTCAGCTCCATCCAGACCGGCCGGACGCTGCCCCTCGGTCGCCGCTCCGAACCGCGGGAACACCCCTGGTCGCGTAAGCCTTCGGGTGAAGGCCGGGGCGATGCTGGGATTTGTACGGAAGAAGAAGGGTAACCGCTCGGCGGCTACAAACAGCCGTCGGTCTTTTTAGGGCTTGTCACGTCCTCGATGGCCAGCAGCACCCGCTTCAAATCACTGGTCTTGTCATGCAGCCGCTGGGCGTTCAAACACAGCTTACGTCGGCCGACTTTCGGGAAATCGGCCTCGATCATATAGCCCCTGACGTCCGGGCTCGTTTCCAGCACGCTCTTTAATGCCTGTTTCAGCGCCGGGATGTTCCAGCCGCCCGCGCCGAGTTCGAACATCAGCTTGCCCTCGGCCTCGGCTTTCGAGATCTTGAAATTGTCCTGGAAGGCCTCGTTGGCGGTGATCACCCGCAGGTCGGCGTCGAGCACCACCATGGACTCGAACATGGTATCGATGATCGCCTCGGTGTAGGTCAGGGCGACCTTGAGCCGCTCCTGCTCTGAAATGTCCAATAGGGAAACGACGACGCCGGAGATGGCATTATCGGTCGTCCGGTAGGGCAGGATGCGGATGGCGTACCACTTGCCGTCCCTGATCTCGATTGTCTCTCTGATCGGGATGAGGAAATCGGGAGTGGGGGAAGGTACTCTTATCATGGTATCTTTCCTCATAATGAGCCCCGAAACCCTACCTTGAATGAACGCATTGCCTTAAGATAATTATATCG
>CAZGRY010000018.1:0-508 GCA_964528105.1 uncultured Dehalogenimonas sp.
CGGCCAGCTTTAGAGCCGCCGCCATCAGCCGCGGCGCCATCTCCGACATGAAGATAAGTTCGCTTTGCGGCACCTCGAAGATGAGTTCATCGTGTACCTGCAGCAGGAGCTTGCTCTTCATCTTGCGGGCATCCATCTCGCGCCGGACGTGCAGCATCGCCACCTTGATGATGTCCGCTGATGTCCCCTGCACCGGCATGTTGATCGCCATGCGCTCCGCCCCTTCCCGCACCTGGCGGTTGGAGGCGTTTATTTCCGGAATGTAGCGGCGGCGGCCGAGGATGGTCTCCACATAACCGCGGGACCGCGCCTGCTCCTTTGTCGCTTCGAGGTAGGCTTTGACCCCTGGGTAGCGCTCGAAATATTTGGTGATAAATTGCGATGATTCGGCGCGGGTCAGCTCAGTCGCCTGTACCAGGCCGAATTCGCTCATGCCGTAAATGACGCCGAAGTTGATCGTTTTGGCGAAGCGGCGCATGTCAGACGCGATTTGTTCTTTCGGCAGGTT
>CAZGRY010000018.1:518-19541 GCA_964528105.1 uncultured Dehalogenimonas sp.
GTCGGGGTCGCCGGACAGGTGGGCCAGCGCCCGAAGGTCGATCTGGGAATAGTCCGCTGCCAGCAGCACATAGCCGGGCGGGGCGACAAAGGCTTTTCTGATCTCGCGCCCCAGTTCGCCGCGGACGGGGATGTTTTGCAGATTGGGGTCGCTCGACGATAGCCTGCCGGTGGCGGTCCGCGCCTGGTTGAAGCTGGTATGCAGTCGCCCGTCGCAGGTTGAGATCATCGTCGGCAGAACATCGACGTAGGTCGATTTCAATTTAGCAAGAGTCCGGTATTCCAAAATCTTGCCGACGATGGCGTGCTCGTCCTTGAGTTCGTCGAGGACCGCCGCGTCGGTGCAGTAGCCCGTCTTGGTTTTACGTCCGGAGGGCAGGTGCAATTCACTGAAAAGGACGTCGCCCAGTTGCTTCGGCGAGGCGATGTTGAAGTCATGGCCGGCCAGGGCGTGGATTTCGTCTTCGAGCGCCACCAACTGCGTAGCGATCTGCCGCGCCATGTCCCCCAGCTTTTCGGTGTCGATTGCTATTCCGGCGCGCTCCATGTCCATGATGACCGGCACCAGCGGCATCTCCACCTCTGAGAAAAGCTTCCACTGGTTCAGGTTTTTGAGTTCCGGTTCGAGTTGCTGAGCTAACCGGAACGTCATGTCGGCGTCGGCGCAGGAGTAATCAGCCGTTTGTTTCAGCCCGCAGCGGGAGATGCAGATCTGGTTTTTGCCTTCGCCGATGAGTTCGGTGATCGGCGTCATCTCAACGTTGAGGCGGGTGGCGGCCAGGTTTTTGAGACCCGGCGCCTTTTCGCCTAGAAGATGGGCGGCTAGCATGGTGTCGAAATCGAGTCCTGCGACGCTGAATCCGGCGGTTTGAAGTACCTGCAAATCGAATTTGGCATTGTGCGCGATTTTCAGAATCTTCTTATCAGCCAGGATGCCGCCGAGGGCTTTTTTGACCTCGAACAGTTCGAGTTGCGCCCCTTCCACCCCGACGTGTCCTACCGGCACGTAGTAGCTCTCGCCCGGCGCCGTGGCCAGTGACAGCCCCACCAGTTCGGCGGTCAGTGTGTCCAGGCTGGTCGTCTCGGTATCCAGTGCGAATTTCTCGGCTTTGGCGAGTTTCTTTGCCAGGTGCGCCAGCTTTTCCGGTGTGTCGACCAGCGTATATTGGCATTCAATCGAAGGTTGGGGAGGCGGAGGGGTCATCGGTAGGGGCGACCCACTGGGTCGCCCGCCCGGTTGGATGGCTTGTAGGGGCGAGACCCGGTCTCGCCCGCCGGTGTCCTGTCCCCCGGCCACCGTCGCAATTTTCGGCAGCCGGTTGATCAAACTGGTGAATTCGAGTTCGCGTAGCAGGGGGATAACCTTTTCCCGTTCAAATCGGGCACAGTTGCAAGCTTCGATATTAAACTCTATCGGCAAATCGGTAACGATCGTTGCCAGTTTCAGGCTCTCCCTCGCCGCCGCCTCTTCCCGCCGCAGTACCTCACGTACTTTTTCCGGTCTGATCAACTCGATGTTCTTATATATCTCATCGATGCCGTCGAACTCGGTTAGGAGCTTCACCGCCGTCTTGGGCCCGATGCCGGGCACGCCCTTGATGTTATCTGACGGGTCGCCGACCAGGCCTTTATAATCGGCAACTCGGTGCGGCGGCACACCGAATTTTCCGGTAACCGCCGCGGCATCGTAGAGGATGGTGTCCGAGAAGGTGCCGCCTTGTCTGGGATACATGACTTTCACGTCGTCATCGACCAATTGCATGGCATCTGCGTCGCCGGTGACAATGATTACCTCGGCCCCGGCCGCCTCGGCCCGGCGCGCCAGGGTGCCTAGGAGGTCATCGGCTTCGTAGCCCTGCTGCTCGAACACCGGCATGTCGAAAGCATCGACGAGTTGCCTTACCCGGCTCAACTGGGCGATGAGTTCTGGCGGCGTCGGCGGACGGTGGGCTTTATACTCCACCGACATCTCGTGGCGGAAGGTGGGTCCCTTACGGTCGAAGGCGATGGCGTAACAGTCAGGCTTCACATCGGAGAGTACCTTGAGCAGGATGTTGGTGAAACCAAAGACCGCCGAGGTCACCTCGCCGGTTTTCGAGATCGTAAGCTGCCGCCCGTGGGCGAAGGCATGGAAGGCACGGTGCACCAGGGCGCTGGCGTCGAAAAGGACGATGCGGGGCTTGTCCTGAGCCTGTCGAATGGGGTTGTTCATGGCCGAATTATATCAGAAAACGCCGCAATCAACGGCCGGGGATTCGAACTTCGGCGGTTAAATCGCCGAGAACCGCAGCGGTTCGTGGGCCGTGGCGAAGATGCCGGCCGGGCAGTCGCGGCGGGCCATGATCGACGTCGTCAGGCTGGGCATGCCCAGTTCGACCTGTTGGGTGTATGACACCAGGAGTTCGCCGTGGTGGCAGAAGAACTGTCGTGAAGCCGGATCGAATTGGACGTTGCTCCGGCCTACCGCCTCTTGGACCAGGCGAGCGAAGCGCACGCTTGAGTAGATGACCGCCCCGGGCTTGCCCCAGACGCCCTCGAAGAACAACTGGGCGCGGAAGCTTTCCAGCCGCTCATGGGTGAAGAGCACATCGAGCGTGCCGCCTCGGCTCTTGGTTTCCTTGAACTGGAACACCCGCTGGTCACCGCCGTCGCACAGGCTCACCGCCGCGTTGCCCATTTCAGGGGTGTGGGTCACATCGGTCAGCCGCTCTTCGCCCGCCCAACGTACTATGTCATCGACACGGTGAAAATCACCGTAATGGCGCAGTACGGCGTCTATCAGCTTGAGGTAGGATAGGGGTTTTTCGGGATCGTATTGACGTAGGCGCAATACTTTAACTCCAACCGGAGAATAGTATCACTTGGAAGTGATTAATAGCAAGACCTGCGAGGGTTATACTATCATCACAATTCGATTTGTAAATCGACGCGCGCGACTCCTATTTGCCCTCGGTTTTAACCGGGTTTTCGTCGGCCTTTTCGACCTCGATCGTGCACTCGGTGACCAGGGCGGCGAAGGCGCCGACCGCGGCCAGGAGTGGCGCCGCCAGGATGCCGACAGCAGCTACCGGCGCTCCGATGGACAGGGGTAGGTCGATGATTGCCTTGCCTTCGTGGATAAGGCGGACGCGGCGGATATTGCCCTGGCGGATGAGTTCTTTGACCTTGCTTACGACTTTATCGCCGGAGACGGTGAATTTTTCGGTGGACATTGCAGCCTCCTCGAAGTTTTTCACCTAATCTTAGCACCGCTGCTGGCGGTGTCAAAAAGCTACATGCCGGGTTCGAATGTGAATTTGGTCGTGGGGTTAATCCGGTGATTCTCGGCTTTGGCAGCCGGAGGGGGAGTAACGCAACATTGGGCCGTGTTTGGAGCGTTCTGGGTAGACGGCTCCGTAATTGATAGCGGCGGACTGAGATAACGGCGGCCTGCTTGGGCTTCGCGGATGGCGGTCACCAGGTGCTCCACGCCGGATTCCTTAAGGACGTAGCCGTAAGCTCCGGCATCGAGGGCGCCGGCGACATACGGGGCGTCGCTGCACATCGAAAGCACCACCGACCGCACCGGTAATTTCTTTTCTTTGATGGCTTTGAGCAGTTCGATTCCGCTCATGTTCGGCATGCACAGATCGGTCACCAGGACTTGCGGCTTAAAAATTTCGATCTGTTCCAGTGCCTGGGCGCCGTCGCCGGCCTCGGCGATCACCGTAAAGTCCGGCTCGTACTCCAAAAGCGCCTTGATGCCCCGCCTGACGATGGCATGATCGTCGGCCAGGAGGATTGTAGTTTTATCGTTATTCAATGCTCGCCAATTTCGTGTGATTATTAAGGATTCGTTAAATTCAATATACACTACTCTTGTGCGGTTTGAAAATCAACGGTTTGTTGCGCTATTGCGCACGAATTATAACCCTGTTAAGATTTGTGCCGGAAATAAAACGTAATATACGGCAGGCATGCGCTATGTCTATCGGCGACAGGATCAAGGCCAGGCGCCTTGGTCTGAAACTCACCCAGCAGGACCCGTCCAATGAACTGCACATCACGCCGCAGCATATCTCGGCTATAGAACAAAACAAGCGCTTGCCCTCCCTGTCCATGCTGGAAAAGCTGGCCGAAGAGCTTGGTGTTACCATAGACTACATCGTTACCGGACGGGAATCAGTCCTTTCCGGCTTGTTGCCCGCGGTCAAAGCTGATCCGCGCCTGTCATTGAAAGCCCGCAAGGCTCTTGTCAGCATCATCGAAGAGCTTTACGACACCGCGTCCACGGCTGAAAAAGTGGTTATTCGGAAGATCGCCACGGATTTGCCGCTACGGGATCCAACACCCGCCGCATCCTGAACTTTGGGCTATCCCGAATCCGGGATCCGGCCCGCCCGCCCGGCCATGACCTCTTCGATCTTATCGGCTAGCTCTTTAGGTCTGAACGGTTTGCCCAGGTAGGCGTCGGCGCCGGCGTCCAAAGCAAATTCACCGATATCGTCCCGGGCGGTGAAGACTATGACCGGTAGGGTGGAGAAGTCACGGAGCTGCAACAATACGTCGAAGCCGGTAACCGGGGTCATGAAAATATCTAACAGCATGATGTCGGCTTTGCCTGCCCTGACCATCTCCAGGGCCTCATCGCCGCTCGATGTGGTGATCGGCTGAAAGCCTAAGATCTCCAGCCCGGCGCTGACAAAGCGCAAGATAGCCACCTCGTCATCGACCACGAGAACTCGTAGCGGCGGCTTTGTTGCCTCAGCCATCACTCACCTCTAAGAACATCAGTGTATTGTACCACTTTTTATTTGTGGTATTAGACATTGGTAGTATTTGTAGTATTTATTGCATTCTTAGGATTTCTCAAATTTCCAACAGGTGGCCGTTGTCCTTGAGCCAGCGCCGGGCTTTTCGATGATTCGGATAGAATTTAGCCACTAGCCCCCAGAAATCTGCGCCGTGACTCTTATAATGGATATGGGCCAGCTCGTGGACGACCACGTAATCGATGATCTCCGGCGGAGCCATGACCAGCCGCCAGTTGAAATTAAGGCAGTCGGTGATGCCGCAAGAACCCCAACGCCTCAGCGGGCTGGTGATGCGGATGCCGGACGGGTGGTAGCCCATGGCCGCGGCGTGTATTTCGGTGCGCTGGCGGAATTCTTGCCGCGCTCTGTGCTTGTACCATGCGACGATGGCGTCTCGGGCATATGGCTGGGCTTGAGCCGAAAGTAGCAGCCGGCCGTCGAAATCGACGTCGAGCGATGCGTTATCGATTAGGCACAGGCCGCAGCTTTGCCCCAATAGTAGGAAATTCTCGCCGTCGGTGAATTCTTTGGCCGCCGACCGCGGCCGGGCTAAAACCTCCGCCCGCTTGCGGCTGATCCAGTCGTCGTGCCCAGCCACGAAGCGGTGGATTTCTTTCAGCGGCACACGCCGCGGCGCCCGGACAACGATGGTGGCGTCAGGCTTGATCTCCAGTGCCAGCGTCCGCCGCGACGAGCGTATCAACAGGAAAGTATCTTGGTGACCCAACAACAATCCCATCTTCCTCTCCCCTTATGGGAGAGGAACTAAAGGTGAGAGTTTATTTTGTATTATAACCTTTGGATTTTGAGTTTATTTAGGATTTAGATATCAGGATTTAGAGCTTCTCGCTAGTTTAGCCAGCGAGCCTCGCTACTACAAACAACGTCCCCGGCCCGGCGTGGGCCCCCAGCGCCGCCCCCAGCCTGGAGACGATGATCTGGTTCCTGGGGAAAAATTCTCCCAGGCGGTCGGCCAGCGCCTTGGCCTCGTCTGGCGTAGTGGTGTGCACCACCGAAAGGTCGGCGATTTTGCCCAGGCTCCCGGTCCACTCCACCAGGCGCTCGATGCCCTTGACCCGGCTGCGCACCTGGCCCGCCGGATGCATCTCCCCGTCCTTGACGACGAGCACCGGCTTAACCGAGAGGATCGAGCCGACCAGAGCTTTGGCCTTGCCGATGCGCCCGCCCGCGGCCAGGTATTTCAGGGTGTCGAAAATGCCCATGAGTCGCATTTGGGGTATGGCGTCATTGACCGCTCCGGTGATTTCTTTGAGGCTGGCGCCCTGTTTGGCCATGCGGCCGGCCAGGATGGCTAAAAGCCCCAGGCCCATCGATACGGATAATGTGTCCACCACCTCGATGGTCGGCCCGTCGGCTAAAATCTGCCTGGCCTGCAGCGCCGAGTCGTAAGTGCCGCTCAGTTTCTTGGATAGGTGCAGTGAGAAAATGCCGTCCTTGGCCGGGATCAGGGACTTGTAAACATCGAGGAAATCCTGCGGCGAGGGCTGGGAAGTGCTGGGGTGCACCGGGTCGCTTTGCAACCGCCGGTAAAATTCGTCATGGTCGATCTCCACCATATCCCGGTAGACCTGCTCGCCGAAGCGGACGTACATCGGCACTACTTTGATATCCAATTCGGTTGCGATGGCAGACGGCAGGTCGGCGGTGGTGTCGGTGACTACTTTCACGGTCATCGGTCATTCCTCCTGGTGTTTTTATCCGCGAGATTTACGAAGTGCAAGAGACATCTGCCAGGCTGGTCTTGGGCTGCCGGCCGGGGTTGGCGGCGATGGTTGATATAATAACTTGAACCATCGTTCAATGTAAAGAATTTTTCCAAAAGATGTAATAATTGACGCCATTCGTTTTATAATAGGCCGCGTTTTTCGACGCCTGAATGGCGGAAAGGTGGAGAATATCGTTAGTGATATCGCCATGGTTGTGGGGGCTTATTTTATCGGCGCCTTTCCCCAGTTATTACTGCTGGCTAAACTACACCGCATCGAGCCGGTCGGCGACCTGCACCACGCCCTGTGGCAGAAGGCCGGCCCCGGCTGGGGTTTGCTCGCCAGCGGCATCGACGTCCTGAAAGGCCTCGGCACGGTATGGCTGGCCCGTACCCTCGATTTCGATATCGGCATCATCGTCCTGGCGGCCCTGGCCGCCACCTGCGGCCAGATGTGGCCGGTGTTCAAAAACTTCGATGGCGAGAAGGGCAACACCACCGGCTTCGGCGCGTCCCTCGCCCTGGCCGTCGTGCCGGCGCTCCTCTCGCTGATTCCCGTGTTATTGGCTATCTTGAACAAGGCAATAAAAGCCCTCCGGCTGAAAAATGTGCCCAAGGATGAGCGTTTCAAAAAGGGCGCGGGCCAGAGCAATGCCCTGCCTGTCGCCATCGCCTTTCTGATCATGCCGATGCTGGCCGCCGCCTTCGACGAGCCCCGGGCCGTCGTCCTGGGCTTCGCCGCCCTGTTCGTCCTGGTCATGGTGCGCCGGCTCACCGCGGGCTGTCTCAGGACCTGGCCACCGATGCCCCCCGCTCCAAAATTTTCTGGTCCCGCCTGCTTTTGGACCGGGCGGTTGGCTAACGGCTGCTGAGAAGTCATTTCGTTGAAATTTCCCTCTTTCGCAAAGGGGGACTGAGGGGGATTCGGTATGCTATCATGTACCGTTTGCCTTAGCGACGGTCAGGGAACCTAACCGAAAACGCTCTCCGCTCGTTATACATATTAGTGGTTTAAATTAATGAGCAAGATCAAGACGCTGCTTAAACGTTTCATCGCCTGGAAACACGCCTGGCTGTTCGTCATCTTACTGTCTTCCCTGATCCTGCACTTCGGCCTGTTGTGGTACCCCAAGGACTTGGTCCTCGATGAGCAGTATTACGTCGTCGGCTCCCGTGACTATCTGGTCCAGGGTGAACTTCACCAGCCGGAACACCCGCCCCTCGGCAAATTCATCATTACCGTCGGGATGTTCGTCTTCGGCGATAACCAGCTCGGCTGGCGCGTCATGCCAGTTCTTTTCGGCGTCGACGCCATCTTCTTCTTCTATCTCATCCTCCGTCAGCTCAAGCTGTCCAACACCGCCACCAACATCGCCACCGCCCTCTTCGCCTTCGAGACCTCCACCTTCACCATGGCCTCAGTCGCTATGCTCGATATATTCAACGTCACCTTCATGCTGGCCGGTTTCTGGGCCTACCTCGCCCGTAAATACCCGCTGGCGATCCTGTTTTTACTGATGTCCACCCTGGTCAAGCTGACCGGACTGTTAGGCATCGTCGTCATCGGCCTGCACTGGCTGTTCTTCCGCCGCGACAAAGTGCTCCTTCTGGCCGCTGCCGGCCTCATCGCTTACGTCGCTGCCATCCTGCTCGTGCCTGGCTTCGAGTACATCCTGACCGGCGAATGGGGCAACCCGCTGACCCGTGCCGGTCACCTGATCACCGTGCCGGGCACCATCACCTTCGCCAATTCCACCCACCCCTCGGCTATACATCCGTGGCAGTGGGTTTTAGGCTACCACGTCATGCCTTTCTGGTGGACGCCGCAGTACCTTGTGGCGGTTACCCCCACCGTCTGGGCCGCCACCCTCCCCGCCTTCGCCTGGACCTCGTGGCTGTCGTGGCGCCGCCGCTCTGAGCCCGCCGTCTTCGCCGCCGCCTGGATTTTCGCCACCCTCATCCTGTGGATCATCATCGGCGGCATTACCAACCGCATCACCTATATTTTCTACTTCGTCCCGATTATCGGCGGCGTCATCCTCAGCATTGCCCTGTTCCTGGATAAAGCCATGGCATGGGCTAAACAGCCCCGCCAACGGCGTCTGATGCTGGATGCCAAGCCGCGGTTCAAAGTACGCTTCCTGGCCTGGGCCCGCCGCCGCAACTGGCGCAGGATCGTGAACGTCGCCATCGTCCTCTTCGTGGCGGCCCACCTCATCCTGTTCTTCCTATTCTCCCCCTTCAACGAGTGGTGGCTGATCATCCATCCGTAATCTCCAGGTGTAGGGGCGAGGCTTCGCCGAAGCAATCTCTTGTTCGCCCAACCGTGCTCCGCCGCGATTGGGAGGTGAAATCCGTTCGACACTCACACTACGGAACGTTCTGTAGGACCCAGGGACGAATGGTCAGCCACACCGTGGTATATAACGCCTTTCCAAGGTACACGGGACAAGGCGCGTCTCGCCCTCACCCCCAACCTGACGACTTGTAACTAACACGATTTCCGAATAATATCTTTAATCAAATGAAACGCTTTAAAACGTGGAAGATAATCGGATATTCGATGATGGCTGCCTCAATCTTGATAACCACTGGATTGTTTATTCTTATCGACTTTCCCTTCGCGCTGTTGTTCTTCGCGTTTAGCGCATTGCTTTTTGTTTTAGCCTTAAAAAGCCCTAGTGAGGGGAGTGGATTCACAACAGGGCTCTCCGCCATCATTTTTGGCATTTTGCTATTTGTAGCCTTCGCTTCATTGGATTTTGATCGTTCGTTCAAATGGTTACTGGTAGTCTTATCAGCCATATACTTCTTAGGTAGCCTTGCGGTGTATATTTCGACTAACAAAATGCGGAGAGCATAGATTGTTTCCAACCCGGATGAAAAGCATACCTCATCCGCCCAATCGTTGAACTTTGATGGCTAGAAAATTGATCGCCGACATCCTGTCATAAAAATATCGTATCAAAAACGACAAAAGCCGCTTGACAATCGGAACTGGAGTGCTATAATAGTCGGCATAGAAATTAGAACAGGTGTACCGTCAAACCCAAAGTCTAACCCGCAACCCTCGACGCGTGACGCGGGACTCGAGAGGGCAAGGGTGGCGGCGCTAGGCACTGCCCTGGAGCAGGTTGAACGAGACAATTGTTTTCTCGCGAACCGGATGGCAGCTCTTACGAAACAATTGCTACCCACGATGCAAAAAAGCATTTGTTTTAACGGCCCAAAACCCATTTTCCCGAAAACTGAACGTAAAAACCGAGTCGTTTTGGGGAAGAAATATTAAATATGAAAAAATAAAAACAAATCACTTCGGCTCAGCCGAAGTGTCCTACTCGAAAGCGAAGGGCCCACGTTCAGCCTGGTTACCCCACGCGATTGCCCCGCATTTTAGTCGTGGAAGGCGAAGGCTCCATTCGCCGCCGCCCCGCGTCCCACAGCGCAGCAAAAGAATTGTTTCCTTTGTTTTCCACGCGCAACGCGGGACATGAATCGTTTCAATCGTTTTCGACGCGCAACCCGCAACGCGAGACGCCACGTCGTGAGCTGAAAGCTGATAGCTGAGTGCTGAAAGCTGAATGCTGACAGCTAACTACTCTTACGCTATAATGACAAACGCCATGAGAATTGACATCACCGTCGACAAAGAATTCAAAAAAGCCCTGTCCGTGCCCTGGCTCCGCAGCATCGTCCGGCAGATCCTGATCGCCCAGTGCGCCGAGGCGTCGTCTGAGGTCGGCATCTACGTCACCGGCCAGGACAAGATCCGGGAGCTTAACCGCGTCTACCGCAGCAAGGACTGCCCCACGGACGTCCTGTCCTTCTCCTTCTACGTCCAGGAGGCTGCTGCCGACGCCACCACCCACCCGGACTTCCCCGTAGCCCCGGCCGGAGGCATCAACCTCGGCGAGGTGGTCATCTCCCTGCCTCAGGCGGAGCTCCAGGCGGCGGAGTACGGCCACTCGCTCAAGAAAGAACTGGCCCGCCTGCTCATCCACGGCATCATGCACCTCTTGGGCTTCGACCACGAGAAAGACGCCGATGCCGAGATCATGGAAGACCGGGAACTCCAGATTCTGAAAACGCTGGAGCCGTCGCTGTCGTGAACGTTCTCGGCCTGTCCGGCAGTCCCCGGATGGGCGGCAACACCGAACAGCTCCTGTACGAGGTCCTGCGCGGCGCCCGTGAAGCCGGCGCCGAGACCCGCCTCATCGAAGTCGCCGACCTCGACATCTCCGGCTGCCTCCACTGCGACTACTGCTCCCGCACCGGCGACTGCAAGATCAATGACGACATGCGATTGGTTTACGATGCCTTGTCCGCCGCCGATAGGGTTGTTATTGCCTCGCCGCTGCACTTCATGACCGTCACCGCCCAGCTCAAGGCCGCCATTGACCGCTGCCAGTGCCTGTGGGCGCGCAAGTACCAGCTCAAGCTGGCGCCCATCGAACCGGCCAAGACGCGCAAGGGGTTCTTTATTGCCGTGGGCGGTCGCAAGGGCCAGAGCATGTTCGAGCCGGCCCGCTCGACGGTCAAGGCCCTGTTCATCGTGCTGGATATCGAGTACGCCGGAGAACTGTTCTTTGCCGGCGTCGACGAAGCCGGGGCGATAATGAACGTGGCTGGGGCGCTGCAACAGGCTTTCGACGCCGGCCGCAAGCTGGTACAATAGTGCCGGATTCCAAGGAGAGATATGGCCAAACTGAAACTCGGTCCCCAGGCGCTGTTATATCCCATGCCCACCCTTTTGGTCGGCAGCATGGTCGCCGGCAAGCCCAACTTCATGACCGTGGTCTGGGGCGGCATTGCCTGCGGCGACCCCCCGATGGTCTCGGTGGCCATCCGGCCGACGCGCTACACCTTGAAGGGCATCAACGAGAACAAGAGCTTCTCGATCAATATCCCCGATACCCGCCTGGTCAAGGAAACCGACTACTGCGGCATCGTCTCCGGCGCCAAAGCCGATAAAGTCGCCGCCTGCGGCTTCAAAGTGTCCTTCGGCCAGCTCCCCGGCGCGCCGCTCATCGATTCCTGCCCGGTCAGCTTGGAGTGCGTCCTGCACCAGACGGTCGAACTCGGCAGCCACGTCCTGGTCATTGGCCGCATCACCGAGACCCACATCTCGGAGGACTGCCTGACCGATGGCCGCGCCGATGTGACCAAGATCAATCCCATCGCCTACACCACCGGCCAGTCGCAGTACCAGGCGCTGGGCAAGGTCCTCGGCAAGGCCTTCAGCATCGGCAACGACCTCAAGGTCTAGCATGGCTTTCACCCTGTCGACGCCGCGCCTCGACCTGGTACTGGAAGGCACCTCTGCGCTGGAAGCCTTCCTGAGGTCGCGGGGTGAGCTCGCTTCGATTCTGGGCGTCGACGTCCCGCCGGACTGGCCGGTATGCGGTAGCGCCGTCATCGGCTACGTCATCGACTGGCTGCGGGAAGATCCGGACATCGGCGGCTTCGGCGCCTACTTCATTGTCCACCGCGCTGACAATCGCCTCATTGGCGATGGCGGCTTCAAGGGGCGTCCCAATGACCGCGGCGAGGTCGAGGTCGGCTACGCCATCATCGAAGCCTACCGCGGCCAGGGTTATGCCACCGAGGCCGCCCAGGCTTTCGTCGATTGGGCGTTTACCCATCCTGACGTCAATGCCGTCCTGGCCGAGACCTTCCACGACGGCCTGGCCTCCCAGCGGGTGCTGTGCAAGGTTGGCATGACCTTCGCCAGGGAGTATTTCCACCCTGACGACGGCAAGATCTTCAAGTGGCGTTTGAAGCGTCCGGCGAAGTAACCGGGACTTTCCGTGCCGCGCTTACGATTGCGAATGGCTTTTTTGGCCGAATTACGATAGAATATTACGTTAATCTGTCTTTTCAACGAGGTTGACCATGGCTGCAAAACGCGATTATTACGAGGTGCTGGGCGTCGTCCGTACCTGCACCGACGATGATTTGAAAAAGGCCTTCCGCAAGCTGGCCTTCCAGTTTCATCCCGACCGCAACAAAGAAGCCGACGCCGAGGCCAAGTTCAAAGAGATCAACGAGGCCTATTCGTGCCTCTCCGATGCCAACAAGCGCGCCGCCTATGACCGCTTCGGTCACGCCGGGGCGGCCGGCGGTCCCTTTGGTGGTGGCGCTGGCGGCTTCGAGGACATGGCCGGCTTCGGCGGCCTGGGCGAGATTTTCGAGACCTTTTTCGGCGGCATGAGCGGCGCCGGGCGGCAGGCGCCGCGGCGCGGCTCGGACCTCAACTTCAAGGTCGATATCACCCTGGAAGAAGCCTCCACCGGCATCGAGAAGGAACTGAACATCCAGCGCATCGAGTCCTGTGACACCTGCAAGGGCACCGGCGCCAAGGAAGGCACCTCATCTACCAAGTGCGCCGAATGCGGCGGCCAGGGCAAGGTTTACCAGGTGCAGCGCAGCGTCTTCGGCCGTTTCACCAATGTTATCACTTGCCCCAAGTGCCGCGGTGAAGGCCAGGTCATCACCGATCCCTGTCCCAAGTGCAAGGGCAGCGGGCGGGAGCGCGTGGCTAAGACACTTAGTATTAAGATCCCGGCCGGTATCGACAGCGGCAACCAGATCCGTATCACCGGCGCGGGTAACCTCGGCGATAGGGGCGGCGGCGCCGGCGATGTCTATATCACCGTCTCTGTGGCTAACCACAAGCTTTTCCGCCGGGATGGCGAGAACGTCGTCTACGAACTGCCCTTGAATTTCGCCCAGGTCGCCCTCGGCGTCGAGCTGGATGTGCCGACCCTTTACGGACCGGCCAAGCTCAAGGTCCCGGCCGGCACCCAGGCGGGCAAGGTCATCCGGCTGAAAGGCAAGGGCATGCCTTTGGTCAACCGGCCGTCAACCTTTGGCGATGAATGGGTGGAGATCAAGGTGGTGACGCCAGAGAAGCTTTCAAAGCGTCAGAAGCAGCTCCTTGAAGAGCTTGGCAAAAGCCTGGGCACCCCTGACGACAGCGCCAAAACCGAAACGGCTTAGCAACCCGAGAGCGGACTCGATTTGGAACGCCGCGAGCGGCGCTGCCGCTAGAGGATGATTTCCGGCTTTTTGCGGCGGCGGAACAGACTGAACAAGCCCCATTTACGCCCGGCCAGTTCGTGGGCCGCCGTGGTTACCATCAGTTCCTTGACGGCAACGCGCACGTCTTCGCCCTGGTACAGCACTCGGTACAACCGGTCGGTAATGGGCATCTCGATGCCCAGCTTCTGGGCTAGGTTCCAGGCTACCAGGGTGGTGGTGACACCCTCGGCGATGCCGTTCATCGAGGCCTGGATGTCTTTCAAGGACTCGCCGCGGGTCAGCCGCTCGCCGACCTGGTGGTTGCGGGACAATTTCGACGAGCAGGTGGCGATGAGGTCACCCTGGCCGGCCAGCCCCGACAAGGTAAGCGGGTTTGCGCCCAGTGCTGTGCCCAGCGCAGTGATCTCAGTCAGGCCGCGGGTCATGAGGGCCGCCTTGGTGTTGTCGCCGTAGCCTAGGCCGTCGACGATGCCGGCGCCCAGGGCGATGATGTTTTTCAGCGCCCCGCCGAGTTCCACGCCGATAACGTCGGTATTAGTGAAGGCGCAGAAGTTAGCCACCGTCATTAGCTTGACGCCCTTTCGGGCCCGCGATTCCCGCTCGGCGGCGATGACGGTCACCGCCGGCCGGCCGTTGAGGATTTCCCAGGCTAGGTTGGGGCCGGACAGGACGCAGATATTGGCATGGTGCCGTTTATCGGTCTCGTCGGCGATAACCTCCGACATGCGCATGCCAGTCTCGACTTCCAGGCCTTTGGCGGCGCTCATGATCAAGGTACGCCTACCGATATACGGAGCCACCAGCTTCATGTTGTGGCGCATGGCCTGGGAAGGCACCGCCACGATTACGGCGTCGGCGTCGTGGAGCGCTTCCGGAATGTCGGCGGTAACGGATATGCCTGAAGGCAGGACGAAACCAGGTGGCAACCGAGGTGTCTTAAAGATGCTTTTACGGGTAAATGTGGCTTCGTCTTCGGTGCGGGCTAGAATGCGGATGTCGCCGTCTTTTCGGGCCAGGACGGCGGCGAGGGTAATGCCCCAGGTGGTAGCGCCGACGACCGCAATTTTAGCCACGATTACCCGCCTGGTTTTTTAGACCTAAATTCCCGAAAAGGCGCATTTAGTGTGATTTTTCGTGGATCTGGCGTTCTTTGCCGGCGATAAGCCGCAGAATATTGTCGCGATGCATGATGATGACGATGGTCGAGCCGACCAGGGAATAGAACAGGTACTCCATGGGGATGCCGGAGTGCAGCGATAGCGGGATCATTATAGCGTAGGCCCCGGCGACGCCGGCGATGCTGCCCAGTGAGGCAAAACCGGTGATTCCCGCGCCGATGATGAACACTTCACCGCCGAAGATGGCGGCCAGAGGGTACAAGGCGATGAAACCGCCGAAGAAAGTGGCCACGCCGCGGCCGCCCTTGAAATGGTTGAAGATGGGGAAGATGTGACCGACCACTGCGGCCAGGGCCGCGACGACCTGGGCCATCAGGATGCCCAGGTGGTAGTCGCCGACAAGGATGTAGTCATGACCGATGACGGCGCCGGCCAGGAGTACCGCTACTACGCCTTTCAGCAGGTCAAGCAGGGCGACCAGGGCGGCCATTTTCCGGCCGAGGGTACGCAGGACGTTGGTGGCGCCGATGCGGCCGCTGCCGAAAGAGGTGATATCGATGTTAGCCTTGCGGCGGGCGATGAGATAACCGAAGGGGATGCTGCCGATGAGATAGGCGGCTATGGTTACAAGCAGAAGCTCGGTAACTACCATGGCTATTTATCACCTCTGGATTTGAACGTGAACTTGATCGGCGTGCCGGAAAACCCGAAGATTTCACGCAGCCGGTTCTCCAGGAAACGTTCGAAGGAAAAATGGACCAGCTTGGGGTCGTTGACGAAGAAAACGATCTCCGGTGGGCAGACGCCCACCTGGGTGGCATAGAGGACCTTTAAAAGCCTGCCGCCGGTCGAGGGCGGGGCGTGGCGGGCCAGCGCCTGACGCACCAGGGAGTTTAAGTCGGGGGTGGGGATGCGCATGCTGCGTTCCGCTTGGACTTCGAAAGCGGCGGGAATCACCCGGTCTACGCCATCGCCGGTGCGGGCGGAGACGTACAGCCGCTGGGCGTACGGGATGAACTTAAAGCGGGACGCCATATTCCGGTCGAATTCAGTCATGTCCACATTTTCTAAGAGATCTATCTTGTTGATGACAAGGATTAATCCCCGGCCCTGGTCTTTGGCGTATCCGGCGATGTGGGTGTCCTGAGAGGTGGCCGGTTCGCTGGCATCCAGAACGATGAGTACCACATCTGCCCGGTCAATGGCGTTAAGCGAACGAATGACGCTGTATTCCTCGACGCCGGGCTCGATTTTGCCCCGGCGCCTGATTCCAGCGGTGTCTATAAGTACCACAGAACCGGCGGCGGTGTCAATAGTTGTGTCTATGGAGTCCCTTGTTGTCCCCGGGATCGGCGAGACGATGGACCGTTCCTCGCCGGCCAGGAAGTTCAAAAGGGACGACTTGCCGACGTTGGCCCGGCCGGCGATGGCGATCCGTAATTGCTGCTTGACCGGACCGGCAGCCTCGGGCACGGGTAAAAGCTCAACGATACGGTCGAGCAAGTCCTCGGCGCCCCGGCCATGGATAGCCGATACCGGGATCGGTTCGCCGAAGCCCAGGGTGTGGAAATCAGCGGTGTTGAGCGCCAGCCTGGCGTTATCCGCCTTGTTGACAGTGACCACCACGGGCTTGCCTGCTCGCCTGACTTCTCCTGCGATTTCGGAATCGAGGGGCATCAACCCGTCCTGTGCGTCGACCAAGAAAACGATGACGGCCGCCTGTTTCATCGCGGCGCGCACCTGTTCATTGACGGCCAGGGCCATCGAATCCGTCGGCAGGCTTTCCATACCTCCGGTGTCGACCAGTTCAAAATCGACCCCGGCATGATTCATCGGCATATAGAGACGGTCGCGGGTAGTGCCGGGCATATCTTCAGTGATCGCCTGGCGACGGCCGGTCAACCGGTTCATTAAAGTGGACTTGCCGACATTCACACGGCCGACTATGGCAACAGAGGGTAATTTATTCATTTTGGCCTTTAATTATCGAATGGATCAACCCGGCCAGGGGAAGCACAGCCCGCCGAGCATATCGGCGAGGAGGGCCTTCTGGACGTGGAGGCGGTTTTCCGCCTGGTCGAAGACAACGGACTGGGGACCGTTCAACAGCCCCTCGGCGACTTCTTCGCCGTAGTGGGCCGGCAACGGGTGCATGACGATGGCGTCGGCCTTGGCCAGGGATACCAGTTGGTCGTCGATCTGGAAACCGGCGAAAGCCTTGCGGCGGATCTCGGACTCAGCTTCCTGGCCCATGCTGGTCCAGACGTCGGTGTAGATGATGTCGGCGCCCATGACGGCGGCTTTGGGGTCGTAGGTGGCCTCGATGACGCATTCGCTGGCGGCCGCCCGCGAGAGCATCTGTTTCATCGCTGCCGTGGGAAGTTCGTAACCCTTGGGGGTCGAGATGGTGAAGTTCAAGCCGACCGAGGCGGCGGCCAACCCCAGGCTCACGGCGACGTTGTTGCCGTCGCCGATGTAGGCCAGCTTCAGGCCGGGAAACTCGCCCTTGTGCTCGTAGATGGTCAAGAGGTCGGCCAGCGCCTGGCAGGGATGTTCGGCGTCCGACAGGGCGTTGATCACCGGTACGCCGGCCCACTGGGCCAGTTCTTCCAGGGTGCTCTGGGCGAAGGTGCGCACGGCGATAGCATCTACGTAACGGCTGAGCACCCGGGCGACATCGGCGACGTTCTCGCGTTTGCCCAGACCTACTTCGGCGGGGGAAAGGTACACCGCTTCGCCGCCGAGTTGCTTCATCGCCAGTTCGAAGCTGACGCGGGTACGCAGGGAGGGTTTCTCGAAAACAAGGGCCAAGGTTTTGCCGGAAAGGGTGTTCTGCCAGCCCTGGGCTTTCAGGCTGGCGGCATCGGACAGGAGCATCCGGATTTCATGGCCGGCCAGGTCAGTCACAGAGAGAAAGTCTTTAGACTTCATGCATCACCGTTAAAAGCATAATGTTTCATTATACCATATGGCGGCAACGGGCATCGGACTTGGGATTGCAGGATGGTATTTGAATCCTCACTTTTTGGATATTTCGACTGAAACGACTCCAACTATCGTTGCGCTCCCTCACCACATTCGCGGCGCTCAGTGCAAGCCCAGCCCTCTCCGCCGAGCGGGAGAGGGAGTAACAGGGATGGCGTTGATACGCGTTGCGCGTGAAGGTGGGGGCGGGTTGAGTTGTTTGGGCGCACATTCAAATGATTCCAATATATTTTCCGAAACGAGCCGGGTGTTATTACGTTCGAGCCATACGTGTGACTCGTTTTGAAAAACGAGTGGGGTCAAAGCTGTCGTTTTGACCGAAACGGGGGTAAACAGACGGTCGATCACGTTCAAACCGACGGTGTATGGAGCCTGATCAGACCGGGAACGAATGGCAATCTGAACGTGAGCCGGTATTCGATTGCTGCGGGAACAACCCGAACAAAACGGACAATGCATCTTCCACATAAGTCTTGAGTGCCGAGTTAATGGTCGCGGGTTTGGTGACGGATCATTAGGGTGGATATCCATGCGGCCTCCGAAAGAAGATTTGAGTGGGGTGGAAACCTATTATAGCACACGCGTTCCCTGTGGCTGTCAATCGTCTCATGTCGTTTTTGGGCCGGAAAACCGGAAATATTTTTACGACAGATTATTGCCTGGATTGCCCGGTTTCGTAAGGTTGAGAAAGAAGTCAACGCTCATCGGATGATCTTGTTTTACAATCCTTTTTGATGGCCAAAGGCTTGATAGTACTACGGGTCTCTACTACTACGGCGCCCGCTACTATGATCCGGCCATTGGGCGGTTTATCAGCGCAGATACGATTGTTCCCACCATGATAAACCCACAGTCACTAAATCGATATTCCTACGTATTAAACAATCCTCTTCGGTATATCGATCCTACCGGTCATGCTTTTTGGGATAAAGCTGCACAATTCTTCGCTGGTATTGGCAAGGCAGTGGTTGAGACTGGTGCGGCGGTTGTTCAAATGGTCGTGAATCCAATGGAGACTGCCCAAGCTATTGGCAATGCCGTCACACATCCAGGTGAAACGTGGAACGCAATCTGTGATTCATATAGTGAAAAGGCTCAATCTGCACAAGGTTGGGGGGAGATTGCGGGAGAGATTTTGATAACTGCTGCGACTTTGGGTGGAGGTGCAGTTCTGAGTGGGGCGGGGAAAGCTACCGCAACAGCGCAAAAGACTGCAGCATTTGGTGAACAACTCGCGTTCGACTTCATGAAAGCCGACGCCTTTTCTGGAAAGGTATCTGGATTGGTAATTGGGCGTGGGGACGACCTCGCGTCTTATAGTTACGAAGTTGGCGAGTATAGCCTTAGTTGGTTTAAAGTCC
>CAZGRY010000018.1:19551-19798 GCA_964528105.1 uncultured Dehalogenimonas sp.
GGGCGACCTATCCACGATATCAGTATCGGAAATACTAAAGGTTTCTATCTTAACAGCGAAAGAGATATGCTTTACCAGAGTGGCTGGGATCTGATTGGAAATATGTGGATCCCGCCTGGCGGTTAATAAACTCGGAGTAAAAATATGACAATTTGGGATACATTTACCGAAATAGTTACGCTTCACTTTGGGTATCTGGAGACACATTATTCCTTTAAAAAGGTGTCCATGACTGTGCCGTTCATTG
>CAZGRY010000019.1:0-5085 GCA_964528105.1 uncultured Dehalogenimonas sp.
GGCCGGTGCCGTAGTGTAAAGCGTGGGTCATGACGCCGATCTTGGCGTTCTCAAGAGGAATTATTTCACCCTGGAAGTAGCAGTAGGATGGCATTGCGAGACTCCTTTTTGTGCGATGTAGCTATGGATTATAGACTGTCGCGGCGCGAAATTCCAAATCCGGGGCGAATACTACCAATACTACAAATGTCCAATACTACCAATGTCCAATACTACCAATGTCCAATATGTTCCGCCCCCAAGTGGATCCTTCGCTTTTGTGTAGGATGACAATTTGAGTGTCTGGGCTGGAGGAAGACCTCACCCCAACCCTCTCCGCTTGCAGAGAGGGAGTGATAATGAAGGGCTGCGGCCATCTTTGGTGCGTGAAAACAAAGGAAACAATTCTTTTGCTGCGCTGCGGGGGACGAAAACGACTGAAACGACTGCGCTGCGGCGCTCGTCTCGCGTCACGCGTCTCGATCCCGCGCCGAGAACGACTGAAACGACCGCGGGGTCGCGGGGCGGGGGGACGAATCCCTCCTACCTCTCCTTCGGCTTCGCTCAGGACAAGCCTCCTTCGGCAAGGCTCCCCGACGCGTCGGGGCAAGCAGGACAGGCCTTTGCGAAAGAAAGAAACGAATTGAAAGATTGCTTCGGGCGGACCCTCGCAACGACGTAATGGGTGCGCCTTTTTGACGTCCGATAAGGCATGCTGTATTATATCTATGTATGCATGTATATGCATACAGGAGCCGATATGCGTGACGCCATAAAGTCATTGAAAGCCTTGTCGGATGAAACGAGCATGCGGGTGATCAACCTGGTGTTACACCGGGAATGCTGCGTTTGCGAAGTGATGCACGCCCTGGGTATTTCCCAGTCAAAGTCTTCACGCCATCTGAGCGCCCTGCATGACGCCGGGCTATTAAAGCTCCGCAAGGACGGTTTATGGTCGCTTTACTCGGTGGATGAGGCGGGGCTGCAGGACTACCAGAAGGACCTGGTCAGCTCGGTCAGGAAGATTATCACGGACACCGAACTGGCGCGAGGCGATATCGAACGATTAAGCAAGATCAAGCGCAGAGTCTTAAACGACACCGATGCGGTGTGCGTCAACGAGCCGTAACCCGCTCAATTTCTTTAACGACAGCGTCGATCCAAACCAGAAATCATAGTAAAGAAGGGAGAACAAGCATGTCGGAACACAAGGTGAAAATCGTTTTTTATCCGCAGGACGGTTGCGGCGGCGGCTGAAGCCCTGTCGGGCAATCGTCGGAGACGATTGAGGCTATTAAAAAAGTGGTCGACCAGAAAACCGGCGGCAGCGCGGAGGTCGTCAATATCGAGACTATCGATGCCGAAGACACCAGCTATGCCGAGGTGGTCAAGATTTTCGATGCTTACGCCATCTGGGCGCTGCCGATGATCATGATCGACGGCAAGGTGGTTTCCTGGGGCACGCCCCAGTTGTCCAAGCTTTCGGCGGCGGTGGCGAAGGCGCTGGAGCCGTCCGAGCCTATCAATGGTAAAAGCGGGTAGTCTTCAATGAAAAGCTTACGAATCAAGAATTTTCCGGTCTCGTTCTTTTCCGCCGTCCTGGGGCTGGCCGGGTTCACCATTGCGCTGAAACGAGCCGAGCAGTTTATGGGCATGCCGGTGGCGGTAAGCAACGGCGTTTTGGTATTCACTCTGGCTGTGTTCGCCGTCATTTCCGTGGTGTATCTCTTAAAGATCATCAATTTTCGGGATGATGTGGCGGCAGAGCTGCGGCACCCGGTAAGAATCAACTTCTTCCCGACTTTCTCGATCAGCCTGCTGCTGTTCAGCATCGCTTTCCTGGGAATCAATCCCCTGGTCGCCAAATACTTCTGGGGGATCGGCGTCGCCCTCCAACTGGTGTTTACGATCAAGGTCCTGTCCTACTGGATCCAATCCGAACACCTGCAGGTGGCCAACCTGAATCCGTCGTGGTTCATCCCGGTGGTCGGCAATATCCTGGTGCCCGCGGCGGGGGTGGAGTTGTTTTCACCGGAAATCTCGTGGTTTTTCTTCAGCATCGGCATCTTGTTCTGGATTGTCCTGTTCTCCATGCTGTTTAACCGGATCCTGTTTCATCCGCCGGTCCCGGCCAAGCTTCTACCGACCTTTTTCATCATGATCGCGCCGCCCGCGATCGGTTTCGTATCCTATATCAAGCTCAGCGGCGGGCTGAACGATTTTTCCCGGGTGCTGTATTATTTTGCCCTGTTCATGTTCGTTCTCTTATTGGCCCAGATGAAGTATATCCACAAAGCCGTTTTCTACCTTTCATGGTGGGCTTATTCCTTCCCCGTGGCAGCCATGACCATCGCCTCGATCGTCATGTTCCATCTGACCGACCTGGTGTTCTTCAAGGTGGCGGGCTATGCGCTCCTGGCGATACTTTCGGGCATCATTGTATTCCTGCTTGGAAAAACAGCCGTTTCTATCTGGAAAAAACAGATTTGCGTCGAGGAATGATCTTCGGATAGAAGAATAGAGCCGCACTCTTATACGAGAGCCGAGGAAATACGTTAGGAAAGGGGGAGCCCGCAAGGCTTCCCCTTCTCTTCGTTGTACAAACCGGCGGATGACCCGTGGCGTGGGGTGGGAGAAAGGGAACGGGCACGGCATCCTACGCTTCGCTCAGGATAAATGCCGTGCCGCTACAGGATGGAATGTAGCGGTCGGGCCTCTGAGCCGACCCTACAAAGGATACGGCAGGCGATCCTTCCGTGAAGGACCGGTCGCTCCTGCAATACGGGAGGACCTCCAGGTGGGCCTAATTCACTCACGAAGTGTTTTAGGGTAAAATGACGGGCAGCGGGCGACGGCGCTGCCTCGCCCAACAGATAATGGAAAGGGTAACATGGGAAAGAAATCGATTGGTTTAGGGGTTATTGCTACAGCAGTCAGTTTGAGCTGCCTTCTGGCATCGTGTTCGCCGGAAACCGCCTCGTCGACCAGCCTGACCGACGCCGCCCAGATTTACGCCAATGACTGCGCAAGTTGTCACGCAGCAGACCGGACCGGCGACAGGGGGCCGAACATCAAGGCTTCAGCGCTGACCGAGATAACCGAAAGCAGCCTGGCGGCGTTCCTTACCGACCATAAGACCGCGAAAAACCTGACCCCAGCGCAGCGTTCGATCATGGCCGCGTGGTTGAAGAAGTAGGCAACACGGGCGAACAAGAGACTGCTTCCCTTCACAAGCTCCCGATATTCATCGGGACGCGTCAGGACAAGCGGGCGTAGCCTCGCAAAGACGGAATACGGATGGGGACCAATCCCGCCTACCTCTCCTTCGGCTTCGCTCAGGACAGGCCTTTGGGAAAGGGAGAGAGATCGGACGAGGCGGGCGACCAGCCGGTCGCCCTACGGGCCTAGCATTCCAGGTAGGTGCTGGTCAGATCAATTTCGGAGTAGCCTCGGCCGTCGCCGGGGTGTGCGCCGGAGTCCGTCGGGCTGAAGCCCACGGCCCACATGATCTGGTTGACGCCCATTTCCAGCTTCTGATCTTTGGAATCACCGGTGTCCAGCTTGCGGCGGAATTCGATGATGGTGGTGTTGCCGGAAACGCTACCACTAACCCTTTCGACATTGTTCTTGTCGTCGGCGGGATGAGGTACGACGGCCTCTTCACACCAGGCATCAGTGGCGTAGGCCTGGCCGTTGGCATAGAAGCCGATAATCATATCGGTTTGCTTTTTCTTCCACTCCGGGACCCAGTCTTCATCCAGAAAGCCGATGGCGACATAGCCGGAAGAGTACGGCGAGGTGCCCTTCATGGCCATGTAAAGGTAACTGCCATCACAGTTCCAATAGAGCTGGAAGTTATCGCTCACGATCTTGGAGGCCTGGTATTCGCCCTCGGTAATGACGCCGTCTGAGGTCCAGAGGATGCCATCAGGCGCGATAAAGTTATCGGGCGGCGGGTCGGAGCAGCCAGCGGCGGCTAAAGCGCTCAAAATCAGAAGGGCGGACGCGGCGGCGGTCCGGGCGAGGGCGCGGGGCGGGGAGGTCATCACACACTTCCTCTTCAGGTTAGTATCGTTACGGCGGGGCAACATCTTACCAGAAAATTTGCCACGCTCGTAATTATAACTTACCTTAACAAAAAAGGAAAACTACGATGCGCCTTGCGAGCTGCGGGCGAACGAAATTGGATTTTCCGCTTTCCATGTTTTCGCAACGACCAGGATGGCGACTCGAAAGCCGTTTGCCTCATCGCCCGCACTCTTCGCACCCGAAAAGGGGATTAAATGTCGAGGTTCTTGACCTGCTGGGCGTGAGCCTGGATAAAGGCCTTGCGCGGCGGCACCTCGTCACCCATTAGCAGGTTGAAGGTGGCGTCGGCGCGGGCGGCGTCGGGTGACTCCACCACCAGGAGGGTTCGGGTCGCCGGGTTCATTGTTGTATTCCACAACTGCTCGGCGGACATTTCGCCAAGACCTTTATAGCGCTGGATAGAAACCCCTGATTTGTCAGAGAGTTTTTCAAGTTCGGTGGCTAATCTGTCCCAGCCTACCTCTAGGCCAATTTGTTTTTCCTTTTTCATAATTATATAGGCAGACTTCTGCGTAATTTGTTTCACTCTAGGATGAATGTCAAAACAACGTCTTAAGATTGGGTTCTCTAGAATTGTCTTGTTGAAATTAAAGTTCTTTTTATTCTTCAATGAGATATCAAGGGAATACTCATTTGTTGTTGAATCAGAGCTAGATCTAACGGGGATATCGAACTCTTCGAACCAACCTCGCATGACCCTTAGATCTTCCATATTGTCGAATCTCATTTGGTGGAATTCAGCGTCTTTAGTGATCAATACCTGACATACTTCGGCCGGTATCCCGAATTTCTCTAAATCCCCTAAATTCTTCTTGAAAGACTTCAACTCATTAACGATTCGTCTTATATCTGCTCCAGTGACTTTAACTGCATTATCTTTAGAATAGAAAGAAACTCCCTCGAATTCCTTCTCGTTAAGAATAGATTCCTTTTCGGCATCGGAATAAACCCAATCCTCCGTTTTTCCTTTGGTAATGCGGTACAGCGGCGGCTGGGCGATGTACAGGCCGCCATGGG
>CAZGRY010000019.1:5095-19641 GCA_964528105.1 uncultured Dehalogenimonas sp.
CTTGATCAACTCTTCATAGTGGCGGAAGAAGAAGGTCAGGAGCAGGGTGCGGATGTGGGAACCGTCGACGTCGGCATCGGTCATGAGGACGACGCGGTGGTAGCGCAGCTTGGAATGGTCGAAATCATCGTCGATACCGGCGCCCAGGGCGGTGATGATGGCCCGGATTTCTTCGTGGGACAGCATCTTGTCCGGGGCGGCTTTCTCGACGTTCAAGATCTTACCGCGGAGGGGCAGGATGGCCTGGAAGCGCCGGTTGCGGCCCTGCTTGGCGGAGCCGCCGGCCGAGTCGCCTTCGACCAGGAACAGCTCACACAGCGACGGGTCTTTCTCCGAGCACTCGGCCAGCTTGCCGGGCAGGGTGCCGCCGTCTAAAGAGTTCTTCTTGATGATGAGGTCGCGGGCTTTCCGGGCGGCTTCGCGGGCGCGGGCCGAGGTCAGCACCTTTTCGATGATCTTCCGTGCCTCGTCGGGATGAGTCTCCAGGTAGTCAGCCAGCGCCTCTGTGACCACCGTGTCCACGATGCCCTTCATCTCGGCGTTGCCCAGCTTGCCCTTGGTCTGGCCTTCGAACTGAGGCTCCGGCAGCTTGACCGAGACGATGGACACCAGGCCCTCACGGGCGTCCTCGCCGGTGATGGAGGTCTCGGAATCCTTGATCAGTTTGTTCTTCTCGGCGTAGTCGTTAAGGACACGGGTTAAGGCCGAGCGGAAGCCGGTCAGGTGGGTACCGCCGTCCTGGGTGTTGATGCAGTTGGCGAAGGCGAAGTTGGTCTCGGTGTAGCCGTCGTTGTACTGCAGCGCCACCTCGACGATCTGGGGATCGACCTTCTTGTAGATGGCGATGGGCAGGCGGTTGACGACGCCGCGGTTGTGGTTCAGGTGGCGTACGAAGCCGGTGATGCCGCCCTCGAAGTAATAGGTCTGCTCCGTGTCGGTGCGCTTGTCGACAAGGGAGATCTCGAGCCCTTTGTTCAGGTAGGCGATCTCCCGGATGCGTTCGGCCAGGGTTTTGTATTCATAAGTTGAATCGCTGAAGATTTTAGGGTCAAATTTGAAGGTGGTGATGGTGCCGGTGCCGCAGGACTCGCCGACCACGGCTACCGGGGCTACCGGGATGCCCTGGCGGTATTCCTGGCGGTAGAGCTTGCCCTCGTTTTTAACCTCGACGCGGACGTACTCCGAAAGGGCGTTGACCACCGAAGCGCCGACGCCGTGGAGGCCGCCGGAGACCTGGTAGGTCTTGCCGCCGAATTTAGCCCCGGCGTGGAGCACGGTCATAACGGTCTCGAGAGCCGAAACGCCGGTGGTCTTGTGGATGCCGACCGGGATACCGCGGCCGTTGTCCTCGACGACGATAGACTCGTCGGAGTTCAGGGTGACCTCGATCTTGTCGCAATATCCGGCCATGGCCTCGTCGACCGAGTTGTAGACGATCTCATAGACGAGGTGGTGCAGGCCGCGGGAATCGGTGGAGCCGATATACATGCCGGGGCGCTTGCGGACGGCTTCTCGGCCGCCAAGGACCTGGATGTCTTCCGCGGTATAAGATGCCGCTTTTTCGGCGTCGGTGTCGTCTAAATGGTTATTTTCCATCATCACTGCCTTAAAGGGATTTTATAAGAAAGCGCCGCCCTCGACAGGTTCCGGGGCGGCGGCAGGTACGTAAATCATTCGTTTAAAGGTTAGTAAATTATACCATTTTGGGGAGAGGCGGGGCAATGATTCCAGGGGCCAGGAATACTCAGTTGCGGGGAGGTGTATTCGATCTATCAAGCGCGGAAATCTTGAGTTGGATTTCCCTGGCGCTTAAGTCAGCGTCGTCCTTCAATTCTTGCAGCCGCTTCTTCTCAGCCATAAAGTTTGCGATTTGACCCTGGGAAAGCAATTTATTCCCAGTTGCAGGGTCGACCGCCGTCGCTGATAATTTCTTTATCGCATTAGCATATTCCTGGCTTTTGTCCGCCCAGTAAACGAAATCATTTTCAAGCTGTTTTTTGCTTTGTGCCATTAATTCTCCAAGGCGAACATCAGTCAGATATCAGCAACACTCAGAATAAATAGAAACCGAACGGCTCGCGGCGAAGGCGGACGACCGGCATCCAATAGAAGGTCAGGAGGAAGAGGATAGCGATCGAGAAGAGGGCATTATCGGTGTTGAAGAGCCATTTTCCTATGCCGGGCGAAAAATAACCCAGGAATAGGAATGGCAGGCGCCACCATCGCAAGTGGTCCGGTATCAAGGACACCAGGTACGCCAGCCCGACGAGGAGAGCGGCGGCGACCCAGAACTCAAAATCTTTCCAATGGCCGCTGAAGAAAACGATTACGGACAGAATAACGCTCGCAAAGGCGCTCGCCAGGATTTCCGACTGGTCGAGGCGGCGCGGCTCCTTTATCGTCGATGCGTGAGCCATACGCGAATTGTAGCACCTCGGCCGGAAAAAACAACCTGCATCTGACGGGGTTTGGGTCAAGCACAAGGCGAATCAGGCCGCGACCGGCAGACGACCGGGAGCCAGAAAAGGGCCATCACGAAGATAATGGTGGCGGCAGAGATGTCGGGGGTTGTTTCCGGCGGGGATTTCAGCAGCCAATCTAAGCCTCGAGGCAGAAACAAGCCGACGGCCACGGCGGGGTAGCGTAAGAACCTCATGCGATCAGGGATGCGGGTGATGAAATAAGCCAGGCCAGTGACGGTGGCGGTCGACAACCAAAAGCTAGTGTTCCGGTACTGGCCGCTCACGATGATGACGCCGATCAGGACCAGGCCAACAAGTGCGCTAGTCCAGGCGAGAGTTATCACATCGGACCTGACAGAAGAAGAGTCTTTGTTCGGCTGCACCGCATCGGCCTCCACCTTAGCTAATATCATACTAGCATAAAAAATCGGTATGTTAGAGTGACATCACGGGGGGAAGAAATGCGTGCTTATAACCTTACCTTCGGTCCCTCTCCCGTCAAGCCCGAGAGGGAGGTTGAGAACTAAAAAGCCATGCGGTAGATGCGCTCGATGTCTTCCTGCTCGAGGGGCGTCGGGTTGTTGACGATCCAGGGCGACGACACCTTGGCCAGGCGCGCCAGTTCCGGGAACTTGTCCTTGGAAACGCCCAGGCCTTCCAGCCGCAGCCTCATGCCGATACTTTTCAGCCAGTTCTCGACGGCCGTCTTGCCGTCGCTCGAGCCGAAGACGCGCTCGCCCAACAGTTTGACACGGTCGGCCCGGACTAGCGACAGGTCGGCCAGCCATGCCGGCAAAAGGGCAGCCAGGCCGTCGCCGTGGGTGATGTCATAGAGCCCGGAAAGGGGGTGCTCGATGCCGTGAAGGGTCATGCCGCCGTCGCCGCCGCCGAGACTGGCGAATGAAGAGCAGGCCATGGTGGAAGCCCAGGCCAGGGCGCGGCGGGCTTCACGGTCCTGAAGGTTCTCACGGACGACGGGCAGGTATTTGACCACGGTACGCAGCATGGACTCGCGCCAGCCGTCGTTCAAAAACTCGGGGTGAGAAGCGGTGATGTAAGGCTCGACGGCGTGGCAGAAGATATCGACGCCGCCGGCTAGCGTCGGCGCCATGGGCAGGGACAGCGTCAGTTCCGGGTCGACGATGGCCGTTTTTGGCTGCAGCGACGGCCGAAACAGGATGCGTTTCTCGTGGGACGCCCAATCGGTAATGACCCCGCCGGAGTTGACCTCGGAGCCGGAGGCCGACACCGTCGGCACCATTATCAGCGCCGGCACCTTGCCCGGGGGGGTGTCACGGGTGGTGACGTAGTGCCAGACGGATTTGTCACCGGCCGCGGCTATAGCGATGCCCTTGGCGGCATCCATGGCGGAGCCGCCGCCGAGGGCGATGACGAGGTCAATGTGCTCTTTGCGGGCGATGGCGGCGCCCTGATCTACGGTCGAAACCCTGGGATTGGGCTCGATCTTGTCGAAGAGAATGACCTCCAGCCCGGCGCCCTCGAGCATGTCGGCGGCTTTGTCGAGGAGTCCTAATTTACGCATCGTTTTCTGGCCGGAGACGATCAGGGCGCGGCGGCCGAGTTTGGCGGCCTCGTCGCCGAGGCGATCGAAGGCGCCCTCGCCGAAGATGACCTTGGTGGGAAGATTGAATTCGGTGACGGACATCGAGACCTCCGGCGGCAGATTTTCTACAACTATAATAGTGCGAGAGGGGTGAGTCAATGAGAGAATCGATCACCGGTCGGGATTGAGGTCCTTCGCTGCGCTCAGGGAGACATGATCGGGAGAGGCCGGGCACGGCATCCTACGCTTCGCTCAGGATAAATGCCGTGCCGCTACAGGCGGTGAGGGGCGAGCGTCGGTCGCCCAATAAAACCCGGGATTGGTAGCCAATTCAGGTGCGATTGCCACGCCATGCCAACTGGCAAGGCTCGCAAAGAAAAGTTTAGGGGGTGTTGCGCTCCTGGAGCCATTGGCGTTTCTGAGACAGGCGCACCGATTCATCGGTGGGTTTGTAGTCAGATAGAAAGCTACGGGAGAAATCATCGTAGCGGTCGGCAAGGATGGCCTGGCGGATATCGGTCATCAGTTTACGCATAAAATAGAGGTTGTGCAGGGTAGCCAGGCGGTATGCCAGAAGCTCCTTGGCGCGGAAGAGGTGATGGACGTAGCCCGCCGAGAATCTCTGGCAAGCATAGCAGCCGCAGCCTTCGTCGATGGGGCCTTTATCGCCCTCGTAGCGGGCGTTGGCGATATCGATGCGGCCGCGGTGGGTGAACAGGGCGCCATTGCGGGCGACGCGTGTCGGCAGGGCGGAATCGAACATATCGATGCCGGCGGCCACGCCGCGGACGATATCCTCCGGCGACCCGACGCCCATCAGGTAGCGGGGTTTATCCGCTGGGAGTACGGCGGTCGTTTCGGCGGTGATCTCGACGGTCTGGTTCTTGCTCTCGCCGATGGCTAAACCGCCAATGGCGTAGCCGGGGAAGTCGGCTTCAATCAACCCTTCGGCGGAGCGGCGGCGCAAATCGGCGTGAAGTCCACCCTGGACAATGGGGAACAGCGCTTGGTCGGCGCGGGTTTTGGCGGCCTTGCAGCGTAGGGCCCAGACATGGGTACGGGCAACGGCAGCCTCGATGGCATCTCTGGATGCCTCGACCGGCGGGCATTCATCCAGGGCCATGATGATATCGGCACCGAAAATTGTCTGATACTTAATGGCCAGTTCCGGGCTGAAGAAATGCTCCGAGCCGTCGATGTGGGAGCGGAAAGTGACGCCTTCGTCGGACATCTTGCGGAGGGGCGAAAGGGAAAAGACCTGGTAACCACCCGAATCCGTCAACAGAGCGCCGTCCCAACCCATGAACTGGTGAATCCCGCCGTAGCTGCCGATGACATCGGTGCCGGGGCGGAGGTAGAGATGATAGTTGTTGGCCAGGATCAGCTTATAGCCGAGGTCCTTCAGCTCGTTTGGGGTAAGGGTCTTGACCGTGGCCTGGGAGCCGACGGGCATGAAACAAGGGGTCTCGACCGTCGCGTGGGGGGTCGTCAGCAGACCGGCGCGGGCGTTGCCTGATTGTTCGAGAGCGAAAGAAAAATTAGTCATAGTAGTTCAATAATACCAATAGTCAAATAGGATTCTCGGAATATGCCTAACGGGTTGTCTCCTAAAGAGCGCCGTTCCGCCCATGGTTCGACAAGCTCACCACGAACGGAACTGGAGTTAACCCTATAAGCAATTCTAGAATAGGTTCACCAAGTAGCGTCGCAGTACGTAGTGGATGACGGCCAGCAAAACGGCGAACAGGATAACGAACAGGATAGCGGCCCAACTCCAGCCGGCCATAAGCAAGCCGATGGAGGTAGCGGCGGCGGGAGGATGCTCGGTGTTGGTCACGGCCATGAGGAACATTGCCAGGGCGATGGCCAGGGCGAAGGTGAAGGCCAGCAGCGCCGTCGATTCATCCAAATCGAGCGATAAGCCATCGACGAACAGGAAATGGCAGATGCTGCCGGAAGCCAGGCCGACGGCATGGCCGCCGATCAGGCGCCGTGGCCGGGCGGTCAAGGTGTGGGGCATGGTGAATACAATGAACGCACTGGCGCCAAGGGCGGCGACGATGACCACCTGGGTCACTTTTTCAACGAAGAGAAAAAAGAAAAAAAAGACAGCTAGGGCCAGCAGGCTCTGGACGATATAAGGCTTTGGGTTTTTCTTGAAATGAGGATCGAGGATTTCCATATTAAAATGCCGCTGCCGGCCGGTTTTGATCCAGGAAGTCCTGCAAGATAACGGCCGCGGCCACGGAATCATCCCGCTCTTTAAGAAATCCTCTTTTCTTCTTGCGGTTGGCCTTCATGATCTCCTGGGCGTCGGCGGTGGAGAAACGCTCGTCCTGGAACAGCACCGGTAAGTCGGTGAGCGAGGCCAAGCGGGCGGCGAAGTGTTGGACATGCTCGGCCTGGGCGCCGATATGCCCGGTCAGCAGGCGCGGCAGGCCGACGATGACTTTGCCGGCTTGGTACTGGTCGATGAGCTTTTTCACCGCTTCGGCATCGGTCAGCTCGTCACGGCGCTGGAGGACTACCAGCGGCCGGGCGATGATACCCAGCGGGTCGGACAGAGCTACCCCGAGCCACTTATCGCCGACGTCAAGGCCAATGATGCGTTCAAGCACCCAACCGTTACCTTATGAACCCGTTGACCGCTTCCAAGGCAGCGGCAAGCTTGGTGACGTCGCGGCCGCCGCCCTGGGCAAGGTTGGGCCGGCCGCCGCCGCCGCCCCCGGCGATCTCGGACAGTTTTTTAATGATATTACCGGCGTGGTAACCCGCGGCGACAAGTTCAGGGGCGACGGCGCAGATGAAAACCGGTTTGTCGGCGCAGGTCGACCCCAAAACGACCACGGCAGGGGCGAGCCGGTCGCGCAGGATGTCGACCATATCGCGCAGGGTGTCGATACCGGCCTCGCCCACGGCGGCTACCAGGAGTTTACCACCATTAATATCGCGGGCGGCGGATAGTAACGACATGGCGTCTTTTTTCGCCAGTTCTTTCTGGAAAGCCTCGGCCTGGCACTGGCCGCTTTCGATCTCGGCCTGGAGCTTCTGGATCTTTTCGTGGAATAATTTGACCTGCTCCCGAACGAAGGCCTCAGCGCCGCGGCCGGTGACGGCCTCGATGCGGCGGAGCCCGGCGCCAACGGAGGACTCGGACACGACCTTGAAGAAGCCGATCTCGCCGGTGGCCTTGATGTGGGTGCCGCCGCAGAGTTCGGCGGAGACCCGTTTATCGGCGCCGATGGACAGGACGCGTACCGTCTCGCCGTATTTTTCGCCGAACAGGGCGGTGGCCCCGGTTTTGAGGGCCTGTTGATGGCCGGTTTCGACGGCGGTCACGGAATGATTCTCCCTGACGCGCTCGTTCACCAGGTCCTCGACGCGGAAGATCTCCTCAGGTGAAACGGCCTTGAGATGCGAGAAGTCGAACCGGAGCCTATCGGGCGCGACCACCGAGCCGCGCTGCTGGACGTGCTCACCCAGGACCTCGCGGAGGGCTGCCTGGAGGACGTGCGTCGCCGTATGGTTGCGAGAGATGTCATAGCGGCGGGCGACATCGACATGGGCTGAAACCTCGTCACCGATTTTAATTTCGCCGCGGCTGACGTAGCCCTGGTGGAGTACCACCCCGGGCGACAGGGCGACGGTGCTGGTGACCACAAAGACACTCTCGCCGGCGGTGATCTCGCCGGTGTCGCCGACCTGGCCGCCCATCTCGGCGTAGAAGGCGGTCTTGTTCAGGATGATGCAGCCCTCCTCGCCCTCGCGGATGGCGTCGGCGGCGGAGTTATTAACAAGGATGCCGTCGACGGTGGCGTATTGCGCCAGGGTGTCGTAGCCGGTGAAGCAGGTGGCGTTGAAGGCATTCCGGGCATGCGCGTCCGTGTGCAGTTCAAACTTGTGCGCCGCGCGAGCTTTCTCTTTCTGGCGAGCCATCTCGAAGTTGAAGCCTTCGGCGTCGACCTCGAAGCCGCCGCGGGATGCAATCTCGGTGGTCAGATCCAGGGGGAAACCAAAGGTGTCGTAGAGCTTGAAAGCCTGAGCGCCGGTGATCTTCCGCCGGAGCCGGGCTTCCTCCGAGGCCATCATTTCCTCAAGAAGCTGCATACCGGTGAATAGTGTCTCGGCGAAGCGGGATTCCTCGCGGGCGACGAGTTCGATGATGAAACTGCGGCGGGCGGCGAGATCGGGGTAGACCGGGCTCATCCGCTCGATGACGGTCTCGATCAAGGGCACCATGAACGGCTTGTCCAGCCCGAGGTTGCGACCGAACAGGGCGGTGCGGCGCAACAGCCGGCGGAGGACGTAGCCTCGGCCCTCGTTGGAGGGAATAACGCCGTCGGCGATGAGGAAGGTGATGCTGCGGGAGTGCTCGGCGACGATGCGCATGGAACGGTCGGTTTCTCCGCCGGCGCCGTATTTTTTACCCGAGACTTTGGCTACTTTATCGAGCAGATAGTCGAATCTGTCGGTTTGGTAAACGCTGGATTTGCCCTGCATGATCGTCGTCAGGCGTTCAAGTCCCATGCCGGTATCGATCGAGGGGCGGGGTAAAGGAGCGCGGGCGCCGGCGGTGTCCTGGTTGTACTGGATGAACACCAGGTTCCAGATCTCGCAGAAGCGGCCGCATTTGCAGGCCGGACCGCAGTCCGGCTCGTGGCAGCCGACGGCCTCGCCGAAGTCGTAATGGATCTCGGAGCACGGACCGCAGGGGCCGGAGTCGCCGGCCGGACCCCAGAAGTTGTCCTTTTCGCCCAGGCGGACGATGCGGTTATCCGGTACGCCCTTGGCCTGCCAGAATGTCACCGCCTCGTCGTCATCGAGGTAGACGGTAGTCCACAGCTTTTCGGCCGGAATCTTAAGGCGCTGGGTGACGAACTCCCAGGCGAAATCGATGGCTTCCTTCTTAAAGTAGTCGCCGATGGAAAAATTGCCCAGCATCTCGAAGAAGGTGAGGTGAGAGGCGTCGCCGACCGAATCGATATCGGTGGTGCGGAAGCATTTCTGGCAGGTGGTCAGCCGCGGCGTCGGGGGCTTTTCCTTGCCTAAAAAGTAGGGCTTGAACTGCACCATGCCGGCGGTGGTTAACAGCAAAGTAGGATCGCCGTGAGGGATCAAGGAAGCAGACGGCAGTAGCTTGTGGGTTTTCTCGACGAAATATTCGAGGTAAAGCGTACGCATCTGGTCACCAGTAAAGGACATAGATTAAACACCTGTCAAAAGTCGTTTGAATTTAGATTGTAGGGGAGGGGTGGGGGGATGTCAACCAAATGAAAGCTATGCGATCTGCCCGCTCATTCTTCGACAGGCTCAGGACGAACGGGTCTTATGGTCGGATTTTGACCTATTTTCCTTTCGCCGCCCAGGCGATATTGGCCTTTAACCAACCCTCCGGATTGCCGGTGTCGTGGCGGGTGCCTTCGAACTCGCAGGAATAGACCGGCTGGGTGTTCAACAGTATTTTTATCGCGTCGGTGAGCTGGATCTCGCCGCCTTTACCGGGTTTGGTATGGGCGATAGCGTCGAAAATCTCCGGCTGCAGAATGTAGCGGCCGACGATGCCCAGGTTGGACGGCGCTTCTTCAGGCCTGGGTTTTTCCACCAGGTCTTTCAATTGGCACACGCCCTCGCCGACGGCTTCGGCGTCGATGATTCCATAGCGGCGGGTATCTTCGCGGCGGCATTTCTCCACCAGGACGACGTTGCCCGGATGCTTTTCGTAGACATCGAGCATCTGGCGTAGCACCGGCACCCCGGAATCGACGATATCGTCGGGCAGGATGACGGCGAAGGGTTCGTTGCCGACCGCTTCTCTCGCTGTGCCGACGGCGTGTCCCAGACCTTTCGGCGCGTCCTGATAGACGTGGCTGAATTTGGCCATCCGCGGCAGCGCTCTTAGTTCTTCGAGCCGGGCTTTATCGCCCTTGGCTTCAAGGAAGGCTTCGAGGGCCGGCGACGGCTTGAAGTAATCGACGATGGCTTCCTTGCCCCTGGCGATGATGAAGATGACTTCCTTTATACCAGATGCAGTGATTTCCTCGACATTGTAGTGGATGAGCGGTTTGGACAGGAGCGGCAGCATTTCCTTGGGGATGCTCTTGGTGATGGGCAGGAAACGGGTGCCGGCCCCGGCGGCGACGATGACGGCCTTCTTGACGGTAGCGCTCAATTCATTCCTCCTGAACGGCACCGGTACCCTATGATTCGATTATAAGCCGGACATGAGGCTGGCGCAAAGAGACTGGCGGCGGGCTGTCTGATAATGAGGGTAAAAATGAGCCGCTGGTTAAGAGATGTTTTGAAATAATGAGTTAAAAAGTTAGAAGTCACGGGCCTATACGTTCAAACCGGTCGAAACTGGGGTATTGACAAGGCGGCAAAAGGCGCTTATAATAAGTTAAAAGTTAGGGAATAATTAGGAAATAGTAAGGGAGGTACACAGTCTATGTGGTTGGTAATCGGTCTCATCATCGGCGCTCTCCTAATCTGGATGGTCTCCTTCATGAAGGGCAAGGGTGTTTCCATGCGGTGGTACGAATGGATCATCGGCCTGATCGGCGTAGCCCTGCTGCTCTTCACCGTCCAGAACTTCTTCGGCTCCCAGGCTGAACTCGAGCCCAAGGCCGCCCAGATGTTCCTGCTCATCACCGGCCTGCCGGCCCTGATCCTCCTGGCCATCACTTGGCAGTTGGTCATCCGCCACAAGGCGAGCTAATTACCCGGTAAAATTGAATATCGTAATCAAGGGGGGAGTCGAAAGACTCCCCCCTTCTTGTTTATCCCCCCACCGGGGGAATACTACCAATGTCAAATAAATACCAATAATACCAATGATCAAATAGACTAATGAGCGACGACGAACGCCGCCGTCAGGCTAGATTGATGACGGCTCGAGGGCAGCGCCCGAAGCCAGTTCAGCCACTAAAAGGTCGACGGCCAACTCTTCGTCCATTTGCCCGGTCTTGGCGGCCAGGTCGGCTTCGAGCAGCCGCCGGTAAGCGTTCTTGAGGTGGGCCATAGTGGAGCGGGTCGCCTGCTCGTGAGTCTTCTTCCATACGAAGTCAGACAACAAGCCGAGCCTCCGGCGCACTTCGCTGTCCTTCTCCCCGCGGCTTTTCAGATCCTTGTACTGGATTACCAGGCGCAACTGGCGGGACAGCATGGACAAGACGTAACTGGCGGATAAGCCTTTGAGTTTAAGGCTTTCCAGCGCCTCGGTGGCGGCTTTCAGCCGGGTCTCGAAGATGGCGTCCACCAGGTTGAAGATGCTAGCCTCTCCGGTATAGCCAACCAGGGCCTTGACATCGGACTCGGTGATGGGACGGCCATCAGTGTACAGCACCAGTTTTTCGATCTCGCCGGCGGCGGCCCACAGGTCGGCGCCGACGTATTGGGCCAGCAGGTTGATCGCTCCGGGCGTGATGACCCCGCCGGCGGTCATGACGCGGCGGCCGATCCATTCCTTGAACTTCGGTTTGTCCAGAACCGGGAATTCGTGGACTTCGACGGCGTCGGTAACGGCTTTAAACAGCGGGTTGACTCGGTTAAGCTCTGTCTCCAAGAGGATGATAACCGTCGACGGCGGGGAGTTTTTGATGGCCTCGGCGAATGCCCCGTAGTCGTCAAGCTTTGAGGCTTTTTTGATTGCCCCGTCGCCAGACGTTTGGAAACGGGCTAAAAGGCCGGTAACGACGACCAGTCGGCAGGGCGTGAGGAAAGGCAGGGCGTCGACGGTGAGTTTGAATTCCCCGGCCTTGAGCCGTGAGCCTTCAAAGAAGCTGGTGGCGGTTGCTAAAATATCCGGATCGCCCAGGCCGGACTTAATGGCGGCGAGTTTAAGTTTTAACGAAAAATCGTCCGGTCCGGCGAGAAGATAGCGCAAAGGGACTCCTTAATGAGATGCCCATGTTAACACAAGGTGAGTCCGGCGACACGGGTCGTTACTTGCCGGAAAAAAGTCTTTTCAGCTCAGCCTCGGCATCCGCGGGGGCCACGGCGATGATCTGGTCGCCCGCCTTGAACACGGTATCGCCGCGGGGGACGAAGGGTTTTTCGCCGTTCCTGATGACTAGACCAAGCACCGCTTTGTCAGGGAGGACGGTTTCGTTCAGGGGCTTGCCCAGAGCCGGGGCGCCGGTTCCGGCGCGGATTTCCAGGATTTCGAAGTCGCGGTTGTCCCCTGTCAGGCAGAAAAGGTGGGTTAAGGGATGCGACGGCACCTCGTGCTCGATGCGCTCCATGATGACGTTGGTGGAGTTGACGGTGACGTCAACTCCCAGTTGCTTGAAAATATGCTCGTTGCGCGGTTCTCGGACGCGGGCGATGGTGCGCGGGACATTGAAGCGATATTTGGCAACCTGGCAGGCCACCAGGTTGGTCTCGTCCTCGCCGGTGGTGGCAATGACCAGGTCAGCCCGGCCGGTGCCGGCTTCGGCCTGGACGGCGGTCTCGCAGGCATCACCGCGAAGGCAGATGCTGCCCAGTTCCTTATTGACTTTTTCGCACACCCCGGCGTTTTTTTCGATGAGGAGTGTCTCGTGGCCTTCACCGAGCAAGGCCTTGGTCAACGAAAAACCGAGGCGGCCGCCGCCGATAACGATGATATACATCTAGGCCTCCAGCTTCTCCATGAGCATTTCGGCCAGCACGGTGGTGGGGCTGATGGCCTCCAGGCCGAGTACGGAGTAAAGGTCGCGGCGCAGCGGATCATAGATGCGGCAGACGACTTTTTTAACGTTGAAAATCTTCTGAGCGATCTGGGCGGCCATGACGTTGCGGTTGTCTTCCTCGGTGACAGCCACGAAGGCGTCGGCTTCCTCGATGCCGGCACGGCGCAGCACATCTTCGTCCAGTCCGTCGCCGAGCAGGGCGTCACCCTTGAAATCCGGCGGCAGGCGGCGGAAGCTGTAGGCGTCGGTGTCCAAGGCGGTAACGCTGTGGCCTTGCTGGTCCAGCATCGTCGCCATCTGGGCGCCTACGCGCCCGCAGCCCATTATAATCACTTTCATCGCCGGGACTCCTTACTGCGGTGCTGCCGGGCGGTGGTTCAAAATGACGCGGCAGGGCGCGTGCTGGAGAATATAGGGGACGACATCGCCCAGGCTGAACTCGCCGAAACGGGTCTTGTAGGCCGAGCCGATGACAATGGCATCAGCCTTTTGCTCCACCGCCTCGTCGATGATGGCCGGGGCCACCAGCCGGGCCTGGAGCAGGTTGGTCTCGATCTGGCAACCGAGTTTCTTGGCCAGATTTTCGAAGCGGGCCAGAATAGCTTCCGATTTGGCGATCTCGGACTCGATCTCGGCGTCCAGCGGTAGCGACCGGTCGATGGAGATGATGTTGGTGACCATGACCTTGACGTCGTCGGCGCCGCGGGCCAGCCGGCAGGCCATCTCAAGGGCGTCTTCGTCCTCAGGCCGCCCGGCTACGGGGACAAGGATGGTGCGGTATTGTTTCATAGTTCGCCGCGAGGGGTGCGCATATGTATCAGGATATTATAAACACCTTGTATCGCCTTGGCAACAATTTGGTGGTTTTCGGCTGCCGGTACTGCCAAATTGGGCTGAAGTTCTCAAAAACCGGTTGTTTTGAACTGAAACGCGGCATCGATACCGGGGTCCAGGGTCATGAAGGCTCCCCGGAGTTAGTAACGGCGCCAGAAAGCCGGGGTGAGGACGATGAGCAGGGTGAACAACTCCAAACGGCCTGCCAGCATTAAAAGGATTAGCACTGCTTTTCCTGGGTCGGGTATCCAGGCGAAATTAGCATACGGGCCGACGCCGCCCAGGCCGGGGCCGACATTGCTCAATGTGGTAACAACGGATGACAGCGCGGTTTCCAAGTTCAGGCCGAGGGCACTCATGAGCAGGAAACCGCCCCACATCACGGCGAAGAAGGCCACGGTGATGCCCACAGTGCGGGAGATGGTTTTTTCCGGAAGAACCAGACCGCCGAGTTTGATGGGGATGACGGCGTTGGGATTGAAGGCCAGGATCACCCGCCGGTAGGTGTACTTGAAAAGGATGAGAGATCGGATGACTTTCAGGCCTCCGGCAGTGGAGCCAGCCATACCACCGACAGCCATGAGCATTAATAGGACCGCCCGGCTGAAGTTGGGCCATTGGTCGAAATTGGCGGTGGAATAACCGGTGGTGGTCATGATTGAGGCCACCTGAAAGGAGCTCAGACGTAAAGCATCGTTGATCCCGTACATGTTATGGAATACCAGGTCGAGGCCGATAAAAAAAGTAGCAGCCGCCAGCAAACCGATATAAAGCTGGAACTCAGGATTGCGGAACACCTTGCCCGGCTTGCCCTTGATGAGCAGGTGATAGAACAAGGCGAAGTTGATGCCGGCGATGACCATGAAGAAGTTGACGATCCATTCAACGGGCACCGAGTGGTAGTCCTCAATCGATAAGGTGAGGGGGGCGAAACCACCGGTGGCCATGGTGGTCATTGATATATTGATACTATCTAATACAGGCAAACCGGATAGCGCGAGGGCGCCGACACACAGT
>CAZGRY010000020.1:0-12621 GCA_964528105.1 uncultured Dehalogenimonas sp.
GCTGGAGCGGGAACGCCTGGAGAGCAAGAAGATCTCCAAGACCAACGCCGTGTCTTCCCAGCTGGACTACAAGATGAATCCCGGCGATATCCACGTCGGCCCGTCGGACTATGTGCCGTGGCTGCTGGACCGCAAATTCTGCCACATCCGCATGGAAGGCCGCACCTTCGGCGACGTGCCGCTGCTCCTGGAATGCAAACTGGAAGTCTGGGACAGCCCCAACTCCGCCGGCGTGGTCATCGACGCCGTGCGCTGCGCCAAGTTGGCCCTGGAACGCGGCTTGAAGGGCGCTTTATTCGGGCCTTCGTCCTACTTCATGAAATCGCCGCCGGAACAGTACTCCGATGCCGAGGCCCACGAGGCCACCGAAAACTTCATCGCCGAAAGCGTAGCCGAACTCAAGGTGGCCAAAAAACCCGCCAAAGAGGCCAAATAACGCTGGCCGGTCTAAAGACATGAAGGGTGGGGGAAGCGGACGATGAAGATCGCCTTGGTGGCGCCTTATGATTTCGCTTACCCCGGGGGCGTGGCCAACCATGTCACCGCCCTGGAACGGCAGTTGACCGCCTTGGGGCATGAGGTGAGGGTTATCGCCCCGACCTCCAAACCCGTGACTCAATTTGGCAACCGTTTCATTCATATCGGTACGCCGCGACCGGTTTCCATGTCAGGGTCGGTGGCGCGCATCACCCTGTCGGTGAGGCTGGCCAATAAGATAAAAGCAGTGCTGGCCAAGGAACGGTTCGACATCGTCCACCTCCACGAGCCGTTCATGATCATGCTGTGCTCCGCGATGCTGCGCTTTTCTAAATCGACTAACATTGGCACCTTCCACGCTGCCGAAGCCAGGCCCGGATACCAGTTTGCCTGGCCGATCAGCCGTTGGATCTTGAACCGGAGGGCCCGGAAACTCCACGGCCATATCGCCGTGTCCAATGCTGCCAAGGCCTACCACTCGCGGTATGTAAAAGCCGAGTATACCATCATCCCCAATGGCATTGATCTGACCCATTTTCACCCGGGCGTTGAGCCGATGCACCAATACCGAGACGGCAAGATCAACATCGTCTTCGTCGGCCGGTTGGAAAGACGCAAAGGCGTCAACTATTTGATCGATGCCTTTAAAAAAGTACATAAGGACCATCAAAACACCCGCCTGCTGATCGTCGGGCCGGGTACCCGGTTCCGGCCCAAGTACGAAAAAGCGGTACGCAGCGCCCACCTTGAGAACGACGTCGTCTTTACCGGCGGAGTGAGCTATGGTGACCTGCCCCGCTACTACCAGACCGCCGATATCTGCTGCGCGCCCGCCACCGGCCAGGAGAGCTTCGGCATCGTCCTCCTGGAAGCCATGGCCCTGGGCAAGCCCATGGTGGCGTCCAATATACCGGGCTATGCAGGGGTGTTGACCCATGAACGGGAAGGACTGCTGGTCAAACCCAGCAGCGCTCACCATCTGGCCGATGGCCTGTGCCGTCTCGTCGAGGATAGAGTCCTCAGGGAACGAATGGGACGGCAGGCGTTGGTCACCGTCCAGTCTTACAACTGGGACAAGGTGGCTCGCAGGGTCGAAAACTATTACTACGAAGTTCTAGCCCGGATGGGCAAAGACCAGAAGGCTGACTCAGACGAACTCAAGGAGCCGGCGGCACTGCCGGCCTGATGTATGGAAAACAAGATGACTCTGAATGACGCCCGCCGCCAGATCGGTCGGGGCATGACCGGCGGGTTGTCGCGTGTCGTTGCCAGGACCGGGATCACCCCCAATGCAGTCACCTGGATCGGCTTTTTCATCACCCTAGGTGCGGCCTACCTCGTCGGCTCAGGGGCGCTCCTGGCCGGCGGTTTGGTCTTCCTCTTCGCCAGCTTCTTCGACATGCTCGACGGTGCGGTAGCCCGGGCGACTAATAAGATCACCAAATTCGGCGGCATTCTGGATGCCACATTGGACCGCCTGTCAGAGGCGGCGATGTTTATTGGCATCATGGTCTACTACGCTCCGGACGGCGATGCCTGGCCGGTGATGCTGGCCGGGTTGACCATGGCTGGCTCCCAGGTGGTCAGCTACCTCCGCGCCAGATCCGAAGCCACCGGCCTGGAGGGCAAAGACGGCATCTTCACCCGGCCGGAGCGGGTGGTCGTTTTATCACTGGGGCTTCTTACCGGCTGGCTAATTCCAGCCCTGGTTATTATTTGCGTCCTGTCATTCGTCACCATTGCCCAGCGGTTGTCATCCGCTTACCGCCAACTCGGCGGCAAGTGACTTTAACCTTGGCTTTCTGCTAAAATAATTCTTCGGTTTTCTCCCGTGCACTGCATGGTTGACGCATGGCCGGATTAGGGCCAACGAGGGGGTAATTATGCCGGTAACCATCATCGTCGGCGCCCAGTGGGGCGACGAGGGTAAGGGCAAGGTCATTGACATGCTGGCTGAGCGCGCCGATGCCGTGGTGCGTTTCTCCGGCGGCGATAACGCCGGCCATACCGTCATCAATCCCCAGGGTACCTTCAAGCTGCACCTGATCCCCTCCGGTGTGTTCTACCCGCACTGCACCTGCGTTATTGGTAATGGTGTGGTGGTTAACCCGGAGATCTTTGTCAGCGAGCGGGAGATGCTAAACTCTCGCGGCGTCAGCACCGATAACGTCTTTATCAGCGACCGAGCCCACCTGGTCATGCCCTACCACATCCTGCTCGACGGCCTTGAAGAACAGGCCCGCGGCAAGAAGTCCCTGGGCACCACCTTGCGCGGCATCGGCCCGGCCTTCGCCGACAAGGTCGCTCGCATGGGCATCCGCGCCGGCGACCTGCTCGATCCGGAAATCCTGCGCAACCGCCTGGAGTATGTCCTGGAATACAAGAACCAGATCCTGACCCGGCTCTACGGCGCCAAGCCGATCGACATCAACGAACTTTACGACCGCTGCCGGGGCTACGCCGCGGCGCTGGAGAGCAATATCCGCGAGACCTCGTCCCTTCTGAATGACATGGTCGACCAGGGCAAGGCAGTTCTTCTGGAAGGCGCCCAAGGGGCACTTCTGGACACCGATTTCGGGACCTATCCCTATGCCACTTCATCCTCGCCATTGTCCGCCGGCGGCTGCCTTGGCGCGGGCATCGGCCCCACCCGCGTCAAAGATGTCCTCGGCGTCTTCAAGGCCTACTGCTCCCGCGTTGGCGCCGGGCCTTTCCCGACCGAACTGGATGACGCCACCGGCGACCGCATTCGCGAACTGGCCCATGAGTACGGCACCACCACCGGCCGGCCGCGGCGCATCGGCTGGTTCGACGGCGTGGCAGCCCGCTTTTCCGCCCGCATCAACGGCATGACCGGCATGGCCATCACTCGCCTTGACATCCTCGATTCCTTCGATGAGGTCAAAGTCTGCACCGCCTACCAGCTGGATGGGCAGATCATTCACGATTTCCCGGCCGAACCCGCTCTCCTCAACAAGTGCAAGCCGGTCTATGAAACCCTGCCCGGCTGGAAGACGCTGACTACCGGCCTTACCCGGCTGGAGAGCCTGCCCCGCGAGGCGCGCGTATTCATGAACCGCCTTGAAGAGCTGGCCGGCTGCGGCGCCTGCTACGTCTGCATCGGGCCGGTGCGGGAACAAACGATCGAACTTCGCAAGCTCATTTAATAGAAATAGTTGTCCGGCAAAGGACGGTGTAGGGACGCAGCGCGCTGCGTCCCTACGTTTTACGAACGGATCACAGCGGCGATTTAGATTTCGGTTTTTCACCATTATGGCATCGCCTTTTCCGGTGTTACAATAGCTTATGGGCGGATTTCCGATATGCCAGTGAAAAAATACGACATCATCATCGTGGGCACCGGCGCCGGCGCGGACATCCTGGAGACGGCGGTGGAGCATGGTTTGAAAGTGGCCATGATCGACCACGGCCCCACCGGTGGCACCTGCCTGAATGTCGGCTGCATCCCGTCAAAGATGCTGATCTTCCCGGCTGACCGCATCATGGACATCCGGGAATCGGCCAAACTCGGCATCGAGGCTGAGATCCAGCGCATCGATTTCGGCGCTATCATGGAGCGGATGCATAAACTGGTGGACGGCGACCGGGACAAAATTGAGAAAAATCTCCGGGAATCGAAAGCGCTAGATTTCTATCAGGACACCGCGGAGTTTACCGAACCTTACACCCTTTCGGTCGGCGGCAAACTGATCAAAGGTTAGCAAATCTACCTGGCCTCCGGGTCGCGGCCGCTCATCCCTCCCATCCCCGGCTTGGTCAGCGTGGATTATCTTACCTCCGAGACCATTCTGTCTCTCAAGGCGGCGCCTAAAAGCCTGATCATCATCGGCGGCGGGTATATTGGCGTGGAATACGCCCACTTCTTCGAGGCCATGGGCACCGAGGTGACAATCCTGGAAATGGGTCCGCGGCTGCTGCCGGCCGAAGAGACCGAGGTCTCCGCCTTTTTACAGATGGCGCTGGCGCGGCGGATGACGGTGCATACCCAGTGCGCCGCGGCAACGGTGGAAAAACCACTTGACGGTGGGGTCGTGGTGCACCTCGAGCACGGCAGCACCGGGCAAAAGAGCCAGCTCAAAGCCGAAATGTTACTGGTAGCTGCCGGCCGCCAATCCAACGCCGATCTCCTGAAAGTCGAAAAATGCGGCATCGCCATCGACGACAATGGCTTCATCAAGGCAAACGCCCGGATGGAGACCAACGTTAAGGGCATCTATGCCGTCGGTGACGCCAACGGCCGCGAAATGTTTACCCATACCAGCCACGCGGAAGCGGCGGTGGCCGCGGCCAACGGCATCCATGGCCAACAGGAAGTTATGGACTATACCGCAGCGCCTCACGCCGTGTTTACCCATCCGCAGGTGGCCTCGGTAGGCTTGACCGAGGAAGAGGCAGCTAAAAAGCACAAAATCATGGTCGGGCGCGCCGATTACGGCGATATTACCCTCGGCCAGGCGATGATGCAGCAGGAGGGTTTTGCCAAGGTTATCATGGAGCGGGGGAGCGGCAAGATCTTGGGTTGCCACATCATCGGGCCGTGGGCTTCGGCCCTTATCCAGGAAGTGGTTAACGCTATGGCACGCAAGGGCGGCGGTTTTGACGATATTGCCCGGGGCATCCATATCCATCCGGCCTTACCCGAATTGGTTGTCCGGGCATTTTATAATGCGGCTGAGGCGGAATGACATGAAACCACTGCGCGAGAGAATGGGGTCCAAGCAAAAATTTCCGGGATTACGCCAAAAAACGTTCACATTAGCCCCGTCGCGGGCTATAATTTGAAAGTAATGTCTAAATCAAAAGTTGAAATCGCCGTCGCGTCTACTCAAAGTCCGGATTCAGTGCAAGAGGAAATCGACGCGCTCAAAAAACGGAACGTAGCGCTGGAGGAGCGGGTCAAAAACCTGGAGAATTACATCAGGCAATTGGCCCATGATCTGAAGACACCCCTGACGCCTCTGGTCGGCGCCAGTGAAATGCTTGCCTCAGGCTTTAACCAAAAACCATGGGTTGACCTGGCCCAGAGCATCAAAATGAGCGCCGAAAACCTGCACCGCATGGTTGAAGAATTGCTTGACCTGGAACTGTGCGACTGTGGCCTGCTAAAGCTCAACCTGGCCGATATTGACCCGGTTGCGGCGGTGACCGCAGCGGTCACAAAGGTGGAAACCGGTGTACCGGCAGGCCGCGTCAACATCATCACAAATTTACCGTCATCACTGCAACGGGTTCGGGCAGATGAGTTGCGGCTGCGGCAGGTGATTGGAATTCTATTAACCAATGCCATTAGGTTTACTCCTCGTGGCGGCAATATAATCATAAGCGTGATTTCTTCGAACGGTGCCATCCGGTTTGCCGTCGCTGACAGTGGTACCGGCATTGACGAGGAAGACCTGCCATATATTTTCGAACCCTACCAGCCGACCGACCGCCACCGACCGCGGGCCGCCAGCAACAGCCTGGCGCTAGCTAAAAAACTGGTTGAGCTGCACGGCGGTCAAGTAGGCGTTGACAGCGCACCGGGGCGCGGCACTACCTTCTGGTTTGATCTTCCGACTGATAAATTAGTCGTGGGAACGGGGGCAATATGACCAAGATTCTTATTATCGAAGACGATCAATCTATCACCGATTACCTTAAAATGGCGTTCCAGGTCAATTGGCCTGAAGTGGAATTTGTCAGCGCAGGTTTCGGCGCCGAAGGTATCGCCAAATCCAGGGAAGAATCTCCGGACCTGGTTCTCCTTGACCTCGGCCTGCCGGATATGGACGGATTCGATGTCCTGAAAACGCTACGCAAGTTCCCCCGCATGCTGCTGGTGGTGCTGACCGCCCGCGGCGATGAAAAAGACATCGTCAAAGGCTTGGAACTGGGCGCCGATGATTACGTGGTCAAACCCTTCCGGCAACTGGAACTCATCGCCCGCGTTCGAACCCTCCTGAGGCGGCAGCCCGGGGCACCGGAGCAGGAAGTCCTGCACTGCGGCAAGCTGACCCTGGATACCGCAAGGAATGACGTGACCACCCCAGCAGGAAGCCGTATTGAGCTTACCCGGACCGAGAGCCTGATACTGGGCCAACTTATCCGGAATTGCGGCCGGGTGGTGGAGCACGCCAAGCTCGCCGAGATCATCTGGGGCGAAGATTACCCTGGTTCAGTCAATGCACTTAGGGTCTACATCGGGCGGCTACGCCGGAAACTGGAGGCCGATGTCAGCAGCCCGGCATTCATCCTGTCGAAGGCCGGCCAGGGTTACTACGTGCCGACCGGCGGCCCGCCCGGCTAGAATTACCGAAAACGCGGGACAAAGTCGACAATCGCTCCGATCTTCGATGCATTGAGTTTGTTTGGACTTGACGCCTGCGCCTAAATACGATACCCTTCATTAGATTTGCTAACCCGGGAGTTTTAATGGAAATTCCTTTTGGCCGCGCCGCTGTCGCCGAGATAGAAGAGATACTCAAATGGCACCGGCCGCCGCCCCTTAAAATCGGCCAGCATATCGCCCGTTTGCCTATTGTCCAGGGCGGCATGGCCGTAGGCATCTCACTCTCCGGCCTGGCTTCAGCCGTTGCTAACGCCGGCGGCATCGGCGTCATCGCCGCACCGGGTGTCGGTCTGTTTGAATCTGATTTCTACGAGAACTTCTTTGAAGCCAATATCCGCGGCCTGCGGCGGCAGATCCGCCAGGCTAGAGCCAAAACCAAGGGTGTTCTGGGCGTCAACATCATGGTTGCCCTGACCGATTTCGCCGCGTTAGCCAAGGCCGCCATCGAAGAGGGCATCGACATTATTTTCGCCGGCGCCGGCCTGCCGACGCGTCTGCCCGAACTGCTGGGGACCAATCGGCACACCAAGCTGGTGCCCATTGTTTCCTCCGGCCGTGCCGCCCGCATTTTATGCAAGAAATGGCAGGATGATTTTAACTACACACCGGATGCCTTCGTCGTCGAAGGGCCTTTGGCCGGCGGCCACCTGGGTTTCAAAGCCGATGATCTGAACCTGCCGGAAAACCGGCTGGAGAAACTGATCCCTGAGGTCATCGAGGCGGTCAAGCCTTTCGCCGAGGCCGCCGGACGGCCGATACCGGTCATCGGCGGCGGCGGTGTCTTTACCGGTGAGGATATCTACAACATGCTGAAACTCGGAGCCAGCGGCGTCCAGATGGCCACCCGCTTCGTGGCGACCGAGGAATGCGACGCCTCCCCAGCCTTCAAGCAGGCGTATATCGAATCCAAAGAAGGTGACGCCGTCATTATCAAGAGCCCGGTCGGCATGCCCGGCCGCGCCCTCAGAAACACTTTTATTGAAAGCGTTAACGCTGGTCACAAGAAGCCCTTCAAATGCCCGCAGCACTGCGTCAAAACCTGCAACGTCGCCGAGAGCCCATATTGCATTTTCGTTGCCCTGATCAACGCCCAACGCGGACACCTGTCCGGTGGCTTCGCCTTCTGCGGCGCTAACGTACACCGGGTCAAGGAAATTGTCACGGTGAAGCAACTGGTTGGGTCGCTGGTCAAGGAATACAAAGCCTCCGCCGTCCAGGAACTCATCGCCGCCATGACCCGCTACATGAACGGTCTGATGATTGCTCCGTCCCTCGGGCGGAACCCGGCTTAATGAAGATCGCCGTCTACCAGATCGCCGATGCCGGTGATCCGGATCTGAACATTGCCAAAGCCTACGACAGGATCATCAGCACCGACGCTGATTTCTTTGCCCTGCCGGAGTTTTTCACCATCCCCGGTGGGGATTATCGTCGCCCCTACACCTTGCAGAGTTGCCTTGAATTGACGGCCACGCCGGCTTACGACATGATGCTAAAGGCGAGCACCGTTTTCCGGGGCTACATCATCGGCGGCAGCATTGTCGAACGCGACGGCGACTGCTACTACAACACCTGCTATGTGTTCAAGAGCGGGGAACAGGTTGCCAGCTACCGCAAGATCAACATCACCCATGAAGAGGTTGAGCTCAATATTTGCCGCGGCAAGCAGCCGGTGAAGTTCGAGACGCCGTTTGGCACCGTGGGACTCATGATTTGCGCCGACTGCATCTCCTGGGACGTGGTGGACGCTACCTGCGCCGGCGCCAAGCTGATCTTCCTGCCGGTGTCTCTCACCGACCCCAATCATCCACCGTTCACCGGTCACCCGGTTTCCGACGTTATCGCCAGGAAATACGGGTCAACCGTTATCAAGATCACCCGCGTCGGTACCTTTGGCGGTAAGATCCTGTCCTCTCGTAGCGCCATCACCACCCCGGCCGGCACCCTGTGGGAAGCCCCGGACGCTCAGGAGCATTTCGAAATCGTCGAGGTTCCGTAGACCACCGATCATCCTGTGTTTATCGATGGATGAATGGGGATTAGACCGGAAACGCCGTCACTTCATCAATTGAAGTTGCATCGCACAACAGCATTACAAGTCGGTCAATCCCCAGCGCCCCGCCCGCCGCCTCCGGCAGTTTGGCTAAAGCCCCAAGGAAATCTTCGGGTATGATTGCATCTTTTCGGTGTTCACGCGCAACCATTAATTCATCTTTAAACCGCTGCCTCTGCTCCGTCGGGTCGGTCAATTCGGAGAAGATGTTAGCTAACTCCAGCCCGCCGATGAAAATCTCGGTACGTTCAGCCACCGAGGTATCGCCGGGTTTCAAACGTGCGAGGGACGCCATCTTGGCAGGGAAATCGTAGAGGATCAGCGCGCGGTCGTTGCTCAAAGCCGCCACCTTCGTCGCCAACTCGAAATCGAAACGCTCCGGGTCGTCGACGGTCACCGGGTTCCAGCCGCAGACCCTGACGAACGCATCTCGTACCGAGAGCCGCGGCCAGGGTGAAGATAAATCAATCGTTTTGCCCTGGTACGTGATCTTTCGAGTGCCGACAATCATGTCGACGAGTTCAACGACGAGGGTTTCGGTTTCGGCAGCCAAATCGAGGTAGTTTTTCCCGACTCGGTAGTACTCCAGGAGGGTGAATTCCTCGCGGTGCTGGGCGCCTTTTTCTCCTTTGCGAAATGCGTGGCAAATCTGGAAGATGTCGCCGTAGCCCGCGGCTAGCAGCGGCTTCATGTACAGTTCCGGGGAAGGCAGCAGGCAGCCGCATTCGGACTTTATTGGTTCGATAAAGGCTTCGGGAATCGGGCAGTCGGCCAGTGACGGCGTTTCCACCTCCAGGTAGCCGCGGTCAACAAAAAAACGCCGGGTGAGACTTAACATCTCAGCCCGGCGCTTCAGATTTTCTTTTTTAGTCGAGAGCCTGTTCAGATCCACCGGGGTTTACCCGCCGACGCGTTCCACGTAGGCGCCGGTCAGGGTGCTGACGCGGATAACGTCGCCTTCTTTGACAAAGGCCGGCACGCCGATAGTCAGACCGGTCTCCATTTTGGCAAGTTTTTGTTGGGCGGTGACAGTTGCGCCCTTCAAAGCAGATTCTGTTTCCATGACCTTTAGTTCGACGGCCTTTGGAAGTTGCAGGTCGATCGGCCGATCTTCCCACATCATAACCTGAACTCCGAGGTTGTCTTTCAGGTAGAGTTTTTTATCGTCGACAATTTCCTCACCCATGACATACTGCTCGAAGCTTTCTGCATCCATAAAGGTGTAATGGCCGTGTTCATGAAAGAGGTATTGCATGTCACGTACCGTGATGCTGGCTTCATCGAACTTGTCGCCGGAGTGGTAGGTAGGTTCGGACAATGCGCCGTTGATCAAGTTGCGCAATTTGAGGTGATAGATGGCGCGGCCTTTACCCGGTTTGACGAAGCTGACGTTTTCAACGTTGTAAGGTACGCCGTCGATTAGGAGTTTCTTGCTTCTTGAGACTTCAGAGACTTCCACAGGCTTTGGGATGCCCTCCAGTAATATTCATTCGTTCTAAGCTGAGACGTTATTATAGGTGGTTCATATAGGCCGCGCAAATATGATGCCGATTATTCCACCAAGCAATTCTTAACATTTACACACGCTTTGATTATGAGGTCGAATGACAATATGACCAAACCGGTGTCCGTGACTCATTACTCGTGAGCGTGCTACAATGCCGCCATGAAAATTGTACGCTTTGCCACCCCCGACGCTTCCGAACAATACGGTGTCATCGAAGGCGATTCCATCCTCGCCCTGAAAGGGACCCCGTTCCGAGGACTGGATTATTCGGGGGTAACCTACAAGACTTCCACGGTGCGGCTGCTGGCGCCCTGCGCTCCGTCGAAAATCGTCTGCCTGGGGGTCAATTACCACAGCCACGCCAAGGAAATGGGGCATACCTTGCCTAGCGCCCCTTTGATCTTCCTGAAGCCGTCCACCGCGGTCATCGGCCCGGAAGCCGGCATTATCTACCCGCCCATGTCGCAACGGGTGGATTACGAGGCTGAGATGGCTGTGGTCATCAAGAAAGCCGCCTGGCGCGTCAGCCAGGAAAATGCACTCAGTCACGTTCTTGGCTATACTTGTTTCAACGACATCACCGCCCGCGACCTGCAGAAGATTGACGGCCAGTGGACGCGGGCCAAGGGCTTCGACACCTTCGCCGCCGTCGGGCCGTGGATCGAGACCGATGCCGACCCGTCGAATCTAACTGTGGAGTCCTATCTTAACGGCGAGCGCAAGCAGCATGGTAATACGTCAGATTTGATCTTTTCCGTGGACTACCTGATCCACTTTATCTCACACGTCATGACTCTGCTGCCCGGCGATGTCATTGCCACCGGCACGCCTTCAGGCATCGGCCCGATGCAGGTTGGCGACACCATTGAAATCCGCATCGAGGGTATCGGTTCTCTCAAGAATATCGTTACTCGGCGGGAATAATATCGGTCACGGGAACCGGGTTTGACTTATACATGATTTTTCCGTCCAAATGTGGTGTTTTAGCTTCCTTGACACTACCTATGAGCCTTGTTAAACTGACTTTGAAATCCCACGTATCGGCCTTGCGCCGGCGTCCTCCCGGAGGTTCTTTTTGACCCAGAGCGAAACGCATAACGATGGCTGCAAGCTGGAACAGGGGCTGGTATCCATCTTCACCGGCCAGGGAAAGGGCAAAACCTCAGCCGCCATCGGCATTGCCGTCCGCGCCGCGGGTCATGGCCTCAGGGTCTATATGCTGTTCATGATGAAGGCTAATGAGAGCTTCGAACACGGCGAGTTCAAGATACTGAAGAGCCTGCCCAACGTCACCGTCGAAGCCTTCGGCTACCGCGGCTGGTCGCGCAAGGGCAACATCACTCCGGAACACCGGGCCGAAGCGATACGGGCTGTAGAAGCCGCTGAAAAGGCAATGACCGGCGGCAATTACGACGTCATCATTCTCGATGAGATAAACCACGCCGTGGCTGGCGGCCTGATCGACATCGAAAAAATGGTGTCGATGATCAATAACAAGCCGGAATGCGTTGAACTCATCCTGACCGGCCGCAACGCCGATCCGCGCTTGGTGGCCATGGCTGACCTGGTTTCCGAAATTCTGATGATCAAGCACCCCTTTACTGAAGGCATCCGCGCCCGCAAGGGCATCGATTATTAAATTAGGGAAGGAGCAACCATGAAAATCACTCTGAGCGTCATCAAGGCCGATATCGGCGGCTACGTCGGCCATTCCGATTCCCATCCGGAGTGCCTGTGCGAGGCGGACAATAAGCTGGCCAAAGCCAAACAGAGCGGCATGCTCATTGATTATCACGTCACCAAGTGCGGCGATGATCTGCAACTCATCATGACCCACCAGAGGGGCGAAAACGACAAGGAAATCCATGAGATGGCCTGGGACACCTTCGTCGCCTGCACCAGCATCGCCAAGAAACTGAAACTCTACGGCGCCGGACAGGACCTCCTGGCCGATGCCTTTTCCGGCAACATCAAGGGCATGGGCCCGGGCGCTGCTGAGATGGAATTCGAAGAACGAATCTCGGAGCCGGTGGTCATTTTCATGGCTGATAAGACATCCTCTGGCGCCTGGAACATGCCGCTCTACAAGATGTTTGCCGATCCGTTCAATACCATCGGCCTGGTTATCGCCGAGAATATGCACATGGGCTTCAATTTCGAGGTTCACGATGTCAAGGAGAGCAAGAAGATCTTCTTCTCGACCCAGGACTTTTTTATTTGTGCTTCCTTTTTTGT
>CAZGRY010000020.1:12631-13083 GCA_964528105.1 uncultured Dehalogenimonas sp.
TTCATCGGCGCGCCCAACCGCTACCCGGTGAAGGCGGTCTATAACAAGAGCGGCGAGATCGCTGCCTCATCTTCCACCCAGAAATTGGCCTTCATCGCCAACCGCTACGTCGGCAAAGATGATCCGGTCTGCATCGTCCGCTGCCAGGGCGCCTTTCCGGCGGTAGGCGAGGTCCTGGAGCCCTTCGCTCAACCTTACCTCGTCGAAGGCTGGATGCGCGGCTCTCACTGGGGTCCGATCATGCCGGTGGGCGTGGCTGATAGCATGCCGACCCGCTTCGACGGCCCGCCGCGGGTCATCGCCCAGGGCTTCCAATTGGCTGAAGGCCGTTTGGTCGGCCCTCGCGATTTCTTCGCCGATGTGTCTTACGACAAAGCTCGTGAGATGGCTAACGACATGGCATACATGATGCGCAAGCACGGCCCGTTCGAACCACATCGCCTACCGCTGGA
>CAZGRY010000020.1:13093-19502 GCA_964528105.1 uncultured Dehalogenimonas sp.
GCTACAACAACGCGCGCCAGAAGGCGCTGGATATCGCGGATTACCTGCGCGCGCACGGCCCCTTCGAGCCGCACCGCCTGCCGCTGGACGAGATGGAATACACCACCATGCCGCAGGTTTCCCGTAAGCTCGAAAAACGGTTTAAACCAATCTAGGTTTTTATTGCATTGGATCGTAATGGCACGCCGCGCCGTGCCCTTACGTTTTCCTCTCCTCGTGGCGTTGGTCCAATATAGGGGCGACCGGCGGGCGCCCTGAACGTAACCGAGGTCGATGCAACCGAAAATGGCCGAACTGCTGCTGGCAACCAACAACATGGGCAAACTCGCCGAGTATCGGGACCTTTTATCAGGTTGCGGCTTTTCGCTGGTAACCCCGGCCGAAAAGGGCATCTCCATTGACGTCGCCGAAACCGGCAGCACTTTCGCCGAGAATGCCTCGATCAAGGCACAGACCCTGGCCACTACTTCCGGGATGCTGACTTTGGCCGATGATTCCGGCCTCGAGGTCGATGCTTTGGGTGGTGACCCTGGGGTGCGGTCAGCCCGCTACGCTGGGAAAAAAGCGACTGATACTGAGCGGATCGCTCTTTTGCTTAAAAACATGGAGGGGATATCGCTTGAGCGGAGAACTGCCCGGTTCCGCTGCGTTATCGCCATCGCCGATCCGGGTGGTAGACTGGAGCTGGCTGACGGTTCGGTCGAGGGAGTGATCGCTTATACCCCTCGCGGGAACCACGGTTTCGGTTACGACCCGGTGTTCCTGCTTCCGGGGAAGGGACTAACGATGGCGGAACTATCACCAGCCGAAAAAAATCGCATTAGCCACCGAGCCGTCGCCGCTGCCGAAGCATGGGCGATTCTCAGGTATCTCGCTTCGAAAAAGGTATTAGGTCCGTAATTATTTTTAGATACACATAATATTCCCATTGACGAATCAGCTTGATTTAAGGGTACTAATTCCTATAAGATAGCTTAAGCCCAAGTATTAAGACCGCGTCTTCCCCATCAACCGACATTAAAAGGTGAGTGCCGGTATGTTCTTATGAAAGCACTGATTCTCGTTGGCGGCCTGGGCACCCGGCTCCGGCCTTTGACCATCAATACCCCCAAAGCCATGATGCCGGTGCTTAACAAACCGTTCATGGCCCATGTGGTCGAGCAATTGCGGAAACACGGTGTCGACGAGGTCATTCTGACCCGGGGCCACCTCGCCGGTCAGATGGAAAAACATTTCGGCGATGGGATAGCCGTCGGCTGCAAGATGACCTATGTCAACGAGAGCCGCCCGCTTGGTACCGCCGGCGGCATTAAGAATTGCGAGCCATACCTCGACGGGACTTTTTTCGCCTTGAACGGCGACGTTTTTTCGACTATCGACCTGTCGGCGATGCTGCGTCTGCACCGGTCGAACAATGCCGTGGCTACTATCGCCCTTACGCCGGTGGACAACCCCTCGGCTTTCGGCCTGGTGGAGACCGAGAGCGACGGGCGGATAAGGCGCTTTATTGAAAAACCCAAGCCCGAAGAAGCCACAACTAACATGATCAACGCCGGCTGCTACGTTTTAGAGCCTGAAGTGCTCGGCTTGATCAAGCCCGATACCAACACCAGTATTGAGCGCGAGACTTTCCAACTGCTGCTCAAAAACCAGCGCCCTTTCTACGCCTGCAACGACCGTGATTCATATTGGATTGACATGGGCAACCGCGATAAATATTTCCAGCTGAACATGGATATGCTCAATGGCCGCTGTCGCTGCGCCGCGACGCCTCCAGCTGGTGTTCACGTTGGCAATATGACCTCCGTCGATGCCACCGCAACCATCACCGGTAATGTCCTTATCGGTAATGGCTGCAGCATCGGGGCCGGAGCGACAATCACCGGTCCGGTGGTGCTGGGCGACAACTGCGACATCGGAGCCGGGTCCTTTATTACTAACTCCATTCTCTGGTCCGGAGCCTGTATTGGTGAGGCTTCTTTAATCGAGAAATCTATTATCGCCGATGTCTGCCGCATCTCAGCGCGTAATCACATCACAAAGTCGGCCCTTGCCGACGGTGTATGCACCCCTCCAGATTTTGCCCTTAACGCGTCCCAGGTCTGGCCCGGTACGGTTTTCATTAACTAAAAGAGGAGAAGGAAAGATGACTCAAGCAGCCGATTCCCGCATCGCCCACCTACCTACCACCAGCTATTTTTGCCCGTCCGGCGATTATGATGAAATGTGCCGCCGCGCCTCCGATGACCCCGAAACCTTCTGGGCGGAGCAGGCAATGTCCCTGGACTGGTTCAAGCGCTGGGATAAAGTGCTGGACTGGAAGGTGCCCTACGCCCGCTGGTTCGTTGGCGGTAAGCTGAACTTATCATATCAATGTCTCGACCGCCACATGAAGACCGAGGTAAAGAACAAGGTCGCTTTCTACTGGGAAGGCGAACTTGGCGACACAAAGGTCGTGACCTATGCGGAACTCTACCGGCAGGTCAACAATGTCGCCGGGGCTTTGAAGCGCCTAGGCGTCAAGCGGGGCGACCGGGTCGCCATCTACCTGCCAATGATCATGGAACTACCGGTAGTGATGCTGGCCTGCGCCCGCATCGGCGCGCCGTTCACCGTCGTCTTCTCTGCCTTTTCCGGCCAGGCGCTGGCTGACCGCGTCGAGGATGTCGAGGCCAAGATCATTGTCACTGCCTCCGGTATGCACCGCCGCGGTAAGATTCTCCCGCTGAAGGACAACGCCGTCGATGCGGCAAGAAGATGCCCCTGCGTGGAAAAAATCGTCGTGGTCAAGCACACCGGCCACAACATCGAGATGGACCCGCAGCGCGATGTCTGGCTGTCTGATATACTGGCCGGCTGCGACGAGTACGTCGCCCCTGAGGAGATGGATTCCAACGATCCGTTATTCATCCTTTATACCTCCGGCAGCACCGGCAAGCCCAAAGGCATCCTGCACGGCACCGGCGGCTATTCGCTGTGGATCGCCAAGACCATGCAGTGGGCTTTCAACACCGATGCCCAGACGGTGTGGTGGTGCACCGCCGATATTGGCTGGATCACCGGCCACAGTTACGTCGCCTTTGCACCGCTGGAACTCGGCCTGACCTCAGTCATGTACGAAGGTGCTCAGGACTACCCGACGCTAGACCGCTGGTGGCAGATCATCGCCAAGTACGGTGTCACCATACTCTATGCCTCGCCCACCGCCATCCGCATGTTCATGCGCCATGGCGAGGAATGGCCGGCCCGGCATGACCTGTCCAGCCTCAAAATCCTGGGTTCGGTCGGCGAACCGATCAACCCGGAAGCCTGGCTGTGGTATTACCGCAACATCGGGCACAGCCGGATCGGCATTTCCGATACCTGGTGGCAGACAGAGACGGGCGGCTTCATGATCTCGCCCACACCCGGCATCCAGGTACATTCCCTGAAACCCGGCTCCGCCACCAAACCGATGCCTGGTATCGTCGCCGATGTGGTTGATGCCGATGGCAACGAGTTGCCCAACGGCCAGACTGGCTTTATTGTCATCAGGAAGCCCTGGCCTGGCATGCTGCTGGATATCTACCGCAACCCGGAGCTGTACCAGCAAACCTACTGGTCACGCTTCCCCGGCAACTACCTCCCGGGCGACTATTGCATGAAGGACCAGGACAATTTCCTTTGGCTCCTCGGCCGCGCCGACGAGGTCATCAAGGTCGCCGGTCACCGCATCTCCACCGCCGAATTGGAAAGCGCCATCGTCGGCCACTCGGCCGTCGCCGAGGCCGCCGCCACCTCCCGGCCCGACGAGATCAAGGGTGAGGCCATCATCATGTTCGTTACCCTGCGGAAGGGCACCCCGCCCTCGGTGGAGATCAAGAACGAGCTCACCCGCCACCTCCGGGCTACCATCGGCACCCTGGCCACCCCGGAAGAGATCTTCTTCGTCAACCTGTTGCCCAAGACCCGCAGCGGCAAGATCATGCGCCGCCTGTTGAAGGCAGTGGCTACCGGCGCTACCGTCGGCGATACCTCAACCCTGGATGACGGCGCCTCCGTCGACGAGGCCAAGGCCGCTTTTGCCGAATTGTCTCAAGGCGCCCACCACTACAAGTCCGGAGAGCGCAATCCCGAAACCAAACCCATGCCGTAACCGGTTCGTTGAATAAAAAAAGGGGTAGGTCGTGAGACCTACCCCTTTTTCGTTAACCGCCGTTGTAGGGGCGGGTCTCAGACCCGCCCGACCCCGTACCGGGGCGACCGCCGCCCGCCCATCCGTCGTTGCGAGGAGTCATTCGGGCGAAGGACGACGAAGCAATCTCTTGTTCGTGGCCTCTAAGACCCTTCGTCCTGAGCCTGTCGAAGGATGGACGGAACAATCGAGCTGATGTCACGGTTTAGTGAGAGTCAAGGGCCGCCGCAGCATCAGGTACAGCTTCAGGTCGGCATCCGGCATGCGCTCTTCCCGCAGCAGTTCAAATCCCCAGTGTCGGTACATCTCAACGTATTTCGGTGTCTGGGTCTCCAGGTAGGCGGGTATTTGCTCCGCGTCGAGGTGTTTTAGCATCGGCCGCATCAGGCGGCTGGCGAATCCCTGGCCGTGATATGCCGGATCGACGGCCAGCACTCCGAGGTAAAGGTGATGTTTCGGCGTCAGTTCCCGCCGCAGCTTGGAGAAGTGCAAGTCCAACGCCGCTTCCCGGACAAGATGGCTCCAACCGCAGCGCAGCGGCAGGAATGGAAAACCGGCGCGCAGGTGGGTGAGGAAAGACTCCTTACGCTCGGATTCGACCCAGATGGCTACCCCTTCACATTTCGGCGAGGTGACATACGTCCCGCCGCCGCCTAAAAGCGACAGCCTGAGGTAATACTCGAAGGAATAGCGCAGGTTAGCTCGCTTGCTCTCATCGGGGATGAGATAATGGGTCGTGGGGTCGTCGGCGAAGGCGCGGGCGCAGGTGATCGATGCCGGCACTACCATGTCGCGGCTTAGAGGTATCAGTCCTTCCTGCGCATCCGGTGTCATCGGGACGAGACCAGCGGCTTACCCCAGCGGCAGGTCGATATGGTAACCCTTAAGCGTGTCGCGGATGAAGGCTGCCGTTTTGTCGTCGGCCTCAGTCAGCGGCAGACGGGGCGAACCGACATGGAAGCCGATGTGGTTCAGGGCGTACTTCACCGGTATCGGGTTGGCCACTACGAACAGGTTGTTGAAAATAGGCGTCAGGTGGCGGTGCAGCGCCGCAGCCTCGGCCAGTTTGCCGGCCACGAAGCTTTCCATCATCTTCTTGATCTGCAGGCCGACTAAGTGCGAGGCGACGGAGATGACGCCGTGGGCGCCGATGGCCATCATCGGCAGGGTGTCGGAGTCGTTGCCGCTCCAGACGGTGAAATCTGGTCGGGCTGACTGGGTGCCGTCGATGATCCGGGCGATCTCACCCAGGTTGCCGGAGGCTTCCTTGGTACCGATGATGTTTTCAATCTTGGACAACCGGATCGTCGTCTCTGCGGATAATGAGGTGATGGTGCGCGACGGTACATTGTACAGGATGATCGGCAGTGAGGTGGCGTCGGCAACGGCCTTGAAATGGCGGTACAGGCCTTCCTGGGTGGGCTTATTGTAGTAGGGCACTACCAGCAGGGCTGCGTCAACGCCCAGCTTCTCGGCCTTGATAGTGTTCTCCACCGCCTCGGCGGTGGAGTTGGAACCGGTGCCCGCGATGACCTTAGCCTTGTCACCGACGGCTTCCTTGACCGCCATGAACAGGGCGTGCTCTTCTTCCCAGGTCACGGTGGGGGATTCGCCGGTGGTGCCGGCGACCACGATGCCGTCGCTGCCTGAGACCACCAGGGCTTTAGCCAGCTTCCTGGTCTGGATGAAATCGATCGACCCGTCATCCTTGAACGGCGTGACCATGGCAGTAATGAGGCGTCCCAGCTCTTTCATATCAAGCCCTCCGATGAGGCACTAAATCGTATTTGTTTCATTGGTAATATTGGTATTATTTGACTATTTGATTATTGGTATTATTGAACGTCCTCTGTATTAATCGTGGCTGTGGAGCCACCCGCGCCTGTACATTTCTTCGGCGATCTGGACGGCATTCAGCGCTGCGCCCTTGCGGACGTTGTCGGCTACGATCCACATCACCAGCCCGCCGGGCAGGGAGGAATCGGAGCGGATGCGGCCGACGAAGGTGTCATCGGTGCCGGCGGCCATCCAGGGGTGCGGATAGAGGTTGACCGTCGGGTCGTCCAGCACCTTGACCCCCGGGGCTTTGGCTAAAATTCCGCGGGCATCGTCGGGTGAGAACGGTCGCTCGAACTCGACGTTGACCGCCTCGCTGTGGCCGATAAAAACCGGCACCCGGACGCAGGTGGCCGATACGGCAATGTTGGGGGCATGCATGATCTTGCGCGTTTCCAC
>CAZGRY010000021.1:0-11276 GCA_964528105.1 uncultured Dehalogenimonas sp.
CGATAAAAGCTCCCATCATTCACCTCGCGAAACGCTATTTTCATAAGCCTCCCGCAACCACCCTTTTACCTCGTCATCGAGATCAGACTGTTTCTCGATGATAACGTGGTGTGTCCACCTCCCCGGCTGCGGTTCCACCGCTTCTTCGATCCGTGGATTCTCAACCTTGTGGTTGAGATCGAACGTCAGCGTCAGGCTGTTTTCGAGGCGCTTCTTAATCCAGGTCTGTGGCAGCCAGACCCAGGCGAATTTCCTCTTGGCGCCAAATGCAATCTGGGTTTTCATGGGTTCGATGGTAACCGCCCCAAAGGACTCTATGTACTTGCGGACGGTGTTGAAAAGCGCCAGCGCGGCAGGTCGGCCTTCAAAGAACCCTTCAACGGTCCAGGAACCGGGCGTTTTCATGGTCTAACCATAATCCGCGGTCTTATTGTTTTCAATCACCTATTGACATTGTCAGCTTTTTCTGATTATACTGATTTATCAGCATCTAAGGAGGGCTGCATGCCCGATAACAAGAAACCTGTCGACAGCGTATGTTGTGATACGACCGAGTGTTGCCGGGTCGAAGCTGTCGTCTCGGTCGACGCCCGTGGCCAGGTGGTACTGCCCAAGGAAATCCGCGATGGGATGGGTATCTTCGCCGGCGATAAACTGGCACTAGTCACCTTGACCCGCGGCGGCAAGCCCTGCTGCTTGGTGATGACCAAGGCTGAAAACCTGGCAAAAAGTGCGCGTGACCTACTTGGACCGTTAATCAAAGAAATCTAGGCGAAAGGACAACACGATGAAAGACACCGAAATCAAGAGTTATGTCAAGGAGCGTTACGGCGGCATCGCCCGAACCGGTGGCAGCGGCTGCGGTTGCAGCTCCGGTTGCTGCGGCAGTCCGTCGCCCGATTTGATCAGCCGAGCTATCGGCTATTCCGACGAAGATCTTTCAGCGGTACCAGAGGGCGCCAACCTCGGCCTTGGTTGCGGCAACCCTACCGCCATCGCCGCCTTGAAGCCGGGCGAAACGGTTCTCGACCTGGGTTCCGGCGCCGGTTTCGACGCCTTCCTGGCGGCGCGCCAAGTCGGCCCTACCGGCAAGGTTATCGGGGTTGACATGACCCCTGACATGCTGTCCAGGGCCCGGGAAAACGCCAAAAAGGGCAAAATCACCAACGTGGAGTTCCGCCAGGGCGAGATCGAGAACCTCCCGGTCGAATCCGGCGCCGTCGATACCATCATCTCCAATTGCGTGATCAACCTTTCCCCCGATAAGCCAGCGGTTTTTGCCGAGGCGTTTCGCGTACTCAAACCCGGCGGCCGCATCGCCGTGTCGGACATCGTGCTGCTTGAACCGCTGCCGGATTTCGTCAGGGATTCAGTGGCGGCTTATACCGCCTGCGTGGCGGGCGCCAACCTCAAGGAGGAATACCTGGGCGCCATCAAACAGGCCGGTTTCGAAAACATCGAGATCGTCGGCGAAACTGTATTTGACCTGGACTTCATCGACATGGCGCCCGAGTTGGTAAAAGAAGCCTCGACGCTCGGAATAACCGAAGAGATGATCCAGCATGTTGCCGAGACCATCGTCAGCGTCAAAGTGCAGGCGGTTAAACCGCGCCGGTAGGAGTCAATTCCAGGCGCAGTATCTGACGAGTCGATTCGGTGACCTTTACTCGATCGTCGAGCCGATAACCCGCCACCCAGACAATCTGGCTAGGGTTGACAACGACCGGTACCCGGGGCCGCCACAGCCGAGGCACCTTGGCGTCGATGAAGAAGTCCTTAACCGCTTTTTCGACGCTCATGCCCAGCGGCTGGAATTTATCGCCCGCCCGGCGCGCCCGGACGGTCAGCCAGCCGGTGGAATGGTCATAGTCCATCACCTGGACGAACGGGTCGTCACCCTTCACGGGTGGACCACCGGCAAGATTTGTCACCGTGGCGGATACGCTCCATCCCGGTATTTCGGTGACACCAGGGATGTTCAGTCGGTGTTCGCCTTCCAGCACCGGCAGCGGGATAGCCGCCGCCAGGTTGCGGCCGAGCAGCAGGTCCCGGTAGCCGACAGTGAACGCAAGCCCGCCCCAGAGGTCCAACCTCCTACCGGTGTCCCCTTCGGCAACATCTAGCATATCTTCGATATGGACGCCTTCGATGTCCTTTAGGCTGCCGGCCGCCGCGGCCAGGAGTTGCCGCAGCACGCCGCGCCGGAGCGCCGGATGCAGTTCGAGAAAGGCGGCTTTATCGATGACGGTAACCTCATCCCGGGAGTAAGCTATCTTCTCCGCAGCTTTCTTGGATTTTTCCTCGACAAAGTCGACGTCGTCGGCGGCAAAGCGCGACAGCCGGGATATTGCATCGTCAATTCGAGGATTGAATTCCTTCCGCAGTTTCGGTAGTAACTTCAACCGAATGCGGTTCCGGGTATGAGTCAATGATTCGTTAGTAGCATCGGTCCGGTATTCAAGATTCAAATCACGGCAGTATTCTTCAACTTCGTCGCGACTAAGACACAGCAGTGGGCGGATCACCCTTAGCGGCCCGACCCGCTTGTACTGCAAAATCGACGATCCTTTCAGGCCAACCAGGCCGCTAAGACCGCTGCCCCTAAGCAGATGTAACAGGACCGTCTCGACGTGATCGTTTAGTGTATGGGCTACCGCCACCGAGGCGGCTCCGGTATTCTTCACTACCTCCCCTAGGAACTGGTAGCGAACCTCGCGGGCAGCCTCTTCAAGGGAAATTTTATGAACCTGCCAGTAGCCTGTAACATCGCGCTTCTCGACAGTGTAAGGTAGTCCCAGTTCTTCGGCTAGGGCTTCCACATAAGCAGCGTCTTGGATCGATGCGTCGCCGCGGATACTATGATCGAGATGGGCGACATGTACGATGATGCCGAGCTCGTCCTGTACATTATGTAATATATGAAGCAAGCTGAGCGAATCGGCGCCGCCAGAGACGGCCACCACTACCTTCTCACCCCTGGTCACCAGCCCATGACAGGTGATGTAGTCGAGGACCCACTTCTCAGTGCGATGCATGGCTAGATTATAGCAGGTCAAGTAAATGATGGATTACCAGGGCTGGCTCTCCACCTGGAAGCAGGATTCGTTAAACACAACCAGTTTTGCCATTCCGGCGCTATCAACCTCGATGACCGACAGACTGCCGGTGTTCAACCGGAATTTGCGAATATCTAATTCTGCCAAACTCAGGACGCGGCATACTAAAGCTAACACGACGAAGTAATGGGTGACGACCAAGACCTCGCCGGAAGGATACCGGGCTACCAGGTTCTCGATTACACGCCACGCGCGCGTTCGCACTTCTGCTAGGGTTTCACCACCGGGCAACCGCGCCAACCCTTGTTCAGTAACCGCCGTCAGCAGCAACCCCAGACCGCCACCGACCTCAGCTACAAAACGGCCTTCTAAGTCTCCGGCGTCGATCTCGCGCAGGTCGGTTTCGAGTTCTACCGGCATCTGCTCGTGTTCCCGTGCGATAGCTTCGGCGGTGACCCGGGCGCGCCCGAGCGGGCTGGAGACTATGGCTTCGAGTTTCTCCGTCGCCAGCCTCCCGGCGAGGCACTTAACCTGGCGTAGGCCGGTCTCATTCAGCGGTGTATCCGAGCCGCCGCCCTGAATGCGTTTCAGGCGGTTCCAATCGGTCTCGGCGTGGCGTGCGATAAATATTCGCGTCATTCGTTGTCCAGTCTAGCCATCGGTGTGATTCGCGTGTTCTTTTGCCATTTTAACACGGTCGACATAACTGGGGTGATCCTGGCCGAGGCGTTCCAGGAAATTCTTTGGTCTGGCTTCACCCAGATTCTGGTTGGTAAGCTTGGTCATCGCCGAGATAAACACCTCGGGATTTCCGGTCAGTTTCAAGGCAAAGGCGTCGGCCGCGGCCTCAAGCCTACGGCTGAACCAACTCATCAGGGGCAGGCTGAAGGCCCCGGCGACAAAAAACGAGAAGAGCAATAGAGGCATGGCGGCCGGATCAATTTGGTTGACATAATCTTGCGTTTCAGCCAGTGTGGCAAAAAGCCATGATGCCAGCCAGAAGAATCCCTGGAACACCACCGCCTGGAAACCAAAAAGCCGCCAAACATCGCGGTGATGCTGGTGCGCAAGTTCGTGTGCCATCACCATATCGATTTCCTCGGGGGTATACGCCTCTATAAGCGTGTCGGAGATCACGATGCGTTTGGTATGCCCCAAGCCCATGACGGCGGCGTTGGCCAGGCTGGTTTTACTGGAAAACTCGATGACATAGATACCGCCTATCTTCACACCGGCTTTGGCAGCTACCGCTACCAATCGTTGTTTGAGTTCTCCTTCCTCTAAAGCGTGCGTCTTGAAAAACAACGGTACCAGCAGCACCGGCGCCAACACGGTCATCACGAGCGACACGGCCAGCAGCAAGCCCCAGGCAATAAGCCACCACCAGTCAGGTGAGTTTTCGATCGCAACATACAGCACCACGATGGCGACGGCTCCGAAAATGATACCCATAGTCAGAAACTTCACATGGTCGGCAAGCCAGTTCAAAGCCGTTTGGTGCGACAGGCCATAGCGCCGTGGCAGGACAAGACCACTAATAACACTCAAGGGAAGTGTCAGTAAGCTGTATCCCAGCATCAACAGCACCAGATAAGAGGCCGCCGCCGGCGCCGGTTGGGAAGGTAATGATTCAGCGATCGACCGGGAGCTTCCGGTCAGCAGCAACAACGCGAACAGCGCCACAGATATGATGAAATTGAGGATGCCCAGCCGACGGCGCTTTCCGGCGTATTCGGCGGCCTGCCGCTGGCGTTCGGGGTCGAGTTCGACCATGGACGAAAACCTCAGGCAAGCACCAGGCGGGTACGGTGAATCGAGAGCGGGTGTTCGGCAAAGCCGAGGGCCAAGGCCACCTGTTCCGGGCGCCCGGAGCCGGACGGAGCGTTCTTTAGCCGCATCGAGAGGGTCACCGTTCCTGTATCGACAGCATGAATCGCGATGTGGTCAACCTGGGCGCGTAAGTCATAGCGCCGTGTTTCTTCATCCCGCGTGTGAGACCAGTCCAGGGTAGACATACCCCACAGGTTTTCGACGGCTTTTTCAACCTCAACCGCGGATCGATCGAGTTTCAATCCCACCTCATATTCGGCAAAACGCATCAATGATTGAAGAGACGGGTCTTCCAATGGCATGGCCAGGCCCATGACAATAGATAATCCCTCCGGCAGTACCGGAGATAACCGCGCCAGCACCGTCGATACCGGCGGCGGATCGTCCAGCCAAACTTCCATCAGCTCGGCTTCGCCGGTCCAGCCAACCGCCAGCGGCGCGGCGACGGCCAGCCGAGGGTGGGCGTTGAAGCCTTCGGAATAGGTCATGTCGATGCGGGCCCGCCGGAACAGCCGTGGCCAAAGGCGCATCATATCCAGGTGTGACAGGAATTTCAGGCTATCGCCACGGGCAAACTGCAAACGTAGTCGTTTAATCATCTGGTCAGTAAATCCAATGCTCGGAAATTATCCGATATTATATCATTCGCCTGCCGCGGGCGGCGGGCTGTTTCCCGGTTTAGTGTCTGCCTGGACGGCCTCGGGAACGACTGCCGCTTCAGGGGGCTTTTCCAAGGTTATGAGTACGTCTTCGATCTTCCGACCGCGCATGCCGGTAACCACCAGCTTGACATCATTATATTTGAGCACCTGGCCCTGCCGCGGAATCTGGCCCAGGCGTTTCATGATGAAGCCAGCCACCGTCTCGTAGGATTCGTCTTCCGGCAAGTTCAGGTTAAGGGCTGCGTTGGCGTCCTGGATGCGCATGCCGCCGTCAACCTGGAAAGTGTACTCATTAATCGGTTCGTAGTCTTTCTCGGCGCGGGATAGCTCGTCGCCCACCGGGCCAACAATCTCTTCCATCAACCGGGAAAGCGACACGATTCCGGCAGTGCCGCCGTGCTCGTCGATGACGATGCACATGCGGAAATTGTTATCGCGCATCTCGTTGAACAGCCCGCCGATGGGCTTGGACTCCGGAGCAAAATAAGCCGGCCGCACCAGGCTGTCGATAGGGTCTTCGGGTTTGATCTCACCGCGGGCCTGAGCCATCAGCACGTCTTTGATCGAAAGGATTCCGACGACATTGTCCATGTTTTCTTCAAATATCGGGAAGCGTGACATGGGCGACTTCTGGTAAGTTTCAAAAAAGGCATTGAGCGTCGTGCCTTTTTCAGCCGCTATGACCTCGGGTCGCGGTACCAGCACCTCCGAGACCGGGCGGTCGCGGAAATCGAAAACGGCGTGCAACATCTCCGCTTCGGTTGGTTCGACAGCGCCTTCCTTGTGGCCGACGTCGATCATGGTGCGGATTTCTTCCTCGTTGAACAGCGAACTGCGCAGGGTAGTACCGCCACCGAAAAGCCGCACGAACCCTGAGGCGATCCAGGATAAAACCGTTACCAGCGGGGTAAATAGCCACGAGATAAAGTTGATGGGGCGGGCGATCCAGAGCGAAACACGCTCCGAGTGACGGGCGGCCACGGTCTTGGGAATGACGTCGCCGAAGATGAGTAAAACCACGGTCAACGAGGCAGAGGCAACTATAATGCCGTATTTTTCGCCAAAAATATCAACCGCTAATACCGTGGCCAAGGAAGCCGCGACGATGTTGACGAAATTATCACCGAGCAGAATTGTAGAAAACATCCGCTCTGGTTTCTCCACCAGTTTGGCGATGGTATCGGCCCCTTTAACATTCGTCTGGACCATGTGCTGCAATCGGAACCGCTGTAAGGCCATAAAAGCCGTCTCGGCGCTGGAAAAAAAGGCTACCAAGACGATGCAGATTATAAGCAGAATGACGTAAAGCGTTTCGATTGACATAATTTGCTACGAAGGTTGAAGCAGGTTCATGTTTCCCTGATGATAACACTTTCGGCGATAGGTTGCACTACCTTTGACATGTCCAGGCTCCTTGGACACGATCTGTATAAGGGGGAGACTAACAGATCCGCGGCAAAAGTTCACCGGAGAGCATATCCACGATCCGTCGCGCACCAAGAGTTGTCCGCAGCACAACCCGGTTCTTGTGCTCCGCAGTAACCTCGCCGATTACCGTAGCGGCGCCGCCGTAGCGGTTTGACCGCATAGCCTGAAGCACCGTCTCGGCATCTTCCGGGGCGACAATGGCGATCATCTTGCCCTCGTTGGCCACGTACAGCGGGTCGAAGCCCAAAAGCTCGCAGGCCGTCCGCACGGCGTCTTTAACCGGTATCTCCGTTTCGTCGATCTTGATGCCAACGCCGGACTGAGCGGCTATCTCATTCAAAGTAGTAGCCAAACCACCGCGGGTAGGGTCGCGTAACACATGGATGTTTTTTGACACCGCGAGCATGTCGGCTACCATTCCGTTAAGCGGGGCGCAATCGCTTTCCACCGGAACCTTGAACGTAAATCCTTCACGTTGGGCCATGATGGCCATGCCGTGGTCGCCGATACTGCCACTTAACATAACTACATCACCCGGCTTGGCGTTGCAGCCGGAGATCTCGATCCCGAGCGGTACCACCCCTATACCGGAAGTGTTGATAAACAGCTTGTCGGCCTTGCCCCGGTTGACCACCTTGGTGTCCCCGGTGACAATGCAGACACCGGCCTCAGCAGCGGCGGCTTTGATGCTCTGGACAACCATAGACAGTTCCTCAAAGGCCAAGCCCTCTTCGATAATCATGGCCAGGCTGAGATATTTTGGCGTCGCCCCCGAGGTGGCTAAATCGTTGACCGTGCCGCAGACCGCCAGCTTGCCGATATCGCCGCCGGGAAAGAAGATCGGGCTGACGACGAAACTATCGGTGGTAAAGGCCAGGCGTCCGCCGCCCAAGTTGACACAGGCGGCGTCATCCATCCGGGACAGGGTCTCGTTGGCCAATTCGCCAACGAACATGGTCCGCACCAGTTCCTGGCTGAGCTTGCCGCCGGAACCGTGGGCTAACAGCACCGTTTTAGATTTTTCCAATCAGGCCTCCGGGCATCGCGGGTAGTAGCTATTCTTCGATCGCTTCGGCGAAATGGTAGTAAGCGGCGCATGAACCTTCGGATGACACCATACACGGGCCGATCGGGTTCTCCGGAGTACAAACCTTGCGGAAAAGCTTGCATTCCTCCGGCGTTTTGACGGCCTGGATGACCTCGCCGCAAAGACAGCCGGCCGGTTCCCGAGGCGGTTTCTCCAGTTTAATGTCAAAGGCTTTTCCGGCGTCATGGGCGGCGAACTCCGGCCGGATGACCAGTCCGCTGCCCGGAATCTCGCCCACGCCGCGCCAGTTGGCCGCTGCAGGCTCGAAGACCCGGTCGAGCATGGCGAGCGCCGTCGGGTTGCCTTTGGCTCGTACAGCCCGGCTGTAGGCCGTCTCGACCCTGGGGATCCCGGCTTCGATCTGCTCGACGATCATATTCACGCATTGCAAAACGTCGAGGGGTTCAAATCCTGAGACGGCGCAGGCGATGCCATAGCGCTCCGGAATGAAGTTCCAGGCGTCGGCGCCGATAATGGCCGAAACATGCCCCGGGGCGATAATACCCTGGATTTTTACTTCGCCGGCATCCAGCAGCACCTTGGTCACCGGCGGGGTGACCTTGTGCAGCGACAGGACGAAGAAGTTCTTAAGCTTTTCAGCGGCGGCCTGGAGAATGGCGGCGGCGATGGTTGGGGCGGTGGTTTCAAACCCGATGCCGACAAACACCACCTTTTTATCCGGGTTCCTGCGGGCGATGTCCAGGGCGTCAAGGGTAGAGTAGACGGTGCGCACATCGGCACCGGCGGCCCGCGCCCGGTCCAGGCTGCCGTAGCTGGCCGGCACCTTAATCAGGTCGCCGAAGGTGGTGATAATGACGTCCGGCATCCCGGCTAAAGCCATGACCTTGTCCAGGTCGGCCGTCGAAGTAACGCATACCGGGCAGCCGGGCCCGGACAGGAGCTTCAGGTGTTTTGGTAAAAGGTCTCGCAGGCCATAGCGGAAGATGGCCACGGTATGTCCGCCACAGAACTCCATGATGTTAGCCGGTTTGGTGGATTTTCGCCGGATGTTTTCGAGGAGCTTTTTAGCCAGCGACGAATCTCGGAACTCGGTGGCAAACTTCATGTCGTCTCCGGGATCATTTCCATTTCCTTGAACAGCTTGAGGGTTTCAAGAGCTTCGTGTTCGTCGAGAATCTGGATGGCAAAGCCGGTGTGCAGCAGGACGTAATCGCCGAGCTTGGCATCGGGCACCATCACCAGGCTGGCACGGACGGTGGTTCCCGCCATGTCCACCTCGGCAATGGTATCGTCGATCTTCACAATTTTTGCCGGTACAGCTAAACACATTTTTGACCTCCATTCAGGACCGCTTTATTTGACATAATGCGCAGCAACCGCGACTTGCCCCAGCGAGATGCCGCCGTCATTGGTCGGCACTTCGCGATGAGCATAAACCTTGAACCCATCCTTGGTTAATCGCTCGATAGTCTGCCGCAACAGCCGCCGGTTCATAAAACAACCGCCAGACAAAGCTGCAGCACCCAACCCAGTATCGCTTCTAATAATGTCACATGTCTTAGCGATTATGTCAACAATGGCGTTATGGAACCGTGCGGCAATTTCTTGGATCGGCACAGCCTTGTCGATGTCGGTAACGATGCCCTCGAACAGCCGCCGTAATCGGATAACCCGGTGCCCGCCCTCGTCATCGATGTCAAAGGGGTAGATAAATTTGGTCTCAATACCCTCGGCGGCCATCTCCAGTTCTATGGCCGCTTGAGCCTCATACTGAATCTCGCGACGCACGCCCAAAATCGCTGATACCGCATCGAACAGCCGCCCGGCGCTGGAAGTCTCCGGGGAATTCAAGCCGCGATCGACCAATTGCTTGATCAGACCAAACTCAGACCCTTCGACATCCCATAGACATCGTGCCGCCATTGTCAACCCTTCGTCTCCGAAAAGGCGATATAGGTAGCCCGCCGCCGTCCGGTAGGGTTTCTTGATGGCAGCCTCGCCGCCGGCCAGCGGTAAATACTCCAGGTGGGCAACACGTTCAAAACCGGCGGTATCGGCGATGAAAAACTCGCCGCCCCAGATCTTGCCGTCGGCGCCGTATCCAGTTCCATCAAAGGCTACCCCGATAACCTTACCCTGGACACCATTCTCCGCCAGGCAGGAAGCGATGTGAGCATGATGATGCTGCACCTTCACGACCGGCAAACCGAGCCGCGAAGCCTCTGACTCCGCCCATTTGGTCGTGAAATAATCCGGATGCAGGTCGCAGGCGATCAGGGTAGGTTCGATGCGGAACATCTTTTTATACAGCCCGAGGGTTCCCTCAAAATGATCGAAGGTTTCCTGATTTTCCATATCGCCGATATGCTGGGATACGAAGGCGTTGTCGTCACGGGTCAGGCAGAAGGTGTTTTTCTCCTGCGCGCCGACGCCCAGCATCTGCGACACCGGAGACGATAGCCGCACCGGGTAGGGCGCGAAGCCGCGGGCTCGCCGCAGCATCCGTTTTTCTCCAGCGTCGAACATCACCACGCTGTCATCATACCGGGAGAAAATATCCCTGTTGTGCAGGATAAAATAATCGCCGATGTTGCCGAGCCGTGACAAAGATTCTTTATTGTCGCGAGCTATGGGCTCTTCCGACATATTCCCGGAGGTCATAACCAGCGGCCGATTTACTTCGGCCATAAGAAGATGGTGCAGCGGGGTGTAAGGCAGCATCACACCGAGGTACTTCAATCCAGGCGCGACTGACGGGGCGATATCTGTGCAATCGCTCGTTTTTAGTAACACAATCGGGGCGGCCGAAGAGGTCAACAGTGCCTGTTCATCGGTCGACAGGAGGCACCGTTTTTCGATCTCGGCCAAATCTTCCATCATCACGGCAAACGGTTTGGCCGGCCGGTGCTTCCTCTGTCTCAATTCTTCAACGGCAATTTGATTGGTCGCGTCGCAGGCGAGTAAAAATCCCCCAAGCCCGCGGATGGCTACGATCTTGCCCTCTTTTAGTTGTTCTGCCGCATCGCCGATGACATCCTGACTCGCGATTTGCCTTCCTGCGCCGTCCACCAACCGGAGTTGCGGGCCACAGACCGGGCAGGCGTTGGGTTGGGCGTGAAAACGGCGGTCCAGCGGGTCTTCGTATTCTTTACGGCATTCCGGGCACATCGGAAAGACCTTCATCGTTGTCAGCGGGCGGTCATAGGGAATGTCATCGATGATCGTGAACCGCGGGCCGCAGTCGGTGCAGTT
>CAZGRY010000021.1:11286-12736 GCA_964528105.1 uncultured Dehalogenimonas sp.
GTGAAGGGGTAGCGGTAGCGGCGGTTGGTAGGGTCAAATACTTCGGCGCGACATTCCGAACAGGTAGCCAGGTCGGGCGAGATTAATTGGTATTTACCGGCTTCGCCCAAACTTTCGCGGATTTCAAAACCTCGATAGCCCGCAAGTTCCAGCTTGGTTGACATAACATCGGTGATGTGGGACTGCGGTGGCGCTTTGCTTTCCAGATCGTTCAGAAATGCATCGAGATCGCTTGTGGTACCTTCAACCTCGATGCGTACCTCACCCGAAGTGTTGGTCACCCAGCCGGTGAGATTAAATTTATGCGCCAGTTGGTAGACAAACGGACGGAAGCCGACCCCCTGGACAATCCCTTTGACAGAGACCGCCAGCCGGCCAGTGTTCCTTTCGGGGTTCACCCTAGCTTCCCCCTCGTCGGGGCAGGCGGGATTTTAGAAAGTCGGTCCAAGATGAAAAGCCCTCGCCGGTCCGGGCCGACAGTGGGAATATTTGAATACCGGGCTTCAGTCCTTCGATCGCCTGTTTGAATTTACCCAGGTCGAAATCGAAGTAGGGCATGATGTCGGTCTTGGTGACGATGACAACATCGGCCGAGGCGAACATCCCGGGGTATTTAAAGGGTTTGTCGTCTCCCTCGGGCACGCTGAGCAATACGACCCTCAGGTGCTCACCCAGTTTGAATTCGGAAGGACAGACCAGGTTGCCCACGTTCTCGATAAACAGCACATCGATTTCGTCGAGGGGCAAGTTATCCAATCCCGCCGCCACCTGGCCGGCATCTAGATGGCAGCCGCCGCCGGTGTTTATCTGCACCACCGGGGCACCCTTTTGGGCCACCTTTTCAGCATCGATCGAGGACGCAATGTCGCCCTCTATAACCCCAACCCGGGGGGCTTGTCCAAAGCTGTCAATGGTGGCAAGGATAAAGGTGGTTTTGCCGGCCCCGGGCGAGGCCATGATGTTGACGCCCAAGATATCTTCGGCGTCAAGGCGCGCCTGGTTGGCCCCGGCATTCTGGGTATTGGCCGCCATGATATCTTTAAGGACTTTTATCTGCATCGTCCACCTCGATCGAATCGATATAAAATTCCTTGCCGGCGATGACTTCTGCCCGCCATTGGCTGCACTTGGGGCAGATCCATTCGTCCGGAGAGCCTGGAGTAAATTCCTCACTACAGGCGCGGCATTTCATCATAGCCGGAATTCTGATGAAATTGAGTTTAGCGCCATCGGCTATGGTGTCTTTGGTCATGAAGTCGAAATAGAACTGGATGGAATCATCAACCAAGCCGGACAGCTCGCCGATAACCAGGTTAACGCCGTTCACTTTTTTGGCCCCAACCTTGGAGGCCTCCTTTAGAACGATGTCGAGGAGGCTCTGGGTTACCGCCAGTTCATGCATCGGGTACAGTCCTAATACTTAAGTACAATGTATAATTATACCGCGAAA
>CAZGRY010000021.1:12746-19432 GCA_964528105.1 uncultured Dehalogenimonas sp.
AATATACCCCTGGGCAATCCAACAATCGTACCCGGTCGGAATATTCCCGGCCGAAAAGAAGAGAGCCGCCCAAAAGGCGGCTCTCTTTCGAAAGGGGTTCCAGACGTCTAGTACTCAGGTTGAGTCGGGACTTCGATCTTCTTCTCCGGAATATCGGCCACCAATGCGTTGGTGATGATGACCATATTAGCCACGGAGGCGGCATTCTCCAGGGCAGCGCGGACGACCATGGTGGGATCGATGATCCCCATATCGACCATGTTGCCCCATTCATCTGTCTCAGCATTGTAGCCGATACCAGGCGCGGAAGTGCGGACCTTGTCGAAGACCACAGCGCCGTCGCGTCCGGCGTTGACCGCGATCCAGCGGACCGGGGTCGGCAGGGCACGTTTGACGATCAGGACGCCGGTAGCCTCGTCGCCTTCCAGCTTCAGCTTGTCCAGCGCGGGCAGGGCGTTGATCAGGCCGACGCCGCCGCCGGGCAGAATACCTTCTTCAAGAGCGGCGCGGGTGGCGGCCAGGGCGTCTTCGACGCGGGCCTTGCGCTCTTTCATTTCGGTCTCAGTGGCAGCACCTACGGCGATGATGGCAACGCCACCGGCCAGGGCAGCCTGGCGCTCCTGCAGCTTCTCACGGTCAAAAGCGCTCTCGACCTCGTCGATCTGGGCCTTGATGTGCTTGATGCGGTCCTTGATGGCTTCCGGAGTGCCGGCGCCGTCAATGATGACCGTCTTGTCTTTATTGGTGGTGACCCGGTGAGCGCGGCCCATATCTTCCTCGGTGACCGAGTCCAGCTTGCGGCCGGCTTCCTTGGAGATGACACGGCCGCCTGTAAGGACGGCGATGTCTTCCAGCATCTGCTTCTGGCGATCGCCGAAGCCCGGGGCTTTGACGGCCAGGATATTGATGGTGCCCTTGAGCTTGTTGACCACCAGGGTGGCCAGGGCTTCGCCTTCGACGTTCTCGGCGATGATAACCAGGGTGCGGGTCCACTGCATGATCTTCTCCAGGGCGGGCAGGAGCTCACCCATGGTCTCGATCTTGCGGTCGGTGATAAGGATCATCGGCTCTTCGAGGACGGCTTCCATGCGGCCGGAATCGGTGACGAAGTAGGCCGAGATGTAGCCGCGGTCGAACTGCAGGCCTTCGACGTAATCGGTCTGGTACTTGAGGCCCTTGGACTCTTCGATGGTGATGACGCCGTCCTTGCCGACCTTCTCCATGACGTCGGCGATAAGTTCGCCAATCTCGGGATCTTTGGCGGTGATGGTAGCGACCTGAACAATCTGTTCGCGGCCGCGAATCGGCGTGGACATGCGCTTGAGTTCCTTAGCCACGGCGGCAGTGGCTTTTTCGATGCCACGCTTCAGGGCGATGGGCTCGGCTCCAGCGGTGATGTTCTTGAAGGCTTCGGTGATGATGGCGTGGGCCAGCATGATCGAAGTGGTGGTACCGTCGCCGGCGGCGTCGTTGGTCTTGGAAGCCGCTTCTTTGACGATCTGGGCGCCCATGTTCTCAAAAGCATCGGGCAGGTCGATGTCGCGGGCGATGGTGACACCGTCATCGATGACGGTGGGGGCGCCCCAGGCTTTCGCCAGGGCTACCGGGTGACCCTTGGGGCCGAGGGTAACCTTGACGGTATCGGCCAGGGTGGTGACGCCCTTTGCCAGGGCTTTTCTAACTTGATCGCCGAAAATAATCTGTTTTGCCACTTTGCCTCCTAGTCTCTTCTTTCTTTATTTTCTAGTAGATTTTTTTGGCCAGGACCTGGGTCTCCGGCATGATGACCATCTCGACGCCGCCGACCTTGATCTTGGTGCCGCCGAACTTGGGGTAGATGATGAAATCGCCGACCTTGACGTCCATGACTTCCCGAACGTTGTCCTTGCCGGTACGGCCGGGACCGACAGCCACGACCTCGCCCTCCTGGGCTTTCTCCTGGGCGGTGTCTGGGATGACGATGCCGCTGCGCATCTCTTCCTTCTTGCCTGGTTTGACCAGGATGAAGTTCTGCAACGGGAACACGTTGATTGCCATGAATTCCTCCCTCTGTATTCTTTTCTTCCAATTTTTTAGCAGTCTCAACCCGAGACTGCTAACCTCGACTATGATAACCTACGGAACCGGGATACGGCAAATTAATCCTCATCCATTGTCGTCCATTGTTACACCATCTACAAACACATTGTGATTCCATGATATGCAATTGTTGCTTATTTTTCTTCTGATATCGCGCATTATCTATTGTTTTCCGTCTTTTTCGCACCGGTCACGTCTGGATGAAGCCGCAGCCTGCTGTCTGTTATAATCACCTTATGCGAGTACTGGGTATCGAGACCTCCTGTGACGAGACGGCTGCGGCCGTTGTCGAGGACGGTGTAAAAATCCTCTCCAGCCGGGTCGCGTCCCAGGTGGACATCCACGCCCGCTACGGCGGGGTGGTTCCTGAGGTCGCTTCCCGTCAGCATCTGCTCTCAATGGCGCCAGTGCTGGAGCAGTGTCTGGCGATTGCATCGTTGAAGTTGGACGACATCGACGCCGTGGCGGTGACCTGCGGTCCGGGGCTGGCCGGGTCGCTGCTCGTCGGCGTCAACTTTGCCAAGGCCGTCGCCACAGCAATAGATCAGCCGCTCATCGGCGTCAATCACCTCGAGGGCCATATCTACGCCAACTGGTTAACCGGACAGTCGCCAAATTTCCCGGTGCTGGCGCTCATCGTCTCCGGCGGTCACACCGACCTGGTGTTAATGAAGGACCACGGCGATTATGAACTCATCGGCCGGACGCGGGACGACGCCGCCGGCGAGGCCTTCGACAAGGCGGCGCGATTGTTGAACCTGGGTTATCCCGGTGGACCGGCTGTCGAAAAAGCGGCTAAAGCGGGCAACCCGACGCTGAAGCTGCCGAGGGCGGTCATCCCCAAGAGTTTCGACTTCAGTTTCTCCGGTTTGAAAACAGCACTCTATCGTCTCGTGGAGACCGGGCAGGCGCCTTCAGCCAGCGACGCGGCAGCCTCGTTCCAGGAGGCGGTGGTTAAAGTCCTGGTCAAGCGGACGGTCGCCGCCGCCGAGGAATTCGGCGTCAATCAGATACTACTGGCGGGCGGTGTAGCAGCCAACGGCCGTCTGAGGGAACGAATGGTGAAGGATTCGCCAATCCCGGTGCTCATCCCGCCGTTGTCGTTGTGCACCGATAACGCCGCGATCATAGCCAGTTGCGGCTACTTCCATCTGGCCAGAGGCGAGCGGTCGGGGCTCGACCTCGACGTCTATCCTGGCCTGCCGTTCGTTCCCCCCAAACCAGCGCCGGCAAGTTGAACGGCACCAGAGCTGACTACACTCGGCGTTCGGCTATTCCCGTAGCGGGTTGCCCTTGGCATCCTTGTTAAAGGTGCCGGTTAGAATAAGAATACCTTCGATGAAGCCCCATAGCGCTCCGATACCGAAGGTAACGATGGTGACCACGATCTGGATAATGCCGATCGCAGTATAACCAAGATAGAACCGGTGAACACCGAATGCACCCAAGAGTATACCGAAGAGTCCGGCCGCAATCTTGGACTTGGCGTTAGGATTCACGCAAACAACACCAGCCTGGACCGGCGTGCCGCAAACACCGCAGAAGGCTGCGCCCTCCACGACTTCTTTGCCGCATTTGCAACAATACATCGAATTCCCTCCAAAAAACGCTGCGACGATTATATCGCCTTGGGGCAACGAAGACCATATATCTGTTCTGTTGAATCATCTTTATCGTTGACCGGAGTTTTGCCCTCCGTAACAAACAGGGTACAATCAGTGACAGAGGTTCAACATGTACCGAAAAACCACTTTATCCAACGGACTGAGGCTGCTGACTCAGGAAATGCCCAACACCCGCTCGGTGTCAATCTGCCTGTTCGTCGGCACCGGTTCGCGCTACGAGACCGACCAGCTGTCAGGCATCTCTCATTTCATCGAGCACCTTCTTTTCCGCGGCACCGAAAAACGGCCAACCTCGAGGGAGATATCGGAGTCTATAGAAGGCATCGGCGGCATTTTGAACGGCGGTACCGACCGGGAGACCACCGTTTACTGGGCTAAGGCCGCCCGCGACCATTTCGTGTCCACTCTTGACACGCTGTGCGACATGCTGCTCAACTCCAAGTTCGATCCATCTGACATCGAAAAGGAACGGCAGGTCATCGTCGAAGAGATCCATATGTCGGAAGACCAGCCGGATCAGAAGGCCTGCCAACTCATCGATACGGTGTTGTGGCCTAATCATCCGCTGGGCCGTGACATCGCCGGCACTGAAGACACGGTCCGCGCCGCCTCCCGGGATGACCTGTTAGGCTACATGGGCGAGCATTACCGGCCGGGCAATACGGTAGTGGCCATTGCCGGCGGACTTACCCACGTCGACATCGTTAAGGCGGTGACCGAGAAGCTCGGCCAATGGCAGCCAAGGCCGGTCAAACCGCCCACCTATGCCCCCTTCGCCGGGGCCAACGGCAAGCGCCTGGTGGTCGAGAGCAGAGACATCGAACAGGACCATTTCCTACTGTCACTACCGGCGCTATCCATCAACGACCCCCGCCGCTACACCGAGAGTCTGCTGAACGTCATTCTCGGCGAAGGCATGAGTTCGCGCCTGTTCGCCGAAATCCGCGACAAGCTCGGCCTGGCCTATGCCATCCACAGTTACGCCGAATTCCTGATGGACACCGGCGCCCTGACGGTAGCCGCCAGCGTCGACCCGGACAACCTGACCAGGGCAATCGAGGCGGTTATGAAGGAATTGGAACTACTGAAAACCACCCTGTCAGCTCACGAGTTGTCCAAAGCCAAGGAACTGTCCAAGGGGCGGTTAGCCTTGAGGCTGGAAGATTCCCGGCATGTGGCATCGTGGTTGGGCGGACAGGAAATCCTGACCAACGAGGTCCTGACTCCTGAAGAAGTCATCCGCCGTATCGAGGCGGTGACACTCGACGACCTGAAAGACTTGGCGGACGATCTTATCCTCACCGAGAAGCTGCGGCTGTCGGTCGTCGGTCCGATCGCTGACGAGCAAGTTTTCCGCGACCTGTTGCGAGCGGCCTAAAGCCATCCCCGCCCGAAACTCAGACCACTCGAACCAGCCGTCGCTCGCGATGGGGGGCGAGTGCGTCTTATCTGCCCTACGCTTGTTTCAGCATGCGGACGATCTCGCCCAGCTTGGGAGTCTTGCCGTACATCAACAGGAAAGTGCGGAAGACCTTCGCCGAAAGGACCAGCAGTCCGACAATGGTGGCGGCCATGATGGTCATGCTGGCACCGATCTGCCAGAACGGCACATCGGTTGCTCCGATGCGGATGATGGTGGCGATGGGAGCGGTGAACGGGAACAGGGTCAGGAAGACGCTGACCGGGTGTTCGGGATTCTCGATGATGAATACCAGGCCCCATAGCGGTGAGACAGCCAGCAGACTGAAGACGGTGGCCAATTGCTGACTCTCGCGCACCGTGGAGGTGATGCTGCCGACGGCCGCCATGATGATGGCATAGAGCAAATAGCCTAGGATGAAGTACACCAGGGCTATGGTGACAAAGTAGACCGAGACCTCCAGGGCGCCCAGAACCTCCGTAAAATTGTTTGAGGCAAAGTCCGCCAGGAAGCGCGCCGAAAACAGCCACAAAGCCATCTGCACCAGACCGGCAGCCCCCAACCCCAGCACCTTGCCGGTGATAAGTTCCCGTGCGGAGACGCTGGACAGCAGCACCTCCATGATTCGGTTCTCTTTTTCCTCGGCCAGTCCCTGCAGTAAGTATCCGGAAGATGTGAATATAGACATTACCAGGAGGATGCTGAAGAAATAGGGCAGGATGACGGCGACGAAACCGCCCTGATCTTCGGCCGGTAGGCCGGTCTCGGGATCGATCAGGACGTTAGCCAGGTTGACCGGGGTTTTGGCGCGGTCGAGCACCGTCGGATCTACGTCCGCCGCCAGCAGATTGTCCAGGAGGAAATTCCGGATGGCCTGGAAACGGTCGTTCGGGGTCTCCAGTTCCCGTGAAGGCGTAAAGCGAGTCACCGCGCCAGTTTCCAAATAGTCCGATGACGTAATGATAAATTCGGCAATGTCGCCGCCCTGGAGGGCGGTGCCGGCGGCATCCGGCGTATCGAAGCGAATAAAACGGAAGAAACCCTGGTCCTCGTGACCTGAAATAACCGCGGCGGTATCGACATAGCCGATCTCGACGGTGTCCACCGGTCCGGGCTCCCCGCCTCCGGTAATACCGGAGATCAAGTTGCCGCCCGCGATGGCAACAAACCCGAGCAGCGGGAAGGCTACGGTCATAATGATGAATCCGGTGCGCCGGATCAGGGTGATGAACTCGTGCTTGAAGATGAGGGCGGTTTTGCTGTTCATTTTTTCACCACCTGAACGAAGATTTCATCCAGGCTGGGCAGGGCGACTTCAAAACGTTCGACCGGGACGCCTGCGGCTACCAACTGTTCCAGGACTGATTGCGGCGTCGCCTGGACCTCCAGCTTGAGTTCAACGGTATTGCCCTTGACCTTACGGTCGACGACGCCTTTGAGGTCGGGCAGCGGCGACTCGGACTCCACAATGACCGCATTCGACCGGTACTGCCGGCGAATCTCATTCAGGCCGCCATAAAGCAGGCGCTGGCCTTTATTGATCATGAACAGCCGGTCACACA
>CAZGRY010000022.1:0-15128 GCA_964528105.1 uncultured Dehalogenimonas sp.
GATGCCGCAGTCCGGCTGCGATATCAGTGCTGCCCACTCCTCGGTTGATTGTGGCGGGGTCAGGCCGTGAGCGACGCAGTAGCGATAGAGTTCGGTGCCGGGGTAGGGCAGGTATGAAACGTATTGGTATGGCGGGTTGCCGAGTTCCTTGATCAGTTTTTTGGTGGCTTCGAAATCCTCGACGGTCTCGGTCGGCAGTTCCGATATCAGGTACAGCTTGGGCAGTATCTTGTACTTGACCAGCAACTTGAACGTCTCTTTGATGTCCTCGAGCTTCGCCGTCTTGCGGATGAATTTCAAAAGCCGCGGCGAGCCGCTCTCCACGCCGAAGCCGACGGAGGCACAGCCGCTCTGCTTCATCAGGCTGACATCTTCCTCGGTCAGACCGGCGCGGGCGTCGCAGTCCCAACGGATCTTCATCTTTTTCTCGATAACCAGCTTGCAGAAAGTGTGCAGCCGCGGCCGGTTGTGGCAGAAATCATCCTCGAAGAAACGGAACAGAGTAACACCGTAACGCTTCTTTAGCGTCTCCATCTGAGCCACGATGCGCTCGGCGGAAAATTCGCCGAGCTGGCCTTTATGGAACGGCGGGTTGTAGCAGAAGATGCACTTTGACGGGCAGCCGCGGGATGTATTGAGCGATTTTTCCCAGTAATCTTCCATCGGCACCAGGTGCCATGCAGGATCCGGCAACTCGTCGAGGTTCTTGATGAAGGGGCGATCGGGGTTGACGACCACCTTACTGTCCTGCCTGAAGGCGATGCCATTGATCTCCCCCAGGGTCGCCGGGCTGCCTTTTTCAATATGGTTCGCGAGTTCCAGCAGGGTGTACTCGCCGGGGCCGATGACCACGAAGTCTACATAATCCTCGGCCTCGGCCTGAGGGCTCGGCCTGAAGGCCAGGGTCTGTTCCGGCAACATGCTGGGATGGACGTTGCCCCAAACCACTTTGACCGAGGGGTGGAGGGCTTTGAACTCCTTCGACTGCTCGATTGCTTCGTAAATGATGCCGCCGACCGAGACGGAGAAGCCGACTAGCTGCGGGTTGAAGGTTTTGAAAAAATCGGCGGCCTTACGGGCATCTACCTGCTGGTCCCAGATTTGCACCTGGTGGCCGCCTTTTTCCAGCACCGCGCCGATGTAGAGCAGGGAATTAGGCAGCACCGTCGGTTGCAGCGACCTCGTTTTACCGAGGAAGCCTTTGAAGCGTTTGGCCGGATTGACTAGAAGAATACGCATTTGCTCATTTACTCAATCTGTCATTCTGAGCGAAGCGAAGAACCTCAATCTCTAGCGTAATTGTCCCCGGATCTTTCCTTCGGGCACAGGCCGGGTATTGAAATACAAAATAAAGCGTTTAATACCCTTCAATAGTTCATGGGGCCAGGGCATTAGTCTCGTAAAATAAAGGGGCATATTGCGCAGGGCAAAACGCAGCGGGCGTAAAAAATACATATCACGCAGGTCGTCGAGAGCCTTGTCCAGCATCTCAGGCGGCACTTTCAGGTAACTGGGGTTCATCGACCTTAGCGTCAGCACCCCGGCCCATTCCGCTAAATTTGCCGGCTCCTTGATCAGGCCTTCCTTGATGATGTAATCGTAGAGCACCGTGGCAGGGAAGGGCATGTAGGGCATGTACTGGTACGGCGGTTTGTCCAAACGCTTGATAAGGTCTTGAGTCTCTTTAAACTCCTCCACCGTCTCAGTCGGCAGTTCGGCGATGAAGTATAAACGCGGCATGATCCTGTGGCGGGCCAGGCGGGCGATGGTCTCCTCGACGGCCTTGACGGTGATGCCTTTCTTGATGAACTTTATGATACGAGGCGAACCACTTTCGATGCCCAGGCCGACGCTCACACACCCGGCTTTCGACATCAAAGCGATGTCTTCATCCGTTAACCCTATGCGTGAATCGCAGTCCCACTGCACGGGCATCTTCCGCTCGATCATCAACTCGCAGAATTTCCGCAGCCGGTCACGGTTGCAGGTGAAGGTGTCCTCGAAAAACCTGACGAATTTAACACCATAAGTCCGATAGAGGTGCTCGATCTGGCTGACAATGCGTTCGGCGGACAGGTCTCCGGAGTAGCCCTTGTAGAACAGCGGCGAGTAGCAGAAGGTGCATTTGCTGGGGCAGCCGCGGGAGGTGTTCAGCGATTTTTCCCAGTATCTGGGCACGTTGATGAGGTGCCAGGCCGGGTCCGGCAGCTCGTCGAGGTTCTTGATGAACTCGCTCGGCTCATTGGTGACCAGCCTGCCGTTGTCTTTCCAGACGAGACCTTTGATCTCATTGATCGATGGCGCGCCGGTTTGGAGGTGGTTAGCCAGGTCTACCATCATGTACTCGCCGGCCCCGACGCACAGGTAATCTATATAATCCTCGGCGGCGGTTTGTTGCGGCAAGACGCTTGGGTGAACGTTACCCCAGACGGTTTTCACGCCGGGCAGCAGCGCCTTGAAATCCTTGGTCTGCGCGATGGCCTCGGTGATGTTAGGGCCGGACAGCACCGAGAAGCCTACAAGCTCGGGGGCGAACTCGGCGAAGTCCTTCGGTTCGCGCAGGTCTACCTGGTTGTCGTAGATCTTAACGTCGTGGCCGGCCTGCTCCAGTACCGCCGCGATATAAAGTAGGGAATTCGGGAAAACGCTGTGATGGCCGAACGTGGCCAGGTGTTTACGGGCGGGATTTACGAGGAGTATCCTCAATAGAAGTTCTCCGATTGCTATTCCGGGTTACTGTAAATGCCGGTAAACTCCAGCGATGACCCATATGGCTATATAGACAACGACTGCGCCGACAAGTACGATAATCATTTGTTAGGCATTATGCCCCATCCATCATAGACGGCGCAAACTGATAAGGGTATGAAGCAGCGCCGTTTGGACATTGTAATGGAATCCCCTAAAATGGAATTGTAAACCTTCCTGTCAAAACTACTTCACGGAGGTCATTATTGAAAAAGACACTATTAGCATTTTTGGCCGTTTCGATCATGTTGACCCTGGTGCTGTCCGGCTGCGGCAAGGACGATCCCGCAGTCACCGTCAAAGGACCGATCACAGTGGGCTCCAAAATCGACACTGAGGGTGCGCTCCTAGCCCAGATCATCATGCAAATGTTGCGGCACAACGGTTTCACCGTGAACGACCGTTCACATACCGGCCAGACCGACATCGTTCGCAGTGCGCTTCTTAACGGCGAATTGGATATTTATCCGGAATACACCGGCAGCGGCGCGCTGTTCTTCAACCTGTTCACTCTCCCTGACTGGCAAGACCTTGAAGCCGGATACCAGAAGGTGAAAACTCTCGACAAACAGGCCAATAACGTCGTCTGGCTGCGGCCGGCGCCGGCCAACAACACCTGGGCAATCGCTATCCCGAAATCCCTGGCTGATGCCAATAACCTGAAAACACTGACCGACCTGGCAGCCTACATCAATGCGGGCAAGACTTTCAAACTAGCTGGCTCCGAGGAGTTTTTCACCACGCCGGATGCTTTGCCCGCTTTTAAAAAGACTTATGGTTTCGAGTTGAAGCCAGAGCAACTGGTCGTGCTGTCGCTGGGCGATACCGCCGCCACGGAGAAGGCCGCCGCCGATGGAACCCAGGGTGTCAACGCCGGCATGGCTTTCGGCACCGACGGCGGCTTGGCGACATTAGGTTTGATAGCTTTGGAAGATAACAAGCACGCGCAGCCTGTGTTCGCCCCGGCGCCTCTGGTGAGGGGGGTGGTGTATGAACAATACCCCGAGTTGTCCACCATTTTGGACCCCGTCTTTGCCACGCTCGATTTGGTGACCTTACAAACGTTGAACGCCAGGGTTGATGTGGAAGGCCGTGACGCCGCCGCCGTGGTCACGGAGTACCTTAAAGCCAAAGGGTTCCTGCCGTAACCCCTTGGAATACTACAAATAAGCCAATACTACCAATAATCCAAAATCCAACGGGGCTTCATTGGAAATTTGTAGTAATTGACTATTAGTATTATTCTTCCGGGTAGTCAATTACGATGCGTAAGCTGGAGATAAACACCGTCGCCGCGGCAGCAGCAGTCCTTGGTTTGCTGGCCGTGGTCGCCGATTGGTTCCGGCTCAAGGCCAACCGCCTGGTTTCGGGCGAGGGATTGAGCTTTCTCGACAGCCTCAGCGCGCCGCTGGGCATCGTGCTCATCGTTCTCTGGATTGCGACTCTGGCCCTTGCTTTGATTCAGCGCGGCAAATGGTCCGGCGTCGGTTTGGCTGCGCTATCTATTGGAGTCTTGATTACCGTTGTTCCGGGCTCCGGCCTGGCAGCCCGTAACCTTCTCGATGGCGCCGGGGAACTCGCCCGCATCAGCCCTTCCGGCGGCTTTTGGCTGTCAGCGCTGGCCGTTTACCTGCTCTATTTTGCCGTCACTCGCCAAAGTCAACCGTACCGGATTGCGATTTCGATTGCTGGTCCGGTGATTGTAGTCGCCGCCGTAGCTTTCGGCTGGCTGGACAGTTTCTCTATGATGGTTGAATATGAGGCGCAACGGACGCGGTTTGCTGAGGAACTCGGCCGCCACATGGCCATCTTCGGGGTGAGCCTGGGCGCCGCAGCGATCATTGGTCTGCCGCTGGGGGTCTGGGCATCCCGGGGCAAAGCCGCCCGGCCGGTGCTTTACGTCTTGGGCGTCATCCAGACGGTGCCCAGCCTTGCACTATTTGGCCTGCTGCTGGTAACGCTGGCCGCTATGCGGGACGCGTTGCCGGCGCTCGGCATCTCAGCCATCGGGTTTTTGCCGGCGGTAATCGCCATTACTCTCTACTCGCTCTTGCCGATAGTTCAACACACCTATTCCGGACTCGGCGCCGTCGCCCCTGACATCTGTGACGCCGGGAGGGGGTTGGGTATGAACCGCTTTCAGCTTTTATACCGCGTGGAATTACCCATGGCTTTGCCGGCAATCCTCTCCGGACTCCGAATCGCCGCCGTCCAGGCGATCGGCGGCACCACGGTAGCCGCGCTCATCGGCGCCGGAGGCCTGGGCTTTTTCATCTTCCAGGGGCTGGGGCAGGCGGCATCCGACCTCATCCTCCTCGGGGCGATCGCGGTGGTTGTCCTGGCGCTCCTGGTGAACGGTGTATTCCAGTTTCTTGAAGACCGATTCCGTTTGCGCCGGATGGCCGCGGCATGATCGAACTCCGGGGTGTAAGCAAGGAATTCGGCGAAGTCCGCGCCCTGGCCGACGTGTCGCTTGAAGTGCCTGACGGCCAGGTGACGGTGCTTATCGGTCCATCGGGCTGCGGTAAGACTACGCTTTTGCGTTCCATCAACCGGCTGGTTACTCCGTCGGTCGGCAAGATACTAATCGACGGCCGCGACAACCTCGATTTCAAACCCGAGGAATTGCGTCGCGGTATCGGCTATGCCATCCAGGGCGTCGGTCTTTTCCCTCATTGGACGGTGGCTGAAAACATCGGCACCGTTCCGTGGCTCCTCGGTTGGAAACAGGAGCGGATCGACCGCCGGATCGCCGAACTTCTCGACCTGGTGGGATTGTCTTCGGAATTGCACGCCAGGCGCTACCCCGCCGAGCTTTCCGGAGGCCAAGCGCAGCGGGTTGGTGTTGCCCGTGCCCTGGCTGCCGACCCGCCGATACTTCTCATGGACGAGCCCTTCGGCGCTGTCGACCCGCTCACCCGTATCCGGCTGCAGAACGAGTTCATGCGCATCCAGTCGGCGCTCAAAAAGACGGTTATCTTCGTGACCCACGACCTTGAAGAGGCCATCCGTCTGGCCGATCGTATCGCCATCATGAACAACGGGAAAATCGTGCAGTACGACACGCCGGAGGCCATCCTGTCCCGGCCGGCGGGCAAATTCGTCCATGATTTCGTCGGCACCGACCGCGCGCTGAAACGCCTGTCCCGGTACCGCGTCGGCGACTATACCGGATCATCGAGTGCGATAAAGGTGTCTGAATTGAATCGCGCCGATGTTCGCAACAGCCGTTTCTATTGGATCGTCGACGATGCCGGCCGTTTCAAAGGCTGGCTGGATTACAGCCTGTTAACTAACGGTGATCCTGCCGATGCTGTGTTGACTCCGGGCGAGGAATTCGCGCTCACCCGGGACGCCACCCTGCGGCAAGCGCTTTCGATCATGCTTGGGCAGGGCGTGCGCAGCCTGCCGGTGGTTGATGACTCTGGTATCTTCCTTGGAGAGGTAACCCTGGCCGATGTCGAACGGGCGACGGCTGGCAACCAGCAATCCTAGCGTCCGGTGGCTGTGGCTGGCATTTTTCACCGCCAGCTTTGCCATAATCGTCATGAACGACGGGTGGTGGCGCGACGTCTTTAGCTGGCTCTTTCCATCACAGACCGAGGTGCTGCATCCGCGGGCGCCGGTATCGGTTTTTGTTTTGGAACATCTAGGCATCGTTGGCGTTTCCTCGGCTCTTTCAATCATCGTCGGTGTTCCGCTGGGCATCCTGGTAACCCGGAGCATGGGCAAGAGCCTTTACCCCCTGGTTGGCCATCTGACCTCGCTGGGGCAGACTTTTCCTCCGGTAGCGGTCCTGGCCCTGGCGGTGCCGGCGCTTGGGTTCGGATTCAAGCCGACCGTTTTTGCCTTATTTCTATATGGCCTTTTTCCCATTGTCGCGTCCACCGCCGTAGCCCTCAGCACTGTCCCTGCGGCTGTCATCGACTCTGCCCGTGGCATGGGCATGGCGCCTCTGCAAAGGTTGCTCAAGGTCGAACTGCCGCTGGGTTTGCCGCTTATCCTCGGTGGTATCCGTATCTCGGTCATGGTTAACATCGGCACGGCGATGATCGGGGCGGTGATCGGCGCCGGGGGCCTCGGCTCCCCGGTCATCGCCGGTCTGGTGCGTTTTAACCCGGCCTTCCTGCTGGAAGGTGCCATGCCCGCGGCAGTCCTGGCGGTGCTGGCGTCAGAAGCCATATCCAACCTGGAACGCGGGCTCAGTCATCGGGCGGCCATCTGACAACTCAGGGTGTACTATTTCATATTTGTCCCGATGCCTGTGGTAATCCATAAATTATGGACATCGATTGCCCAATAATGTAAACTTGGGCATTCGAAATCTCACCACAAGGAGAAAGGCATGCGGAAATTTTCCTGGATTCTGGTAACCCTTATCGCCCTGTTTGCCCTGGCGCTTCCCGGCTGCAAAGATGACAGCACCACCGATCCCACCACCTCGGCCGGCCCGCTCAAGATTCGCGTCGCCACCGATGCCACTTGGGCGCCCTTCGAGTTCGTCAACGAGACCACCAAGCAAATCGAAGGTTTCGATATCGACCTCCTGAACGCCATCGCCGCCAAGGCTGGTCTGCAGATCGAGTACATCAACGTCGGCTTCGATCCCCTGCTGGCCGGTATGGCCCAGGGCACCTATGACGCCGCCATTTCCTCCATCACCATCACCCCGGCCCGCGCCGCCCAGATGGACTTCTCCAACCCGTACTTCACTGCCGGTCAGACCATCACCGTCAAGAAGGACAACACCGCTATCACCGGGGCTTCCACGCTGACCGGCAAGAAGATCGGCGCTCAACTCGGCACCACCGGCGAGGTAGAAGCCAAGGCTATCGCTAACTCCACCGTCCGGTCCTATGACGAGATCGGCCTGGCCTTCCAGGACCTCCTGAACGGACAGATCGACGCCGTTATCTGCGATACCCCCATTGCTAACAACTATGTCAAGAAGAATCCCAATACGCTTAAAACAGTCGGGCAACCTCTGTCCACCGAGAACTACGGCATCGCCGTGGCCAAGGGCAAGACCGAGGTACTGAACAAGATCAACCAGGGCCTGGCGGCCATCAAGGCCGAAGGCAAGATCGACCAACTCGTCGAGAAATGGTTGGCCGGATAGCAGAAGCTGAAGAGAGGGTGCCCGAAAAGCACCCTCTCTTTCTTTTAGACCCTTGACCCGGAATTCACCGCCATTCGGGAGCGGCCGGTCGATGGAAGACCACCAGCCTGACTCCTTTTTGGCTTTGAGCTGACACGAGGTATTCTGAAGCACAACCCAATGAAAGAACAGAAACCAGTCATTCCTCCAGAAGAAGAGTTGAAGTTCGTCACCGGCGGCGAGGTCAATATCCGCCAGGACCCCTGGTGGTGGCTGGTCGGCGCCGTCGCTGCCGTTATTATCTTCCTGGTCGTCGCTAAACCCGACCCGTTCAAGAACGTCATCACCTTCGTCTCCGATGGCGTTGCGGTCACCGTTTTAGTAACCGTGGTTTCCTACATTCTGATGCTCTTTCTGGGTTTGGTCGGCGGCCTAGGGCGGATGGCCAAGAACAAGATTGTCTTCTTTGTCTCGACGCTTTACGTCGAACTCATCCGTGGTGTGCCGCTGCTGGTGCAGCTTATCGGCTGGTACTTCGTCTCGCCGGTGGTGGTTCAGAAGATCGGCGACTGGACGAATATCGGCGCCCTGTCCAACTACCAGGCCAACCCCATAGTCACTGCAATTACCGGCATCACTGTCTGTTATGGCGCGTATATGTCGGAGATCGTCCGCGCCGGCATCCAGAGCATCCCTAAAGGCCAGATGGAGGCCGCCCGCTCCCTGGGCATGAGCCATATGCAGGCCATGCGCCACGTGGTGCTGCCGCAGGCTTTCCGTGTCATCTTGCCGCCTATGGGTAACGAGTTCATCGCCTTACTGAAAGACTCGTCGCTCGTCTCGGTGGTCGCCGTATCATTACAAAACAACCGCGGCCGGGAGTTCATGTCCACCAACTTTAATCCCATCGAGACCTGGACGATGGTAGCCTTAATCTATCTAATTATGACCTTGTTCGCCGCCCGCATCGTGTCCTTTATTGAGAAAAAGACCCGCTACGAGAGATAGCATGCCTGAACCTATCATCGAGATTGAAAACGTCCACAAGCGCTTCGGCCGGGTGCATGCCCTCCGCGGAGTCAGCTTGACCATTGAAAAAGGCGAGGTGGTGGTCATCATCGGTCCTTCAGGCTCCGGCAAATCCACTTTGCTCCGCTGCATCAACCGTCTCGAAGAATACAACTCAGGTAGAATTTCCGTCGATGGCATCCCCTTGGACAGCACCGAGAATATCAACGCCGTCCGCCAGGAAGTCGGCATGGTCTTTCAATCTTTTAACCTGTTTTCTCATCTCTCGGTTTTGGACAACCTGACCCTGGCACAGTGCCAGGTACGCAAGCGCTGCAAGGAAGAAGCGGTGGAAACCGCCCGGCAGCTCCTTAAAAAAGTAGGCATCCCGGAAAAAGAGAACGCTTTCCCCGGACAGCTCTCCGGCGGCCAACAGCAGCGGGTGGCCATTGCCCGGGCCCTGGCCATGAACCCCAAGATCATGCTTTTTGACGAGCCGACCTCCGCCCTCGATCCGGAGATGATCAAAGAAGTGCTGGACGTCATGGCAGCCCTGGCCGCCGAGGGCATGACCATGGTCGTCGTGTCTCACGAGATGGGCTTTGCCCGGGCCGCCGCCGACCGTATGATCTTCATGGACGAGGGCCGTATCGTCGAAATGGCTACGCCAAAAGACTTCTTCACCAACCCCAAAGAGGAACGGTCGCGGGCTTTTCTGTCTAAGGTGCTTCACATCCACTAATAATAGTAAGATTTTCCGCAGGTGCTGCCACAAGGTCGACTCCAAAGGTCGTGGCGATGAACAAAACACTTAAGTGGGAACTTTTTGGCATTCTCTTCGTCTTCAGCCTTGGTGCGCTGCTGCATTTTGTCTTTGAGTGGGCAGGGGAATCGCCGCTGGCCGGGGCATTTGCCTCGGTCAATGAGAGTGTCTGGGAGCATTTCAAGCAGGGTTTCTGGCCTATGGTGCTTTGGGCGGCCTTCGAGTACCGCTTCATCCGGGGAGCGGTCAATAATTTCCTGACCGCCAAAGCCGTCTCCGTTTACCTCATCCCCACCGTCACGGCGCTCGTATTCTATGCCTACACCGCGACCACCGGCGAGGAAATCCTGATCGTGGATATCTCCATATTTGCGGTAGCGGTCTCCATCGGGCAGATGGTCAGCTATAAGATACTGACGGCGGGCAAGCTACCCGGTTATATGAATTGGATCGGGTTGGCCATGATCTTCGCCCTTGGGTCGGCGATGATATTATTCACGTTTTATCCCCCGGAACTGCCCATTTTCCAGGACCCGATGGGCTTCTATGGCATCCCGTTTGGGGCTCGTTAACCGGTTTCATCCCGGGAAAAGACGTCCTCAATCTTAACCTTGAAAAGCCCGGCGATCTTGAATGCCAACCCAAGCGACGGGTCGTACCTGCCGCTTTCGATCGAGATGATTGTTTGTCGCGTCACCCCCAGCTTCTCCGCCAGGGCCTCCTGGGTCAGGTCGTGCATCGCCCGGAGAACTTTTAGCTTGTTGTGCATCGGGGTTACAGCTTTTTCTCGTAGTATTTGGTGACGGCCAGGTGGAGCAGCATCAGGGCGCACAGGGAGTAGGCAAGCGCCTGACCGGCAATGAAGACCCATTCTGGTAAACCGCTGCGCAGAAGCGTCGCGATTAGGACGACGGCCGCCGTCACCACGGCAATAATCCGGTAGGTAAGGGCCGTCGCTTTTTCATTGATGCGCTGATTGCGCTCGTCGGCCATAACATCGCTGACGCCACGCCTGGCGATACTGGCAATGACCAGCGCCAGCATCATGGCCACCAGCGGCACCCACACCGGGAGCTCCCCAATGATGGAAAAGGCGATCAACGCCGCCAGCCCGAAGGCGATGACCCTCATCAAGGATTCATAAGTCTTGGCGCTCATTACGTGCCTCCAAAAGAATAGTTAACTGTACATAGTGTACAGTTAACTATACATCTTGTCAAGGAGCAAAACACCAGATGAGGGACAAGAAGTCAACAAAAAAAAAGAGTTGAGGCCGGCTTCGCTCGACGGTTAGCTGTCGGTGACCTCAAGCCGCCGCCGAATAAGCTTAAGGCTGAGGCTCCTCCAGGCTCGGCTTAGCTCGGCCTGGGCCTGCTTATCCGTGGTTTTGACGGGGCTGTAACGCGACCGTGCAAAGGTGGTGGCGATGACGCTGATATCTTTGGCTTCGCCCGGCAGCCTGGCCCCCAAGCGGCGGGCATATTCCGCCGGCGTGTCAGCGGCCTTGAGCGGGATACGGAATGATTTGCCTATCCATCCCAGGCGGGCATAAGCTGCCTCGGGCTGCGAAGCCCGGGTCAGGTACAGCGTCCCTCCGCCGAGGACAATGACCATGCCTCCCAGCAAGGCCAGGAGGGTGGCCAGTAACGGCGCGGATGAAATCGGGTTGTCCGATGCCCCAGTAGTAGGATTGGTCATCGGTTCTTCGGTGATTTCGCTCCCTGGGATCACCGGTGCGGCACTAGTGCCTGGAGGCTCGATCGGTCCCGGGGCTACGGTTGCGGTGGCGGAGAATCGGTCAGCGGGCCGCCCCGGGGTGGCTTCTACGATGATCCAGCCGTATTCCGGGAAATAGACCTCCGCCCAGGCGTGGGCGTCTTTGCCCCGGATTACCAGGTTCTTGTTCTCGGCATCCAGTTCGGTACCCAGGTAGCCCTGGACGAAACGCGCCGGGACCCCCACTGATCGCAGCATGACGACCATGGCGGAGGCGAAGTTAACGCAGTTGCCCTGTTTCGAGGCAAGAAGCTGGGCGACGCCATCGACACCGCCGGGAACCGTGGTGCCGTTTATGTTGTAGGTGAGCCCCTGGAGATAGGTCTTGATGGCCAGCACTTTGGCATAGGCGGAATCGGCCACCACGATGTCTTGACCGCCGTAGACCAGGCCGCGGGTTAAAAGCCGACTGAACTGGGTGACCGAACGCGGGAGTCCGGCCGGCAGTTGCAGGTAACGGTCTTTGATCCAGTCCGGATAGTCGGCGCCGGATTTCATCAGGTCTTCGGCGGTGACCGCCGGCAGGTAGGCCGTCACCGTGTAGGGCTGGTAGGGGTTAAGCAGTTTGGGAGAGATCAAAGCCATGATATCGGTCCCGGTCGGCGCCGGTAAACCGCGGACAGTCACCGGGATACTTAGGGACGCCCCTTGCCCGTTAATCAGGATGAGGTCAGTCTTGACAGCGTTCTCGATCTCGTACTTGATAATCGTTGCCTTGGAGAGTGGTGAAGCGTCGGCGATGGTCTGACCGGAAGCCAATCCGGTATCGGCCAGCGAGCTGTTGCTCCAGCCGGCAGCGGAATAAAGGTCGTAATAACGGGTGCGGAAATAGCCCTGGGTTGTTGAACCGACGATAAAACGGATGTCATTGCTCTGGTCGACCGCACCCTGGAAGCTGACCGATTCCTGGCCGGAACTGCGAACCGTCTTGACCTTGGATGGCACCGAGGAAAAGATGTTCATGCCGTTCTTCTTAATAGTCGCATAGAGTGCCCCGCCGTCGATGTTAAGGCTGAAGCGTTCTGCTGGGCTCTGCGGCAGGATAAAGGCGCCCAGGACAACCAGGAGGCACAGGATCATTCCGGCCACCACCGGCGTCCGGCGGCTGCTGCCTTCCGGTACGTCTCCCGTCCGCCGCCAGCCGGTCTGAACAACGAGCGCCAGCCCCAGTGCAAGATTGGCGGGCAGTACATAGGCGAAATCACGCGGTAAGTTGATCAGATTGAAAATGACGATGAGAGCCCCGAAGATGAACGCGGGCCAACCGTTGGCCCGGCGCACGGCGTACCAGGCGCCTATGGCACCCGCCAGCCAGCTCAGGAAGAGCAGGAAAGCGATGAAGGCGATGGGGTTGTTTGAGGGCATGGTGATGGCTTCAACCCAGCGCGACCAGGTGCTCAATCCCTCGATGGGGACGAACAGGACAAAGGTCCGCCAGGCAGCGACGCCAAGGCCTCCGACGATAATGAGCGGGAAGACAGCCAGCCATCCCAACTTGGTCCGGCCTAGCGCTGTACCACCGGCCACGCCGAGGAGGAGGGCGAACAGGAATGACGGCCTGGGATCGACCCAGTCGGCGGATTCCAGCGCCCAGATGGCTACCCCTAGCGCCGCCAGGGTCAGGGCTGCGCTGAGCAGTGCGCCGCCCAGGTTGGTAGCCACCTGCTGCGAGGTCGTGCGCTCGATGCGGGATTTCATGATCTGCTGGCTCCGCTGAACCAGGATGCGGTACCGGCAGCCTGTTCCAATGCCTGCTGGAAGGTCTCGCCGCGGCGCAGTAGGTAGACCGGGGCTCCCAACTGGGTGAGTGACCGTCCCACCGATGCCGGGCTACCGCCGCCGAAATCAGTGCCGTCAATCAGGAAATAAGCCGCGGCGCAACCGCGGGCGGTGAGTTGGTGATAGGTCTCGGTGAGCTGGCTCGACGGCGATGGGGTAATGATGATTACCGTCGAGTCCGAACCGAAGCTGTTCTGATTCCGGGCGATGAGTTCCGGGAAGGAAAACGAGCCGCCGGGCTCGACCACCGCCAGGGCGTCCATGATCTGCGTCAGCTGGTCCTGACCGGCAACCGCCGGTACCGCCGTGGGTTCGCCGCGCCCGATGATCAAGCCGCAACGGAAGCCGTTTGATAGATATTCGCGTGTCAGAGAAGCCGCCAGGGTGACGGCGTATTCGACGGTCGAAACATCGCCTGTGCCCGAATGGGCTCCGACCGCCATATCCAAAATGATCCAGTAATTCTCGGCGCGGTGGCGTGAGCGGTCGGCATCGAACACCTTGACCATGTAGCGGCCGGTGTGGGCGGTGGTCTTCCAGTGGATGTGGCGCAGGCTGTCGCCGGTGGTGTACTCCCTGATCGTAGACGCTGAGGACGATAGGGCTTCCGGCATGCGCTTAGACAGGCCGGAGCCGGTAAGTCCCAGCAGGGTGAACGGCGGCAGCGGCACGGTCAGGGGATGGATCAGGACTGCGGACTCGCGGCCGGTGAAGGTTTCCTTGCGGAACAGGCCGAAGGGGTCGATCGATGTTAAAGAAAACCGGCCGAGGTGGTACCGGCCGCGCCTGCGGATAGGATAATCAAGCTGCCATTTGGCGCTCTGGCCGGCCGGCAAATCGAGAGTGGTAGAGACTTCGCAGCCCGGCAGGTCGCTCAGTGCCTTGATCCGGAGACCTTGCCGGGGTAACCGGCCGGCCCCGGTCACCGACACCTCCTGCCGGATTGGTACGCCGGCGCGGCCGCGTTCAGGCAGCGGCGCGGCGGTGACAGATAACCCTCGCGATGTTAGAGCTACCCAGAGGTATCCGGCACCGAGGACCAGCGCCCAGGTGTAAAACAACCTCAGCACTAGCACTGATCCTGATATTGCTACGGCCGCCGCTAATAGCAGCGTGACCAGGATTAGACCCAACCGTTTGCGCATTCCCCTCCCCGCGTCCAAGACCTGTTATTTGTTGCCGTAGGCTCCGGGCACCGGGATGTTTTCGAGCAGTTCGTTAATGATATCTCGGGCGCTGATTTTGTTGGAACTTCCTGGTTCCAGCACCAGCCGGTGGGCTAAGACCGGTACGGCCAGCGCCTTGACGTCGTCTGGCAGGACATAATCACGGCCGGCGACGATGGCGTGTGCCTGGGCTGTGCGATAAAGCGCCAGCGAGCCGCGTGGAGAAACGCCCAGGTAGAGCGAAGGATGTTTCCTGGTGGCGCCGGCGATGGCGACGATATACTGACTGACCAGGGTATCGACAAAAACCTCTTTGACTGTCGCCTGCAGCGCTACCAGGCCCTGGGTGTGAACCACCGCTTTAAGGTCCTCGATCGGATGGTGATGGCGCTGGTTTTCCAGGATGGTGAGTTCGCCGGCGGCGTCCGGAAAGCCGAGCGACAGGCGCAGGGTGAAGCGGTCAAGTTGGGTTTCCGGCAGCGGGAAGGTGCCTTCGTACTCGATGGGGTTCTGGGTAGCCAGCACGTGGAAAGGTACCGGCATGCGATGGGTAACGCCGTCGACCGAGATCTGATGCTCCTCCATACACTCCAATAACGCTGACTGGACCTTGGGAGTGGCACGGTTGATCTCGTCAGCCAGCACGATCTGGGCTATCACCGGCCCGGGACGGAATTCGAAATCGCCGGTTTTTTGATTATAGATGGTGGTGCCGGTGATGTCGCCGGGGAGCATGTCGGGGGTGAATTGGAGGCGTTTGAAGGAGCATTCGAGGGATAAGGCCAGGGCT
>CAZGRY010000022.1:15138-19028 GCA_964528105.1 uncultured Dehalogenimonas sp.
CGCCAGCATGGTCTTGCCGACACCCGGTGCGTCCTCTATGAGCAGGTGCCCGCCGCTCATAATAGTGATAACCGCCAGCTTGATCGATTCGGTCTTACCGATAATGACCTTGCTGACGTTATCTATAATCTCAGCGGCGGTCCGGTGCGCCCAGGCGATAGGCTGGCCGGCGGTCGCTGTCTGGACGGCCTGCTCGATAGCCATGACCCCTCCATTATATGTCAGGTTTGCATTTCTGGAAAGTCCGGCTGAGGCCGTGAGGGTTGACTAAGAATTCTTCTCGAGATATTTTCTCAGTCTGTCCCAGTAGTAATCGTGCCAGCCCTGGGCGATGGTTTCGGCAAATTCCTCCGGTACCCCTTCCTGGGTCAGGCGCAGGGTGGTTACGCCCCGGTTTTCGTGGAATTCGATTGTCACCTTGGAGAACGCCTCCGCCGGCCAGTCCGCCGCCCGCCACTGCTGGACGATGCGCTTTCCGGGTGTGATCTCGATAAACCTGCCGGTGATGTAGTCGCCGTAGGCCTTGAACTTGCCGCCGGCAGTGGGGTCGATTGACGCTGTATCTCCGGTGAACTCGGCGTGGCGACGGGAGTCCATCAGGGCGTCGTAGACCCGCCGCGCCGGGACCTCGAACACCGCCAGTTGCATGATGGTTTTATCGCTCAACTGGTTGTCGCTCGCATCTCGTTTCGAGGCACTGTTGCACCTCTGATGGCCGCCTTATGAAGCATCAGGCTTCCGTGATTTCGATGCTCTTGATCACCGGCGGACTTATCGGCTTGGACATCTCGCCGTGCGGTGAGCGGGTGACCTGGACGCCGGCGATCTTCTGCACCACGTCCATGCCCTCGCTAACCTTGCCGAACTGGGTGTAGTTGGGAGCGCCGTCCAGGCCCCGGGAGTCGGCGCCGGTACAGATGAAGAACTGGCTGCCGTTGGTGTTCGGTCCGGCGTTGGCCATGGCGACGATGCCTGGGTCGTAGGTATATTTTACCGGCAGCTCGTCGTTGAAGCGGTAGCCCGGTCCGCCGGAGCCGGTGCCGGTGGGATCGCCGGTCTGGACCATGAAGGTCCTGATGATGCGGTGGAAGATTACAAAGTCGTAAAAACCCTGGCGGGCCAGGAAGACGAAGTTATTGACCGTCTTGGGGCTGTCCTTGGCCAGCAGTTCGATCTTGAAACTGCCGAGGCTCGTGTTCACCGTGGCGGTGTACTTTTTAGCGGGATCTATCTCCATGGCGGGCGGGGCGGTCCAGCGCTTGGGCGGATTCTGCATCTGTTTTCCTTTCTGAGGTTATACTTTTTCGATGGTGATTTTAACGATAAAGGGTGCCGGGTCGACGGGCTTGGAGATTTCTCCAGTGCCGCTGTTGACCACCGGCGCCGCGGCGATCTTCTGGACGATTTCCATGCCATCGATCACCCGGCCGAACTGGGTGTACTTGGGGTTCTGGTCCAGGGTCCTGGCGTCGAGGCCGGTGCAGATGAAGAACTGGCTGCCGCCGCTGTTTGGCGCACCCGTGTTAGCCATGGCCACGATCCCTGGATCATAAGGACGTTTGACCGGCAGCTCGTCGGCGATGGTGTAACCCGGACCTCCGGCTCCGGTGCCGGCGGGATCGCCGGTCTGAACCATAAAGTCCTTGATGATCCGATGAAAGATTATCTTATTCGTGCCGCTTTGATTGAAGAAGCCTTTATTGGTCAGCGAGATGAAATTTTCCACTGTCTTGGGGGCATCCTTGGTGAAGAGTTCGATCTTGAACGAACCCAAATTGGTTTCAATGACTGCATAGGTGGTCTTGGGCTCGCTGCAGCCCGCGACCGCCAACAGAGTTAGCAGCGGCAGCAGCGTTAAAAGACTCTTGATCAGCCTCATTATTCCTCTTTCTAGTTGAAGTGCTGTCCTATGATACGGGAAATTGGCGCATCTTGCCAAACTGCGACCCGGTCTCTGTGGGGAACAAAATACCCCTTGAAGCAAGGGGTATTTTGTTGATTGAAAACGTGCTAGTTACTGAGAATGGTATTTCCGAACGGCCTATTCGTCTGCCCTCCTGGTCGAGATGCCAAACAAGGAGTACACTGGGCAGTAGCCTACCACTGCGGTCAGGACCAGGATGGCGCCGGCGACCTCGAGGATCCCATCTGTGAGGCCTTCGCCGATTAAATTAGCCAACACAAAAATTCCGATGCCCAGTACTGCCCTGATGAGACCGTCCCGAGTTCCGATATTGTGTTTCAACTTCATAACATCCTCCTCCAATCAGTAAATTCAGTGATGGTCAGGTACGTAAATCAACCCGCCTGTTTCAACTTTTCCTGCTCCTCCAGCTTGCACGAGCTGACCTTCAACTTCTCCACCTCCGAGAGTGTAATCGGCACGGCTTGCGGCTCCCCACCGCCTGTCGGCAACGTTTGGGGCGTGCCGATGGCTGATTGGTATCCATCCGACAGACCGAAGCTGCGGCACTTTTCCGGCGTAACCATGCCGCAGGAGACGATCATGCGCATGGCGCAGTCTACCGCCAGGTCGGGCCGGACGATCTGGTGTTCGCGCAGGAGTTGGAGAAATCCGGAGGTGGGGTTCGGCGAACCTGGCACGTAAACGACGTAAATCTTCTCGCCGATTTCATCTTCCATTTCATTGGTGATGAAGGCAAGGGATTTGACGCCTTTCTGAGGGAAATCTACGAGCACGGCTTCCCTGAAGGCGGCGTTTTTGGCGCCACCGATCGAGGTCATCACTTGCTTGGCGCCTGTGTAGATCTGGGAAAAAACGGGGACATGCTGCAGGCCTTTGTCGACGTATTTAAGAATGGCCCTGCCAAGGTAGTTATGAAGGATCAGCCCCGTCGCCATGATCAGGACGATGGTAGAGGCGAGTCCCAGGCCGAAAATCTCGCGACCGAATATGAGTTTAATGATCGGTTGAAGGAATCCATCTATGGTGTTGAAAACCCACATCAGGATGACGACAGCCGCCAGGAAGGGAACCAGGAACAGCAACCCGGCCACGAACTCTTTTTTTATGAAGGCCACGAGCCGGTTTTGCTTCTTTGCGGTTTCCATATGATTCACCCTCTTTTTCGGATATCAATTATACCGGATAAGAGGGTGATTCACATTCGTAGTATTACGTATTTCCGCGGTATAACTTACGTAACGTCGAACCCCTTTAAGTTTTGGTACAGGCAGCAAACGCATAGATAAACACCGGGCCGACCATCCCAACGGATCTACCGATCGTCTCGTTTGACCTCGGATTTCACCGCCACCTTTTGTTCATCACGGACCCGCATATATAAGGAAAAAGCCACCGCCAGCCCGGTTAAAAACCAGGCTGCGCCCAGCGCAAGATCCCCTTTGGAGAACAGGCTGATGCCCAGTCCGTCCATTAATCCGCTCAATGCTCCGATCATGATAGGCATTTATTATCCCCTTCCGCCCGGCTGACGATTTATTCACACCTTGCCGATGCACACACTCATAGTATCAGCCGCGATAGGCATGCGAAATTGGGGAAGGTACCTGATTACCGTGTAACGGAGACCTAATATCGCGAGGTAGTCCGCCTAGTCTTAATAAAAACAGCCTGTATAGGAAACGGGAAAATGCATTAAATCCGGGTGCGGTGTGTACGAATAAACCCGGAATTGAGTACGGAGAAGATTATGTTAGGGGACGGTTATTGGATTCGAACAAGCCAAAGAATCGGCCCTGGCGGGCTGTAAACCGTGGCCAAGGCGGCCGTCAGGCTCGAGGGGTTAATTTCTTCTCCAGTTCGGTGTTTGATGGCTCGACCATCACTGTGCCGTCTGGGAAGACTATCGTCGGTACGCTCTTGAAACCCTTGTTTATCCGTTCCACTTCGGTGGCGGCCTGGGGGT
>CAZGRY010000023.1:0-9609 GCA_964528105.1 uncultured Dehalogenimonas sp.
CACCCAGTTGATCGTGGTCTTTATCGGTTTGCCATACGGCGCGTTCGCGGCGTCCATCGGCGGCCGGACCGACAACCTGATGATGCGTTTTGTGGACGTCATGTACGCCTTCCCCGATATCCTGCTTATCATTCTACTGCGCAGCATTTTCGGCGGCAGCATCTACATGATCTTTTTGGCCATCGGGTTGGTAGCCTGGGTCGGCGTGTCCCGCCTGGTGCGCGGCCAGATACTGTCTCTGAAACAGCGCGACTTCGTCACCGCCGCCCGCTCTATGGGCGCTTCAGGGCCATACCTCACACTGCGGCACCTTTTACCCAACGCCCTGGGCCCGGTCATCGTGGCCATCACCTTCAACGTGCCCCGGGCTATCTTTGCCGAGGCGGCGCTGTCCTACATTGGCATTGGTGTCCGGCCGCCCACCCCGTCCTGGGGCATCATGCTCCTTGACGGCAATAACATGGTGTCGGCCTATCCCCACCTGGTCATATTCCCTGCCGTCGCCTTAGCCCTGCTCATGCTGTCCTTCACCTTCCTGGGCGACGGTTTGCGCGACGCGCTGGACCCGAGGTTAAGGCGATAAACTATGGCACTGCTTGAAGTTAAACACCTGGTAACTGAATTCCACACCCAGGACGGTGTGGTCCACGCGGTTAACGACGTATCTTTTGATGTCGATCGCGGTGAACTGGTGGCGCTTGTCGGCGAAAGTGGCTGCGGTAAAACCGTCAGTTCGCTGTCGGTGATGCGCCTCATTGCCGAGCCGCCTGGCAAGATCGCTTCGGGGAATATCTTCTTCGACGGCGTCGATCTGCTGCGCCTGCCTAAAGAAGCGATGCGCAAGATCCGCGGCAGCAAGATGTCGATGATCTTTCAGGAACCGATGACCTCGCTGAATCCGGTGATGAACGTCGGGCGTCAGCTGACCGAATCTTTGATGCTGCACCGCGGCATGAACAAGAAGGAAGCGCTGGTAGCGGCGGCTGAACTGCTGCAGAAAGTGGGCATTCCGCAGGCCGACAAGCGTCTGAAGCGTTACCCTCACCATTTTTCCGGCGGCATGCGCCAGCGGGTCATGATCGCCATGGCTATTTCGTGCCAACCGAAATTGGTCATCGCCGATGAACCGACGACAGCCGTCGACGTCACCATCCAGGCGCAACTGCTGGAACTTTTGCGGGGCATCGTCAAAGACCTGAACAGCGCCCTGATCCTGATTACCCACAACCTGGGTGTGGTGGCCCGCTATGCCCACCGGGTGTATGTCATGTATGCCGGCCGTGTGGTTGAGCATGGGACCGCTATCGATATTTTCCATAACCCGCTGCATCCCTACACCGTGGGGCTTTTAGGATCGGTGCCGCGTCTGGATGAACCGCGCAAGCTCAGGCTGCGCTCCATCGAGGGCCAACCGCCGGACCTCCTTTGCCCGCCCAGCGGCTGTGCCTTCGCGGCGCGCTGTGCCTACCGTATCGACGAGTGCTCCTCCGGCATTTTCAAAATGGTCGAGATGACGCCGGGACATTTCACCAGTTGCCTGGTGGCTATCAAGGGGGAAACGCCTTGGCGCAAGACAACGTCCTAGTTGAGGTCACCGGGCTGACCAAGTACTTCCCGATAGTCTCGGGGGGCTTCTTACGGAAAAAAGTGACCGAACTCAAGGCGGTCGATGGCGTCACCTTCGCGGTGCACCACGGCGAGACCCTGGGTTTGGTCGGCGAATCTGGCTCCGGTAAAACTACCGTTGGTAAATGCGTTCTCCAGCTTCATCGGCCGACGTCAGGCGAGGTTATTTTCAAAGGCCAGAACCTGGCCGAACTCTCCGAAAAGCAACTCAGGCCGGTACGACCCAAGCTGCAGGTCATTTTCCAGGACCCCTATGAATCGCTCAACCCACGATTTACCGCCTACGATATCATCAGTGAACCGATGCGCCTCCACGGCTCTACCAAGAACGCGTGCCGCGACCGCGTAGCCGAGCTGTTAAACATCGTCGGGCTGGCGCCCTATATGGCCGAACGTTACCCGCATGAGTTCTCTGGCGGCCAGCGGCAAAGGCTGGGAGTAGCCAGAGCTCTGGCGCTGCAGCCGGAATTCATCGTCTGTGATGAACCGCTGTCCGCACTCGACGTCTCCATCCAGGCTCAGGTGCTGAACCTGTTAGACGACCTGCAGCGGCAGTTCGGCGTGGCTTATTTGTTTATCTCCCACGATCTATCGGTGGTGCGCCATATCTCTCACCGGGTGGCGGTAATGTACCTGGGGAAGATCATGGAGATCGCCCCGAGAGACGCCCTCTACGAGAGGCCGCTGCACCCCTACACCCAGGCGCTGCTATCCGCTGTGCCGGTGCCGGACCCAAAGGTCGAGGCCAAGCGTAAGGTCATTTTACTGCCGGGTGAACCGCCCAGCCCGTTGAATCCGCCGTCCGGCTGCGTTTTCCACCCGCGCTGCCCCAGGGCTTTCGACTCTTGCTCCACCGTCGTACCGCTGCTCAATGACTGCGGCGATGGCCATTTCGTGGCTTGCCTGCTGTATAAGCCCTCCTGGCCGTAGACCGGGGCGAATAGTGGGGATATTACCCGGCGAGCTAGACCTTTACCGGGGGGTACGCCTGGCGGGGGATTGACTACACTTTCAATGGCTACTTGGCTCAAGCTGTTTAGATACATGCGCTGATTTGCATAACACGCAACTTGTAAGTCAATACTTCGCCAATAACTTGGCTTCAAACGTTCGGCATGTTATCCTTTAAACATATGTCGACTACCTTCACACCGATGACATTCGACGAACTCAAGGCAAATTGGCTCACCTTCCGGGAGAAGATAACAGCGCCGCATCCCTTTGTACTTCCTGAATGGCTGGAAGCGTGGTGGGAGAGTTTTGGAGGGACCGACACCCTACATCTGGGCGCTGTCGCCAGCGATGGTGAAACCATTGGCATCGCTCCATTGAGAATTACCGATGGCACCGCCCGGTTCATTGGTAACGCCGACGTCTGCGACTACCTCGATTTCATGGTTGTACCGGGGGCTGAAGCCAAGTATTTCACGGCTATTCTTGACGACCTTAAAAACTCTAAGGTCGAAAAGCTCGAATTAGAATCACTGCGGCCGGATTCGACCGCCATAAAACACCTGGTTCCCACGGCCAAATCAAACGGTCATCCCACCGAGGTCACCGATGCCGACGTCACATTGGATATGGCGTTGCCCAGCGGCTGGCAGGAATATCTGCTGTCGCTGACCACGCACCAGCGTCACGAGATCGGGCGCAAGATGCGGCGGTTGGATGAAGCGGGCACTGTGCGATTAGACATAATGCCATCAGAAAACGTAGAAAAAGACCTCTCGACGCTCATCCGCTTGCTACGCGTCAGCCGGGCGGACAAAGCTGAGTTCATGACCGGGCAAATGGAAGGATTCTTTAAAAACGTTGCTAATGCAATGCAACAAGCCGGGTTGCTGCGCTTCGGCCACCTGCGGTTGGGAGAGACGATTGTAGCCAGTATTATGTGTTTCGACTATAATGGAACGAGATATCTTTATAATAGTGGCTACGACCCGCAGTATTCAGCTTTGTCCGTCGGTCTGTTATCGAAAGTCTATTCAATTAAAGACGCCATCGAACAAAAAATGCGGAGATACGATTATCTTAAGGGCGCAGAGGTCTACAAATACCACCTTGGCGGTATCGAAATGCCGATAATGCGCGCCGTGATCGGGCTTGGCACATGAACGAAAAGCTGCGGATCGCCATGCTATCCGTCCATTCGTGCCCTATCGGGCAGCCTGGCGGACGGGACACCGGTGGCATGAACGTCTACATCCGGGAACTCGCCGCCGCCCTCGGCCGCCGCGGACATACCATCGATATTTATACCCGCGCTCATGACCCGCGAGACGCTCAGTCGGAGTATCTTTCGCCCGGTGCGCGGCTCATCCATATCCGCGCCGGGGCTGTAGAAGAAATGGGCAAGCTGACCCAATACAACCATCTTCGCGAGTTTCACGACAACCTTGAAGCGTTCAGGCTGGTAGACGGCGCGGAGTATGACCTCCTCCACAGCCATTACTGGCTGTCCGGCGAGGTTGGTCTTAAGCTTTCAAACGAATGGGACGTGCCGCAGATCTTTGGCTTCCATACCATCGGCGCGGCCAAAGACGAACTCGGTTTGGGTGAAGGCGAACCAGCCATTAGGCTGTTGACTGAGATGGACATCGCCGCCGGGTGTCAGCATCTGACCGCAGGTACCGAAAGCGAAAAGGCTGCCATCCGGCATCATCACCGCTGCGATGACGGAAAAATATCCGTTGTGCCCTGCGGCGTCAATTTAGAACTGTTTCAACCTTTAAGTAAAACAGAAGTTCGCGCCGGGTTGGATCTGCCAGATGTTCCTACGATTCTATTTGTCGGCCGGCTCGATAAATTAAAGGGTATTGACCGGCTGGTTGAGGCCGTGAACCTGATCGAAATCCCGGACTGCCGGTTGATCGTTATTGGTGGCGACGAGTATTCCCGTGCCGCCCTGGAGCGGTTGAAACAACTCACTGTTAAACTGGATATCGCCGATCGCGTCGATTTCATTGGCGCAGTACCGCAGCCGGAACTGCCGCATTATTATTCCGCCGCTGATGTGGTGGCGGTGCCTTCATATTCGGAGACCTTCGGCATGGTGGCTCTTGAGGCTGTCGCTTGTGGCACACCGGTGGTCTCCACGGATGTCGGCGCCGCCCGTTTAATTATAAGGGAAGGCCTTTCCGGCAGTGTCGTCGTCGGGAATGAACCCGGGGCGCTGGCACGGGCGCTCGCCCGCTGGCTGACCGGTTCCGCCGTTGACCGAGACGCCCTGCATGAGAGCGTGGTTCATTTCGGGTGGAATGCTGTAGCCGAGAAAATGGAGAACGTCTATCGAAACGTTGTGTCCAAGACCACCGCCGGAATCGGAAAGCTTGGCTAAGGCCGACGTCCTGGTCATCATGGCCCATCCGGATGACCCTGAGTTTTCCTCAGGGGCTACTATCGCCCGTCTGGTAAAAGAAGGTAGGCGGGTGGTCTACGTGATTTGCACGGCAGGTGATAAGGGCTCCGCCGATCGGGCGATGACCCCGGCTCGCCTGGTGGAAATCCGCATGGCGGAGCAACGGGCGGCAGCGACGGTACTGGGCGTTACAGACGTCATTTTCCTCGGTCATCCCGATCAGGCCCTCGAAGCCGATGCCCGACTACGTAAGGAACTGGTACAACTAATCCGTGAGTACCGGCCGGACTTGGTTATCACTCATTCGCCTTATCAGCGCTACATCTGGTGGCACCGAGATCACCGGCAATGCGGCGAGGCGGCCATGGATGCCGTCTTCCCCTACGCCCGCGACCACATGGCCTACCCCGACCTGTTAGCCAGGGGTTTGGAGCCGCACAAGGTAAACGAGGTTTGGCTGGCCGGGGCGGATGACGCCAACTACAAATCGGACATCACCGGCACCTTCAACCAGAAGATTGATGCCATTAAATGCCACAAGAGCCAGGTGGAAGCCGACTTTTTCCAGCGGTTAGACCGCCTCAAGGCGCGGGCCTCGGCGGCGGCCGAGGGTGAAGAATTCTTATTAGCCGAGGCGTTCCGGCGGGTCGAGATACCCTGGTAGAGAAATTTCCATTCTTAGCCTGATTGTACCCCCGCGATCGGCGATTGCCTTTAGAGCCTTGACTTAACTGCGCCAGTTTACGTATAATGTCTTTCTGTTTGAAAGCAGGAACTGGTGCTTTGTCAGCGTAACCAGCTTCTGCCCGAGTGGCGCAATGGCAGCGCAACCGACTTGTAATCGGTAGGTTAGTGGGTTCGACTCCCCTCTCGGGCTTGTCTCAACACATGGAGAGGTGCCGGAGTGGCTAATCGGAGCAGTCTGTAAAACTGCCGCTCGAAAGGGCTTCACTGGTTCGAATCCAGTCCTCTCCAGATTTTGGCTTTACTTGCTGGACAACTTTAAATAGGTAACCTATAATATCAGGGTTGCCCACATAGCTCAGTTGGTAGAGCACGTTCTTGGTAAGAACGGGGTCATCGGTTCGAATCCGATTGTGGGCTCCAGATGAAAAATTAATAAGGGAGATAAAAGGATACCATGGCTAAACAGAAGTTTGACCGCTCTAAACCGCACGTCAACGTCGGCACCATCGGGCATGTCGACCACGGCAAGACCACGCTGACCGCCTCCATCACTACCGTTCTGGCGGCTGCCGGCCTGGCCGAGAAGCGCAGTTTCGACTCCATCGACAACGCGCCGGAAGAGAAAGCCCGCGGCATGACCATCTCTATCTCGCACGTCGAGTACCAGACGGCCAAGCGGCACTATGCGCACATCGACTGCCCCGGCCATGCTGACTATGTGAAGAACATGATCACCGGCGCCGCTCAGATGGACGGCGCCATTCTGGTCGTGTCCGCTCCGGACGGACCGATGCCCCAGACCCGCGAGCATGTGCTTCTAGCCCGCCAGGTACGGGTGCCGGCTATCGTCGTCGCCCTGAACAAGGTCGACGTCATGGAAGACGAGGAACTCCTGGAACTCGTCGAAATGGAAGTCCGCGAACTCCTGAATAAATACAAGTACCCGGGCGATGATACCCCGGTAGTGCGCGTGGCCGCCGTCAGGGCCTTGGAATGCGCCTGCGGCAAGAGGGAATGCCAGTGGTGTGGCAAGATCATGAATCTCATGGATGCCGTTGATAACTTCATCCCGCTGCCGGAGCGCCCGAAGGACAAGCCGTTCCTGATGCAGATTGAAGACGTCTTCTCCATCAAGGGCCGCGGTACCGTGGCCACCGGCCGCGTCGATCGCGGCACCGTCAAGGTAGGCGAAGAAGTCGAGATCGTCGGCCTGCACCATGATATCCGCAAGGTCGTGGTCACCGGCGTCGAAATGTTCCACAAGCTACTGGACTATGCCGAACCTGGCGATGCCGTCGGCCTGTTGCTGCGCGGTATTGAGCGCGAAGATATCGAGCGCGGCCAGGTTCTGGCCAAGCCAGGTTCGATCAAGCCCCACACCAGGGCCGAGGCCGAAGTCTATGTCCTCTCCAAAGAAGAGGGCGGCCGCCACACTCCGTTCTTCAACGGCTACAAGCCTCAGTTCTACATCGGCACCACCGATGTTACTGGCAACATCGAGTTGCCTGAAGGCGTTGAAATGGTTATGCCCGGCGATAACATCAAGATGAAAATCAGCCTGATCTACCCGGTGGCCATGGAAGCCGGTCTGCGCTTCGCGATTCGCGAAGGCGGACGCACCGTAGGCGCCGGCGCTATTTCCACGATTCTGGAGTAATATGGCTAAAACGGAAAACAGGATTGTCGTCACCTTCGCTTGCACCGAGTGCAGCGAGAGGGTCTATACCTCATCCAAGAACAAACGCAACGATGCGCGGCGCCTGGAGATCAAAAAGTATTGTCCCCGCTGCCGGACGCACCGGATGTTCAAGGAGACGAAGTAACGCCGCGAGGGCGACTTTAATACTATGGAAAAAGCTATTGTTAAGCCGCCGGCGGTCAAGCCGGCGGCTCCCACCAAGCCAGTGGCACCCGCCAGATCTAGTTTCTTCGGCAACATTATTGCCGAACTGAAGAAGGTCAACTGGCCCACCGGCGAAGAGATACGCAAACTGACAGTGATGGTGCTGGTGGTGTCTTTTAGTGTTGGTTTGGTGCTGGGCGCCCTGGACTTCGGGCTGTCGTTTCTGGTCGACCAGTTCCTGCTGAAATAGAGCGGGCAACCGGCGCCACGAAGGTATGGAATTGAGCGAAAACAATAAAAAGTGGTATGTCGTTCACACCTATTCCGGTCATGAGGAACGGGTGAAGAAAAACTTGGGCGAACGGATCCAAACCCTTGACTTGGGTGAGGAGATCGGGCGCGTCGAGGTCCCCACCGAAGAAGAGGTGGAGGTCAAGAACGGGCAGCGGCGTAGCATTCGGCGCAAGATCCTGCCCGGCTACGTCATTGTGCAAATGGCGATGAACGACCGCAACTGGCAGATCGTCCGCAACACACCCGGGGTCACCGGGTTTGTCGGCACCGCCGGCAAGCCGACACCGCTCCAGGACCACGAGGTCATCCGCATCATCGCCCAGATGGAAGCCGAGGCGCCGCGGGTCAAGGTCGGCTTCAAGAAGGGTCAGAGTGTGCGGGTTATCGACGGGCCGTTCATTGATTTTATCGGCGTTATCGACGAAGTGAATACCGAGAAGGGCAAGATCAAGGTACTATTATCGCTCTTCGGCCGGGAAACTCCGGTGGAGTTGGACTTTTTACAGGTCGAGAAGCTCTAAGCTTCGCCTGAGGGAGATTTAATTGGCTAAGAAAATCAAAGCAATCGTCAAACTGCAGATACCGGCCGGCAAGGCCAACCCGGCACCGCCGATCGGCCCGGCACTGGGCCAGCACGGCGTTAACATCATGGGCTTCTGCAAGGAATATAACGAAAAAACCGCATCGATGGCGGGAACCGTGGTGCCGGTGGAGATCACTATCTATGACGACCGTTCCTTCACCTTCATCACCAAGACCCCGCCCGCCGCCGACCTCCTGAAGAAAGCCCTGGGCATTGACAAGGGCGCCGGTAATCCCGGCCACAATACCGCCCCGGTTCTGCCGCGGGCCAAACTCAAGGAGATCGCCGCCCTGAAGATGAAGGATTTGAACGCTGTGGATTTGGCCGGCGCCGAGCGCATCATCGAAGGTTCGGCCCGAAGTATGGGGATAAAGGTAGAGTAATATGGTTGATCATGGCAAGCGTTTTGAAGCAGCGGAAAAACTGGTAGAAGACGGCAAGGAGTACACTCCGGCCGAGGCTATCACCCTGGCCAAAAAGGCCGCGACCTGCAAATTCGACGAGACGGTTGAAGTTCACCTCCGGATGGGCCTTGATCCGCGCAACTCGACCCAGGTGGTACGAGGCGTAGCCCTGATGCCCGCCGGCCTGGGCAAAAAGGTTCGGGTGTTGGTGTTCGCCCAGGGCGACGCCGAAAAAATCGCCCGTGACGCCGGATCCGATTTCGTCGGCGCAGACGATCTTATCGCCAAGATCAACGAAGGTTGGACTGAGTTCGACATGGCCATCGCCACGCCGGACATGATGGCTAAGGTCGGTAAACTGGGCAAGGTGCTTGGCCGCAAAGGATTGATGCCCAACCCCAAGGCCGGCACGGTGGTCGCCGCAGGTGACCTGCCGAAAACTATCAAGGAAGCCCGAATGGGCCGCGTCGAGTTCAAGCTTGACCGTAGCGCCATCATCCATACCGTGTTGGGCAAAGCCAGCTTCGACGAAGCCGGCCTGATGCAGAACTTGACCTCGCTTATGGAAGCCATCATCCGGGCCAAGCCGCCCGGTGCCAAGGGACAATACATAAAGAGCGTTTGTATCGCCACGACCATGGGACCCGGGTTCAAGCTGGACCTACGGCCGACAATGGCTCTCGGCGGCGGCTAATACAATATTGACTCGAAGGTTTGCGCCCTCAGGCGCTTGGTGTTAACATAGCTTCCGAAAACTGAATATCCTGAGACAGCCGGTGTCCCGATTTTATCGGGACTTAATGAATGCCAGCCT
>CAZGRY010000023.1:9619-18967 GCA_964528105.1 uncultured Dehalogenimonas sp.
GAGGAAACTTTGAGAACCTTAATGAGGTTTGATCTTGAGTCCTTGCGCTTGGCGCAAGGACTTTTTAATTGAAAGGGGTGATATAACAATGACAAATGCCAAAGTTCGGCTCAAGAAGAGCCAGAACATCGATGAACTGCAGAAGATCATCGGCGAGTCCAACGTCGCCATCATCACCAACTACCGCGGTATCAAAACCGCAGAACTGAACGCCCTTAGGGTTAAGCTGCGCAATAACAAAATGGGCCTGAAGGTGGTTAAAAACACCCTGGCACGGAGGGCCGCCGGCGGAGCCAACAAAGCCGAAGTTGAGAACGTGTTTGATGGTCCCATCGCCATGGCCTACGGTTTCGGCGAAGACGTCGCCGCCCCGGCCAAGTTGATACTCGATCACATTATCGCCTCGAAATCTAACATGACCATCGCCGGCGGTTTCCTCGGAGACCGGCCGATGACCATCGGCCAAGTAACGGAACTGTCAAAGATGCCGCCAAAAAAGGTAATCGTCGCTCAATTGTTGGGTGCTTTGCAAGGCCCGTTGTACGGTCTGGTCGGCGTACTAAACGCTCCGGCTGCCGGGTTGGTAGCCGCCATGGATGCCAGAATCAAGCAATTAGAAGCCAAATAAATAATTAGATTATAGGTAAGGAGAATATCATGTCCAACGTAACTGAAGCCCTGGCGTTAATCGAAAAGATGACCCTCTTTGAAGTTGCTGAACTCAAAAAAGGCATCGAAGAGAAATTCGGTGTCAGCGCGGCTGTCCCGATGATGGCTGCGGCTGCCCCGGCTGCCGGCGGCGCTGCTGCTGCCGCTCCCGTTGAGGAGAAGACTGAGTTCGATGTCATTCTGAAGGACATCGGCGCCAACAAGATCAATGTCATCCGCGTCGTCCGCGAACTGACCAGCCTCGGTCTCAAAGAGTCTAAGGACCTGGTCGAAGCCGCTCCCAAAGCCGTCAAGGAAGCCATCAGCAGGGATGAGGCGGCTGCCGCCAAGGCCAAGCTCGAGGCCGTCGGCGCTACCGTCGAAGTTAAGTAATACCGGGAAAGTTAGAAGCTCTGGAGGAAGCCCTTAGTTGAAGGGCTTCCTCCTTTTGCGTTTTAACGCGGGTAAAAACTGAGTCTTGATAACCACGGGGCAACAACCTATAATTCCCTGAAAGTAATCATTAGAAACCGCGTGCGGCGGAATCAACGAAAAGGAGGCCGGCAGTGACGGGACAAGGCGCTATCATCCTTATCGTCGGGCTTCTTTTCCTGGTTGCCGGGGTCGTGATGATTCTCAGCGGCGTGGGCGAAGAAAGATACTATTACGACCGGCTATCTCGAAAGCGCGACCTGCGCGAATTCATCACCCATAACCCGGAACGGCCGGAACCGGGGTCGCTCAAGATCGGCGGCTGGATTTGCATCGCCGTCGGCGTGCTAATTCTTGGCTTCTGGGTCTGGTTCGGAGCCTAACCGCTCCACAGCCGGTCCACCAATACGGGCATCTAACTCAGGCGGTGAGGCGATACCGCCGGAAATGACCATTTTCATCGCCGTATCCACCGGGATGCCGGTGCGAGTGATCTGGTCTTCGGTCACCAGGATAAGCCAGCCGGAAGTCGGCACCGGTGTCGTCGGCAGATAAACGGTAATAAGTTTGCCCCCGTCAGCGTCAAGGATCTCGCTGGTAATGAAGCCGATTGTCCGGAGGCCCTTACGCGGGTATTCCACCAGCACCACCTCGCGGAAAGCCGCCTTGGTCTTGGAAACACCGGCGATGCTGGTCATGGCCTGCTTGGCGGCATTGTAGAGTTGGCGCAACACTGGCAGGCGACCAACCAGCCACTCGCCGAACTGGATCACGCGGCGGCCGACGATGTTACTGGCCAGGATTCCGGCCAGGTACACCAGGATGATGGTTACCCCAAAGCCCAGTCCGGTGATAGGCCGACCGAAGAAGATGGTGATGATCGGTTGCAGGATGCCGTCGATGGTGTTGAAAAACCATACCAGGACGATGACGACAAACGCCGCTGGTACCAAGACCGCCAGGCCGGCGATGAAATTACGCCGAACGTTGCGGACCAGCCAGTGCTGGGGTTCCTTATCTCTTTTTTCCACTATCGTGTCCATTACAAGTCCTAGGCGCTGAGGCGCGGCCGGTACTGCAAAGCCTCGGCCATGTGGTGGGCGCGGATGAGATCGCTTCCGTCCAGGTCGGCGATGGTGCGCCCCAGCTTCAGGGTGCGGTGGAAAGCGCGCGCCGACAGCGACAGCTGGCGCAGGGCCGTCCGCAGCAGACTTTCGGCCGGCGGCTCCAGGGCGCAGTACTTTTTTATCTCTGGCGCCGCCATGTCATTGTTTGCGTTGAGCCGAGTGCCCTTGAAGCGAGTGGTCTGAACCTGCCGCGCCCGGCTAACCCTTTCGGCGATAGCGGCCGAGGTCTCGCCGTGATGCTCGCCGGAGAGCTTATCGAAATCCACCCTCGGCACGTCGATGAAGATATCCACCCGGTCGATGAACGGTCCGGACAGCCTGGCCTGGTAGCGGGTAATAGAAACCGGCGGGCAGCGGCATTCCTTCAGGTTATCTCCGTAATAGCCGCAGGGACAGGGGTTCATGGCGCCGACCAGCATGAAATTAGCGGGGAAGGTTACAGAGCCCTGCGAACGGGAGATGGTGACCACCCGGTCTTCCAGCGGCGCCCGGAGCACCTCCAGCATGTTGTGGCCGAACTCCGGCAGTTCGTCCAGGAACAGGACGCCGCGGTGCGACAGGGTGATCTCTCCCGGCCGCGGCCAGTGGCCGCCACCGACCAGGCCGGCGGCCGACGTAGTGTAATGGGGGGAGCGGAAGGGCCGCTCACGGACTAGGGCGGTGCCCGGCCGGAGACATCCTGCGACGCTCATGATTTTGGTCACTTCCAGGGATTCTTCGTTGGTCAGGGGCGGCAGGATGGTGGTCAGCGCCCGCGCCAGCATCGTCTTTCCGGAGCCGGGTGGCCCTGACATGACGACGTTGTGGGCGCCGGCGGCAGCCACTTCAAGGGCGCGCTTGACGTGTTCTTGTCCCTTGATGAAGGTCATATCCACGCCTTTGGCAGACCTGTTCTCACTGTCTTCGGCAGGACGCGCCGGGCAGGTCGGTGCCTCGATCTCGCCGGATAGGAACGACGCCAGTTGGGCCAGGCTCTCGATGGGGATGATCTCCACGCCGTCCACCATGGAGGCCTCAAGGGCATCCTCGGCGGGGACGACGATGCGGTTAAAACCTTTCTGATGGGCTAGGGCAACCATCGGCAAAATGCCGGTGGTGTGTCTTAGTTTGCCCTCGAGCGACAACTCACCGAGAAATATGAGATTGGAGACGTCGGCCGAAAGCTGTCCCGAGCTCATGATGATGCCCAGAGCAATGGGCAGGTCATAGGCTGGGCCGGTCTTCTTGAAATCGGCTGGGGCTAAACTGGCCACCACCCGCTTCATCGGGAAGAAAAAGCCGGAGTTGCGGACGGCGTAGCGTACCCGCTCGCGGGCTTCCTGAATAGCGGTGTCGGGCAGGCCGACGACGAAGAAATTGGGCAGTCCCGGGGCAATATCGACCTCAACCTCGACGATGGTGCCTTCGAGGCCGAGTAGGGCGCAGGTCATCACGCGGGCAAGCATCGCGGTCTATGTTAGCTTTACTAACCGAGAGTGTCAAACGGGTAATGAGATGCCGAGTGGTTTACCAGCCTCAAGACCGATATGGGCGTTTTCGATCGGAAAGAATAGCCCTGATTCTGGTTGGAAAGGCTCACCTCTATTGCATTCGCTATTTGAGCGTGATATAATTCTGGATTAGTTGAAGAGAACCTGTGAAGTGGGTTAAAGCCCACTTTTTTATTGTAATAAGAAATAAGGAGGGAGCAATACGAGATGAAGAGCGACTTTATGCTCGCTATCACTCAACTCTCCGCTGAAAAAAACCTCTCCAAAGAGGTAGTTTTGGCGGCGGTTGAGGCGGCACTCGTTTCCGCCTACCGCAAGGAGAGTTTTGCCCCCAATCAGAATATCCAGGCCAAGATCGATCCGGCCACCGGCCGTGTCAAGGTTTGGGCCGAAAAGACGGTCGTCGAGAAGGTTTAGGATCCCCGCAAGGAGATCACCCTGGCCGAGGCTAAGAAGGTTCAACCCAGCATCCAGATGGGAGAACCGGTCATTGTTGAAGCCACTCCCGCCGACGCTGGCCGCATCGCCGCCCAAACGGCTAAGCAGGTTATTCTGCAGCGCTTGCACGAGGCGGAAAACACCGCGATCGTCGACGAATACGCCGGCAAGGCCGGTGATATCGTCTCCGGCGTCATCCAGCGGGTGGAACCCAAACAGATCATCGTCGATCTTGGCCGCGCTGAAGCGGTCATGCCACTCCAGGAGCAGGTCTACACCGAGAGGTACCGCCCCGGCCAGCGTATCAGGGCTTACCTCGTCGAGGTTGCCAAGGGCATCAAGGGTCCGACGGTAATACTGTCCCGCTCGCATCCCGGCTTGTTGCGGCGCCTCTTCGAGATGGAAATCCCGGAGATTTTCAATGGTATGGTGGAGCTCAAGTCCGTGGCCCGCGAAGCCGGCGCCCGGAGCAAAGTGGCTGTCGCCGCCCGCCAGTCCGGCATTGACCCGGTGGGCTGCTGCGTCGGCCTGCGGGGCATCCGCATCCAGAATATCGTTTCCGAGCTGTCTGGCGAAAAAATCGACGTCGTCGCCTGGAACGCCGATTCGGCGGTCTTTATCGCCAACGCCCTGTCGCCGGCTCAGGTGGTCAGGGTTATTACCAACGAGACCGATAAATCAGCCACCGCCGTCATCCCGGACCGGCAGCAGAGCCTGGCTATCGGCAAGGAAGGCCAGAACGTCCGCCTGGCGGTAAAACTGACTGGCTGGCGCATCGATATTAAGAGCGTTACCGAATATGAAGCGGCTCACCCGCCGGCACCGGTGGAAGTCCCGGTGGCCAAGGCGCCGGAACCCGTCGCTGCCGCGCCTCAGAAGTCCCCGGAAAAGGCCGTCGAGAAAGCCCCGGAGAAGCCTGCCGAGCGTCCGGTCGTTAAAGCCGTCGAAAAACCCGAAAAACCGGCCGTAGTGCCTGTCGCGCCGCCGGTCGTCGTCCCCGTGGTCATCCCCACACCGGTGGCTGTAGCCGCCGCCCCGGTCGAAGAAGAAGTCGGTCTCAAACTGTCGCTTAATGTGCCTGAGCGCGCCCCGGTGGCCGTAGGCAGCAAGTCAGGCGTCCGTTTCGCCGAGGATATCCTGGGCCGTTCCGGCGACAGCCGGGTGGATAAGAAAAAGAAAAAAGGCAAAGACGACGAGACCGGCAAGGGCAAGAAGAAGCGAAGCGGCGCCGGCGAGTTTGATACGGATGAATACGACTAAAAAAGCGCCCCAGCGCACCTGTGTCGCCTGCCGTACTATCGGCGGCAAGCGGGGGCTGCTGCGCGTCGTGAGGACACCCGAAGGCCGGGTGGTCCTGGACCCCACCGGCAGGCTGCCCGGGCGCGGGACTTATCTCTGCCGGGAGGCCGCCTGTTTGAATGCAGCCATCAAAGGCAACCAGATCGAGCACACGCTCAAGGTTAAACTCAGCCCGGGCGACCGGGAAAATCTGAAAAATAGCCTCGGCGAATTTATCAAGGAGCACGCCGTTGTCTGAGGAACGTAAAGAGGTCTCATCCCGGGCGCCTCTGTCCGCCAAAGCAGTTGAACTGCCGGCGGCTATCAGCGTGCGGCAACTGGCCCAAACCCTTCGCCAGAACCCCATCGAAGTTATCAAGCAACTGATGCGCAATGGCATGATGGCTAACATCAACGAGGTCATCAATTATGAAGCCGCGGCCCGCATCGCCACCGATTTCGGCATCGAGGCCAAGCCCCAGGCTGTACGCGCCGCCGCCAAGCGCAAGAAACCGGAACATGAAGAGACCAAGAACCTGCCCCTCAGGCCGCCGGTGGTCACCATCATGGGCCACGTCGACCACGGCAAGACCCGCCTGTTAGACGCTATCCGCCAGACTCACGTCATGGAGAGCGAGGCCGGAGGCATCACCCAGCATATCGGCGCCTACCAGGTGGAGGTCAAGGGCCAGAAGATCACGTTCCTCGATACCCCGGGTCATGAGGCCTTTACCGCCATGCGCGCCAGGGGCGCCCGCGCCACCGACATCACCGTACTGGTAGTGGCCGCGGACGACGGTATCATGCCGCAGACGCTGGAAGCCATCGACCACGCCCGCGCCGCCGGCGTGCCCATTGTCGTTGCCATAAACAAGATCGATAAACCCTCCGCCAACCCCGACCGGGTCAAGCAGCAGCTGGCCGACCATGGCCTGGTGGTCGAGGACTGGGGCGGCGACACTATCGCCGTCGGTACCTCGGCCAAGGAAAGAAAGGGCATCGACGAATTGCTGGAGAACCTGCTCCTCGTCGCCGAGATGGAAGATCTTCACGCCGATCCCAACGCCCCGGCCACCGGCGTCGTTATCGAAGCCGAGATGGATAAGAGCCGCGGCGCCATGGCCACGATGCTGGTGCAGAATGGTTCGCTCAAGATCGGCGACACCATTGTCGTCGGCGACATCTTTGGCAAGGTCAAGGCCATGTTCAACGACCAGGGCAAGCATCTGCGCAAGGCAGACCCGTCCACTCCGGTGGCGATCCTCGGCCTGCCGTCCGTTCCCGGCGTCGGCGACACCTTCTCCGCCGTCGATTCGGAGCGCCAGGCGCGCCAGATCATCTCCGAGCGCACGGTCAAGAAACCGGCCGCCGTCAGCTTGGCCAGCCTGCATGACCAGATCGCCGCCGGCAAGGTCAAAGAGCTCAACATTATTTTGAAGACCGACGTTCAGGGCTCAATCGAACCTATCCGCACCTCGCTGGAAAAACTGGCGACGGATAAACTAACCGTCCACATCATTCACGCCGGCCCCGGCAACATCACCGAAAACGACGTCATGCTGGCGATCGCCTCCCACGGCCTGGTCATCGGCTTCTCCACCGGCGTCGAAGCCGGCGCCCAGAGACTGGCCGAAACTGAGAAGGTTGATATCAGGCGTTACGACATCATCTACAACCTCATCGAGGAAGTGGACATGGCCCTCAAAGGTCTGATCGAACCCGAGATTGTTGAAGTCGTCGAAGGCCGCGCCGAGGTCCGCGCCGTCTTCCCGGCCGGCAAGAAGGTTAAGGTAGCCGGCGTCTACGTCCTCGAAGGCAAGGCGGCCCGGGGTTCCCGCGTCCGCGTGATGCGCGGCGCTACCCAGCTGGGCGAAAGCGCCATCATCTCGCTGCGGCGCTTTAAGGACGATGTCCGCGAGGTCGCGGCCGGCTTTGAGTGCGGCGTCGGGCTGGAAACGTTTAACGATTTCCAAGTCGGCGACGTCATGGAGTTCGTACGCAAGGAAAAGAGCGGATGAGCTACCGCATCGAGCGGGTTAACCAACTTATCCGCAAGGTGATAAGCGACCTGTTGCAGCGCGAGGTGAATGATCCCCGCCTGTCAGGCGTCATATCGGTTACTGCGGTGGAGACCGGTTCCGATCTGAAATTCGCCAAGGTTTACGTCAGCCACCTGGCCGGGAGCGAGAGCAAGGACGAAATCTTGAAAGCATTGAATGATGCGGCAGGCTTTTTCCGCGGCGAATTGGGCAAGGTACTCACCATGCGCTACGTCCCGGAGGTCGGCTTCTACTGGGATGATTCTATCGAACGCGGCGCCCGCCTCAACCAGCTCATCGACCAGGCTAAGGCCGCCGACTCCCAGTTGCCGGAATAACCAATAACCAAGCTCCCAGTTCCAAACAAATCCCAAATCTCAATCACCATTATCCCAAAATTTGGTTATTTGAATTTGGTTATTGGAGATTGTTTGATTATTGTTTCTTGTACCTTGGGATTTGAGGCATAAATGCGTCTCGACGGTTGGTTAAACATCGATAAACCCCCGGGCATTACCTCCTATGGCGTCATCGCCCGGCTGAAACGTCTTACCGGACAGCGCCATATCGGCCACGCAGGAACCCTTGACCCTCTCGCCACCGGCGTCCTGCCCGTGGCTTTCGGCCAGGCCGCGCGTACCGTCGAATTCCTACACCAGGTTTCCAAAACCTATCGGGCCGTCATGGAACTCGGCGTGGAGACCGATACCCTGGACGCTGAGGGCAAAGTCATCTTCAGCGCCGATGCTTCGAATATCGACCGGCAGGCTGTCGAAACCGCTTTGAAACCATTCATCGGCGTTATCGAGCAGGTGCCGCCGATGTATTCCGCCATCAAGCGAAACGGAACGCCGCTGTACGAACTGGCCCGCCGCGGCGAGACGGTGGAGATTAAACCCAGGGCGGTCACCATCTACTGCCTTGACCTCATCGAGTACTCGTCGCCCCTGGTCACAATCGACGTCGAGTGCGGCTCCGGCACTTATATTCGCTCAATCGCCCGTGACCTGGGGCAGAACCTCAAGGTAGGGGCGCACCTGAAATCGTTAAGGCGCACCCGATATGGGGAATTTGACATAAAGATTGGTATCCACCTCGATTCTCTCCAATCCGCCACCGATGTCGAAACAGCTTTGTTGCCCATCGATTTTGCCTTGAGCCACCTGCCTTCGGTCGAACTCGATGATGAGGCTGCCGAAAAGATCAGCCACGGCGTGGTGCCGGACGAGGTTCTGTCACAACTCGTAGGGAAATGCGCTTATCGGCTGTACCGGCCGGGTGGGGAATTATTAGCGGTAATTGATGCTGCAGCCGAGGACTATCGATTAAAAGTTCTTACGCAAATGTTGGTTGATAGCTAAATATCTTGACAATGCGCCGCCAATGGATAATGATATGGGGCTGAAATTCAGATATTACAAGCATTACCTTCCATAACTTGAATCATAGCTAATCGGTCGGAAATTTAGAAAGGAGTCCTCAACACTTGGGCAAGATTAACGTCGCTATCATCGGTGTGGGCAATTGCGCTTCATCTTTCATTCAAGGTGTTTATTACTACCGCAAAGCCAAGGAAACCGAGTTTGTACCCGGCCTGATGCACGTCAATTTGGGCGGCTACCATGTCTCTGATATTGAGTTCGTGGCCGCCTTCGACATAGACAAGAATAAGGTGGGGAAGGACCTGTCCGAGGCTATCTTCACCACCCCCAACAACACCTTTAAATTTACTGACGTCCCGCTGTCCGGCGTCAAGGTCGAGCGCGGCATGACCCATGATGGCTTGGGCAAGTACCTTTCCCAGATCATCGAGAAGGCGCCCGGCCCGACCGCCGATATCGTCGGCATCCTGAAGGCCAAGAAGGTCGACGTGGTCATCAACTATCTGCCCGTCGG
>CAZGRY010000024.1:0-18945 GCA_964528105.1 uncultured Dehalogenimonas sp.
AATGGGTCTATCCCACCGGTCGGAAACAGGAAGAGTGGCAACCAGGACATCGGAAATTGTTCGAATGGGCCACGGTCATCGCCGGAGACTGCCACTATATCAAGCGCCACCTGCCGATGAGGATGAACGGTAAAATCGTGGTCACCAATACTACAACTCCGGAGGACGCCGCCTTTTTCCGGAAGTGCGGCGTCAAGTACCTCGTTACCACTACCCCGTTATTCGATGGTCGCTCCTTTGGCGCCAATCTTTTCGAAGCAGCGCTTGTGGCGGTATCCGGGCGAGGGAAAGCGCTGGAACTTGGGGAGTATAGCGATTGGATCGAGCGTTTAGGCTGGCACCCGACGCTTCAAGAGTTATGAAAGAAACCCAATGCACGCCGTAGTTACCGCTGGTGGAATGCTCCAGCCTGGAGACCCGCTCTATGTCAAGGGGCGTTCCCAGTCAAAGTGCCTGCTGGACATCAACGGCCGCCCGATGGTGCAGTGGGTCCTGGACGCCTTGAACAAGGCGGTTTCGGTTGAATCTATCGTCATCGTTGGCTTCGATCACGCTAACGGATTGACCTGCGCCAAGCCGATAGTCTATCTCCCCGATAATGGTGGAATGCTGGACAACCTGCTTGCCGGCGCTAAATACATTGCGCCGAAAAATGCGGCAGCAACCCACGTGCTCGGGGTTTCGGGCGATATCCCGGCCCTCACCGGCGAGATGGTGGACTGGATCATTGCTTCGGTGATGGCACAGCCGACAGATCTGTGCTTGACCCTGGTAGCCCGGGTTGCCATGGAAAATCGTTTTCCAACCTCGCGGCGGACCTATTTCAAGATGCGAGACCTGGAGTTCTGCGCCGGGGATATCCACGTGGTCGGCTTGCCGCTGCTGTTGTATGGGGATACCGGTCCTTGGCGAAAACTGATCGTCGCCCGAAAAAAGCCTTTCCGGCAGGCGGCTCTCATCGGCTTTGGGACGATCCTCCGGTTTTTGACGGGGCGCCTGACCCTGGCCGAAACGGAGCAAAGGGTAAAAACCCGGCTCGGGATTACCGGCCGGGCGCTGGTATGCCCCTACCCCGAAACCGGCATGGACGTTGATAAACCGCACCAACTGGCGATAATCCGGGATTTTTTAAACCGGAAATCCAATACCAGCTAAGTGTAGGTCAACCGACCTTCCACCCTGCGCCCAATATTCTGGTGGTTTTTAAGGTATTCTTCCACCACATCGGGCACCGAGGTTGAGATCACCTTGCCCGGGCTTATCGCCTGAAGTCCGTCCAGGCTGACATCAAGATAAGCATCACAGTTGGCGATGTGGTAGCCGATCAGACCGAGCGACAGGCGGTCGTCATCCTCGACCGGCCAACCGTTGTAGGTCAGGCTTTCTAAACGGTGGTTTCCATCATCGTAGACGGCTTTTATCCGGCCGTTCACCTGGTAGCATTCACCCTCACCGTTGCGGTTTTCCGGGCGCATAATATGGTTGAATATTCGGGTAAGCTGCGCGCCTGTCACAGTAAAACGCTTCAAGAAATCCTGGTACGGAAAAGCTTCCCGGAAGCTTTTCAGGGTAACCACCGGGCCGAGTTCTTTGGTTCGGATTGACCCGGATCCTACCAACATCACATCGCATTCGGCCATCTCGGCCAGAGCATCGGCAAAAAGGTTGCCCAGCGGAGTCTCGATTTCCCGCATCGGATGTATCATTTTTTCGGTGAATTTACAGATAACGGCGTTATATTTTTGATCCACCACCGACCTGAATGAATCGATGTATTCAGCCAGACCCTGGTCCGGTTCGGCGATGCCTTCCACGATAGGAATAAGCTGCCATTTGTACTCGACGATGCGATTGGTATCATCATCAACCAAAATATCGAACCGCCCCACCTGGTCGGTGCCCACCCCGGCCTGGGCGATCAGGACGCCGTTGACCTCGGCCGGTGTGTCCAGGATGGTATGGGAATGGCCTCCGATGATCAGATCCACACCCCATTCCGGCTGCAGCATCTTGGCCAGTTCCACATCAGACTCGAAACCAATATGGGTCAACAGGATGGTGAGGTCGATATCATCGTTCTTGTAAGCATTGCTGATGATCCCTACCTCTCGGCTAGCGTCTTCCAGACTAACAAAGCTGCCGACGAGCTGGTCTTTTTTGATGGCATCGATGACTTTTTCGGTGATAATACCGGTGAACAGGATATCGAACCCCGCCTTGTTGATCACATGGAAGGGTTTCATCAGCCTCTTGTGATACTTCTTGATATACAGGTTGGCGTTGACGATGGGGAAATTGGCTATCTTTTCCAGAAATAGCAGGTGCGGCAGCCCGTAGTCGAATTCATGGTTACCGAGGGTGACGATGTCCGGCGCCAGGTAATTCATGATAGCCATGGTCGAAAGGCCTTTGAACTCGGCATCAATGAGCGATCCCTGGACCATATCCCCTGCGATGACGTATAAGACGTTTTCTTCCTCGCGCCGCACCTTATTGATGTAGCCCGAAAGCAGCGCAAGCCCGCCGGTCAGCTTGCCGCCGCCGGCGGCTACCTCCGACAAGAAATCGCCATGCATATCATTGGAATGCAGGATAGTGAACTTCTTAGTATTCATGACTACCTCCGGATCTTGGGCCCGTAGAAACTGCCCAGGAGTTCAAGCACTTCCTTGGATGCCGAAGCACTTTGAAACTTGTACTTGCCGCTTGAGCATTCGAATTCGAGCTCGAGATGTTCATCACCCGGCCCGTCCTCATCGCCGCCGCTGTACTTCGATTTCAGGTTAAGGCGATGCACCGAGTCGTGGGGGAGGGAAAAGTTAGCCTTATCCTCAGCCAGGATAGCTTCCGGGGACATGTCGTGGTATCGCTGATGGGCATTGTAAAAGGCTTTCATCTGGTCGCCGACTTTGCCCATCCACCCCTTTCCTGCTGCCTTGCTTTCCGCCTGTGATTTCCGGATGACGTCCTTCAACACCTCATTGGTCAACTTGGCAAAAATGACGGCGTCGGCGGTAAAGACCATGGTGTAGTTATCGGCCAACCCGAATTTGGGTTTGGTAACCTGGGGCAAGGTAGCAAGCACTGTGTGCGTGTCCGGTTGAGGTTTGTAGCTTTCAACTGGAGGCGGGGAGATGGATGTTGCGGTGAGCGGGCCAACGGGAGCGCCACAGGAACCGCAAAAACGTTGGGTTTCGTTAAAACCGGTACCACAATTGGTGCAAAAAGGCATTGGGCTCCCCCATGTTGGTTGATTCCCGAAGGTAGTTTCCACGGAAAACCGTCAGCCGGGGAGAATCGCCCCCGGACAGACGGTTTATACCATTGAAGTTATGGCTCAGGCAAGTAAGCGACCGAATTTACCACGTTGCCCACAAAATTGGCCTTACCCCCGTTGAAGTTGAAGGATGTCACCTGAAAGCCAGGGTACTTGTGGATAATGGTGCGAACCAGGTCGACAATGGAATTCATATTGTCGTTGAACTGGCCGGTCAAGTTCAAACGGCCGATTTCGACCTCTGTCACGTCGATGATGTCCAGAGACCCGTTGGCTATGCTCAGGGTGCCGTCAACATAGAACCGTGGGTTATTAGGAACATACTTCAAATAGGAATTGACCTGCCCCATGTCCGCGTCGACGTTATAAGCTTGCATGAAGCCTTCAATACGGTCGAGCATCAGTTTACCCGATATTTCAACTGTGTCGTCGCTGTTGATTTTCAATTGGCAATCGGTGACGGGGTAGTATTTCCAGTCTTTATTAAGTTGGGCGGTCAGTTCTTCCTGGGTAAATGACACATTTACTGGCTTGGAACCGGAGTAGGCGACGCTGGCAGCAGGGCTGTCGGCGGAAGCCAGTTTTGTCACCTGCATACCCAGTTTATTAAAACCACTCTGTAGATCCTGTTCCGTGTAAGTGACGCCCAAGTCCCGCGGTTTGTCCGAACCCATGAGAGTGGATACGCCGGGCACAAATCCGAAATAGCCGAGCGCCAGGGCAGCGACGACAACAAGGACAACAATTGTGATGAGGAACCGTTTCAAACTCGACCTCCCAAAAAAGAATGTCTATTATTAATCGGTTTGGATCATCGTGTCATCACCCCTAGGGGTGATTTATTTAAGCACAAACGTGAAAGATGATCCCGGTACCTGAAGGCGAACTCCTCCCGAGGATTAGTGCCCATTGAATGAGATGACCACCTTTCGACAAGGCTCAGGGTGAACGGCTAGGGGGGCAAGGATCCATTCAGCCAGAGGGGGCGGACATAACCGGATCGATATTAAACAAAGAGGCGGCGGTCCTTCGATTGAAGGACCGCCGCCACGAACAAAAGAAAGGAGGAATCTAGTTATTGCGGAGCTCGATCTCTGGCTCAACGGTGACCGGGACCCGGGCGGGCACTAGGCCGCGGGGCAGGCGGGGGGCGGGAGCGACCTTGACGGCCGCCGGCTCTTCCGAGGTCTCACCCAGGGAGATGTTGGGCAGCCAGGCAAGCCACTTCGGCAGATACCAGTTGGCTTTGCCGAGGAGGGTCATGGTGGCCGGAACCAGGACGCAGCGGACCAGGGTGGCGTCCACCAGGACGGCAGCAGCCAGGCCGAAGCCCATCTGCTGGAACATCGCCATATCGCCCAGGGCGAAGCCGCCGAAGACGGCTACCATGATCAGGGCGGCGCCGGTGATGAGCTTGCCGGTGGAGGACAGGCCGAAGGCCACAGCCTCGGAGGTGTTGCCGGTCTGCAGATAGCGCTCGCGGATGCGGCTCAGCAGGAACACCTGGTAGTCCATGGACAGGCCGAACAGCAGGGAGAAGAGCATGAGAGGCAGCCAGGTCTCGATGACGTCAACCTGGATGAAGCCGAACAGTTCGGCGCCGACGCCCTTCTGGAAAACGAGGACCATCAGGCCATAGGCGGCGCCTACGGACAGGAGGTTCATGATGATGGCAGTGAGCGGGATAACCACCGAGCGGAAAGCGACCATCAGGATGGCGAAGGCCAGCGCCAGGACGAAGGCGAAGATGAATGGTGTGTAGTTATCGGTCGTCTCGGCAAAGTCCATGATGCCCGCGGTGCCGCCGGTAACCAGAGCCCTGGCCGGGGCGCCGGCGAAGGACTCGGGGATGTACTCAGTACGCAGGGCGGTGATGGCATCCATCGACTCCAAGCTCAATGGGTCACCGGAGAGGTTGGCGTAGATGATGGCCAGATCCTTGTCGGTATGGTATTCGACGAAGGTCGAAGAGAATGTCGAGTTGGCGTCGATCTTGGCGATAAGTTCAGCGATGGCGGACTGGGTGGCGGCGGAATCGATATCACCGTCCACGGCGATGATCGCCGGGTCGTCCATGCCGATGTGGAACTCTTCCTGGAGGACCATGAAGCCGGCCTTGGCGCGCAAGTTGTCGGGCAGGCCGGAGATGCCGGAGAAGCCGGCGTTCTTATCGAAGTAGGGGGTGAAGGCGGCGATCAGGATAGCGGCAACGACAGCCATGCTGATGACCGGCTTGTGGGTGACGACCTTGATCAAGCCGGCCCAGAAACCGGTGACCTTATGTTCTGCGTCATGCTTGTCAGCTTTAGCGGTGAAGGGCATGCGCACCTTGTTAATGCGGTCACCGAGGAGGCTGATCATGGCCGGCAGCAAGGTCATCGAGGCGACGATGGCACTGACCACTACCAGGATGGAACCGAGTCCCATCGATTTGAAGATCGAAAGCGGGAAAACCAGCAGGCCTACGAGAGCCAGGACGACGGTCATGCCGGAGAAGAAGATGGCCTTGTTGGCGGTGCGGGAGGTTACGGCAATGGCTTCGAGTTTGTCCAGTCCCTTCTTGCGCTCCTCGCGGTAGCGGGAGACGATGAAGAGCGAGTAGTCGATGCCGACAGCCAGGCCCATCATGGTGACCATGTTAGTGATAAAGAAGCTTAAATCCATCGCCTGGCCGACCAAGGCGGTCAGCCCGAGGGCGGCGACGATGGCGACGATGCCGAGGGCCAGGGGCAGCAGGGCGGCGACGAGAGCGCCGAAGACGATGGCTAACACGACAAGGGCGACCAGGATACCGATGGTCTCACCCTTGGACATCGTTTCCTCGGCGAGCTTGGTGGTATCGGCATCAAAGGAAGCTGTGCCGGTGTAGAAGACCTCGAATTCGGTGTTGGAAGCAGCGAAGGCATCGCCTACGGCGTAAACCTGGTCGACGTATTCAAACCCGTTCTCGGGCATGACCAGCGGGATCATCATGCTGTGGCGGTCGGCCGAAACCAGCGATTCCTCGCCGGTGATGTAATAGTTGACGCCGCCCTTTATGACGCCGTCGCCGAGGTTGATCAGCTCGCGGTAGAGGTTCTGGACGGCGTTGCGGTAGACCGAACTGTCGACGGTCAAGGTAGCCGACCGGACGATGATCATCTCGTCGTCGGTGGATTCGGCTTCAGGGGTTACGGGTTGAGCCAGTCGCTCATCGATCAGGGTGTCAGCCTGGCGGGATTCCGGGTTGTCCATGACCTCGACCTCGGTCACCAGGGCGCCGCCCAGTAAGGTGACGATGAGTCCGATGGAGACCGCCAGTGTACCCAGCCAGATGCCGATGGTGAGCCACGGGCGCCGGGCCGAGGCCCTTGCTAAACTTGAAATACCGTTTACTAGATTCATGGTATTCCTCCCTTTTTTGTTCACACCTATCTTAATCGGACAGGCCTTCACGGATAACCACCAAAAGGATGAATTTTATTAGCCGATTGGGGGATTTTTAAACTGGCCTAATGGGCAGGTCGGCTGTTTTTTGAGACAAAAATCCCCCACATCTCCGCTTCCATTGGAGAAATGACTTTGGAAAAATTTCTAGATGGCTACGGACTAGGGATTATTCAGCATAAACCCGGACCTTGCCGTCGCCGCCGTCAATATCCACCTGCAGATCGGCCAGGGCTTCGATCAGGTCGTCGATTTCCTTGTCGGTGAAGTTCTTAAGGCTCATATTGACGCCGCGTTTGCGGAGTTCCTGTTCCACCTGGTCTCCGGCCTCCCGCGGGATAAAAGCGGTGAACTTCATGCCGGCGCGAATGAGGCTTACCGGCACCCGGATGTTGACCCGTTCCGGTTTTTCACCGTGGGCGCTGGGATTATCCACCAGCACCCGGAGATATTTTATCTTGCGGCCGACGTGGTTCATCAGTTCCTCGAGAGGTTTCTCCTCGGAAGCAGAGCGGTCGCCCCGGTCGACAGCCCATAAAAGTTTGGTGGCCTCGTCCACGGTAATCTTCTTGGCATCGAGCATTTCCAGTATCTTCTTGCGATTATCAGACATCTTCTATCTCCTTTATACGAAATCGAACAACATTTCACGGCCGCCGGTCTTGATATCCATCTTGAGGCCGCGCATGGCAAAGAGCAGGCGCCACAGGTACGGGCCGACCATAACCAAAGGCCGGGCTCGTCCGGTCGGCAGCATGATGACGGCCAGCACCAGGACGAAGGGCAGGGCAATCAGCATTAACAGCAGCAATACGGGATAGATCAGGAACCAGGGCAGCCACAGGCCGATGAAACCATCTCCGTTTGGGATTCTTAAGTGGAGTAAAAGCGGCGGCCAGTTCATCTGCAAACCTCCTTTAGGCAAACAAGCCTTCAAGCCAATTCCAGATTTCCGAGATATGGGTCAATACGAAGATCAAAAGGATGAGCGATACGATACCCAGGAGCAGTCCGAAGCAGCCACAGCCTTTCATGCCAGCCTCTTTATCGCCTCGTCGGCGGTGATTTCGCCACGCTCGAGCATGCCGAGGACATCCTCGCGGGTTGCCTCGCCCGCCGTCGGCGGTCCGATCTCAACCATGTTGAGCCGGCCTGCCAGCTTGTCCAGCCGGTTCTTGACCGTGGGATAGCTGATGCCGAAAAGCCGCTCCATGTCTTTAAGAGAACCGTGTGCGCCGACGAAGGCCATGATGAAGACTTGGTCTTCAGCCTCGAGCTGGGCCAGCGGCGGCAGGGCGAATTCGCCTTCGATGGCGATGCCGGAATCGGCCAGTTTCACTCGTTCGACGATGATCGGCGCACCGCCGGTGAGCTTGGTCAGTTCAGTCCATTCTTTTATCATTATTTTCTCCTTCTTGAGATCGATGAACCAGTATTAAGATACCGCCTTGCGGAAGATGCCGGTGGACCACCACACCACCAGGAAAGTTAGAGGCACCATGACCAAGAAAGCCAACCCGACCGTGCCGTTCACGATATCACCGGCAGCCAATTTCCGGGAGGCCTCGACGACATAGTACATCGGGTTGGCGTGGGCGATAACCCGCATCCACTCCGGGGCCAAGGCCAGGGGCAGCAGCACGCCGGACAGCAGCATGATCGGTAGGTTGATGCCTGAGACCACCGCCGACAGGCTCTCGATCTTCCGGGTGACCAGGGCTACGCTAACTGAAAAGGCGGCGAAGACAGCCAGCAGTAAAGCTTGCAGGACAAAGGCCACCATGAGACCGGCTAACTTGACCTCGAAGCCAAAAAAGGAAGCCGCCGCCACCATGACGGCTATAAAAACAAACAGCCAGACGACATTGGTCAGGATTGGGCCCATGAGCAGGGCGAAGCGGCTGACAGGGGTGACGCGCAGGCGCTCGATGTAGCCTTCCTGGAGTTCGAAAATGGTGCCATAGCCCTGGCTGGCGCCGGCGCCAAAGGCCAGGAGCGCTAGTACGCCTGGTAAAAAAATGTCAATAGCGCTCATGCCGGGACTGCCTATGCCGCCCGGCAGGTTGTCAAGCAGCGGGGTGAACAAGGCCAGGTATAAAAGAGGAGTGGTGATGCCAAGAACCAGCCATACAGGCGTGCGCAGTGACTGGATGAAGCCGCGGCGGAACAAAAGCCAGATATCATGCATCAGGTTCATCGGTTATCTCCATTATTGGCGGCGGCAGTATCCCGCAGCGACCGGCCGGTCTTGTGAAAGAAAACATCATCCAGCGTCGGCTCAGAGATTGTGGCGGTCATGACGCCGAGCTTCGCCTCATCCAAAAGGCGAAGCATCCGCGGCAAGCAGGTAGGTGCTTCATCTACATATAGCCGCAGTACGTGGGCGTCCGCTTGGACTTCCCGCACATACGGCTGTGGGCGAAACAACGAGGCGGCCTCGGAGATGGAAGCGCCGTCGTTTTTGAAACTAAAGACGACGCTGTCTCCGGCAACCTCTTGCTTTAGGGCTTTGGGCGCACCCAAGGCGACGATCTTGCCGTGATCTATGATGGCCACCCGGTCGCAAAGGACATCGGCTTCTTCCAGGTAATGGGTGGTCAGGAAAACGGTGGTGCCGGCGTCCCGCAATTTCTGGATCTGGACCCAGAGGTTGGCGCGGTTCTGCGGGTCCAGCCCGGTGGTGGGTTCATCGAGGAAGAGTACCTCCGGCCGGTGCATGATGCCGAGGGCCACCTCCAGGCGGCGTTTCTGGCCGCCGGAATAGGTGATGACGCGGCGGTCGGCGAATTCGGCCAGGTCGAGGGAATTGATCAATTCAGCGGCGCGATTACCCGCCTCGGCCGTTGATATGCCGTAGAGCCTGCCTTGCAAAATGAGGTCCTCCCGCGCCGTGGCCATCCCGCCTTTGTCCGCGCCACCCAGTTGGCCGACGTAGCCCAGTTTCTGGCGTACCTGCTTGGATTGGAGCCGGACGTCGTACCCGGAAATGGACGCCTCGCCGGAATCGATGGGTAGCAGGGTAGCCAGCATCCGGAGAGTGGTCGTCTTACCGGCGCCGTTGGGGCCGAGAAAGCCAAAGATTTCGCCTTTTTCCACGGCGAGGTCGAGTCCGTCCACGGCCTTGACGCCTCCGCGGAAGCTCTTGGCCAATTTGTTGGCGGTGATGATGTTCAATTTTTTCAAAGTTCTCCTTGACTTTATGGAACTATTATAGTCCATATTTTAATATTGTCAATAGTCCAATTGATTTTATTTACTATTGCGGCTTATATAGTTGACATTGTTCTTTTGGCATGGCATCGGACGTCGCCCAATGTCAGGTCGATGGTGAGAGCATAGAGGATAATTTCCCCACGCGTATCGTCCCGATGGGGAGATTTATATTAGACAGAAGACGGGGTTTTTAGATGGCTGTTTGGGCAGGCGGGGACCAACAAAAGATTGCTTCGCCTCGGCTGCGTCGAGGTCCCGCAACGACGGTCTTGGAAATGGGATAAGCTAGATAAAGCGGTTGATATGCTGCTTCAAGAACGCGGCGATCTCCGCTTTGTCGTAAGGCCAGGCATAAACCGTTTTGATGGCGGGATGGTCTTCCTGGAAGATGCGCACCGTGGCGGGAATCTCGGCCTCGGCATGCTCGCCGCCGCGGGTCATCATCGGGGTGGCCACTATGATCTGCTCTGCGCCGTCCTCGGCGGCTAATTCAAGGGCTGTGGCTACGTCCGGGGCGCAAAACTCGTTGTAGCCGACGATCACGCGATATCCAGTCGTCCATGATAATTCGGCGGCCAGATCATCGGAGGCGGCGAAAAAAGGGTCGTTGGCCGCGGTGCGCGGCCAATTCTTGATCTTTTCCTCGAGCGCGGCGTAACGCTCATTCACCACGGCGCCGTGGCCGCCCTCCCGTTTCATCCGGCCGTAAATGACGAAAAACTCACTCAGTTCGGCCCGGGGGAAATCGCTGGGCGGGGCGCCGTGCATCACCAGGACTATCATCGTCTTCATGTTCTCATATTAACACAAAAACACCGGAAAACACGCCAGCGGCATCCGGTGCCGTTTTTAGGGGTCGTTCCGGCCATAATTAGGTATAACTACTTATTTCTCAAAACGGAAAACTCAGTTTATACTATGTTATATGAGATTTTTACAGGTTTTCCTGCCTTGAACGACGACCTGCTCACCATCGGCGAGGCCAGCCAAATGCTGGGAGTTTCCGAACCGGCGCTGCGCACCTGGACCGATGAAGGCAAGATCAAAGCTTTCGTCACCCCCGGCGGCCACCGCCGCTACATGAGATCGGAGCTCAGGAAGTTCATCGGCGCTAACCAAAAAAGGCTGGGCATCAAGAGCCTGACCGAGAAACTGGAGGGCACCGCGGCAGTGCACCGGGAAATGGACGCCACACTGGTCAGTTCCGGACCCTGGCGGGAACACCTCGACGAAGTCACACAGCACCGCTTCGCGCTACTCGGCCGTCAGTTATTGACCCTTTTAACCCAGTGCCTTACCAGACCGTCCAAGCCCGACGATACCATCACCGCGGCACGTGAGATCGGCAGGGATTACGGCGAATTGACCCGGGAATTGAACATGCCGCTGGTAGCCTCGATCAGCGCCTTCATCCAGCACCGCCAGCCGATGCTCACCGCCACCTTCGAGATGATGAAACGGGGCGAGGTCACCGACCGGCAGGCCGCCGAAGCTATTCCCCTGATCGACCGGGCGATAGACGAAGCCCTGGTGGCGCTGGTGACCGCCCACCAGCCAAGACCAGTACTCCATCACGAGGAAACGCATAATTGAATACCCTGAAACCCACCATATCAATCACACCCAAGCCGCAATTGGTGGCCTGGGAAATAACCCGGAGCTGTAACCTTTATTGCGCCCACTGCCGCGCCGCGGCCCATTCCGGAGGTTACGAAGGCGAGCTCTCGACCGAGGAATGTTTTAAACTGATCGACCAGATCGCCGAGCTCGGCAAGCCCATCCTTATTCTCACCGGCGGCGAACCCCTGCTCCGACCGGATGTATTCGACATCGGAAAGTACGCTGCAGGCAAAGGCTTCCGGGTGGTCATGGGCACAAACGGCACACTGGTCACTGAGTCAATCGCCGCTCAAATGAAAGACGTGCCGTTGTCGCGCATCAGCGTCAGCCTCGATTTTCCAACTCCGGAACTTCAAGATGAATTCCGCGGCGCAAAAGGCGCCTTCGAATCGGCGGTGGCCGGCATTAAAAACGCCCAGGCCGCCAGCGTCGAAGTCCAGATCAACATGACAGTGACCCGGAAAAACGCCGAATACTTGCCCGACCTGGTGGACCTGGCTCTCGACTTGGGCGTCGCTGCCTTTCACCCCTTCATGCTGGTGCCCACCGGTCGCGGCAAAGGTCTCGCTCAGGAAGAACTGTCACCCGAGGATTATGAATCGACCCTCAAGTGGATATACCAAAAGCAGCAGGAACTGGGTGACCGGCTGAATTTCAAGCCCACCGACGCCCCCCACTACTACCGGATCGTTCAGCAGTGCGGCGGCACGGTAAGCTTTGGCCACGGCCACCGGGGCGGTCACGGCCAACCCGACGGCGCCCACCACGGCCCTTCGGCAAGCTCAGAGCAGGCTATGAACGCCCACACCCGCGGCTGCCTGGCTGGCACCGGTTTCTGCTTCATCTCCCATACCGGCCGGGTCCAGGGCTGCGGCTACCTGGATATCGAGGCTGGAAATATCCGGCAGAACACCTTCGCCGAGGTCTGGGAACACTCGCCGCTGTTCCGCGAGATCCGCGACCTGTCCAAACTCAAGGGCAAGTGCGGCCGCTGCGAATACAAGATGGTCTGCGGCGGCTGCCGCGCCCGGGCTTATGAGACCAGTGGCGACTTCCTGGCGGCCGAGCCGTACTGCATCTACAAACCGACCGGCGTGCCGGCGCCCGTAGCCTAGGGATTTCACCAATGGCAAATGAGGGTCGCGGGGTGAACGGGACGATAGAGCAAGGCGGGGGCGAGGTGCGCACAGGCGGCGGTTTATCCCGTTATTACTACATGCCACGGCCAATCAAGGCCATCTTCATCCTGGCGCCGGTGGTCGCTATTGGGTTATTCATCGTTCACTGGTTCTCCATCCCCATTTTCGGTCACGTCCTGGCCGGCACGATTTACTCCTACCTGCTCTATGCTATCTTGGGATTCAACATCTTTATGGGACTCGGCGCCAGCCGTAAGCTCAACCACCGGGCACCGCCATGGTACGATTACGTCCTGGCCTTCACACTATGGGGCATTATCGTATTATTCCTGTTCAACGCCGATGAGATCGCCTACCACAACTGGGACTCGCCGCCAAATAACCTGGTTTTCGCTTCAGCGCTTGCTATCGCAGCCCTGGCCATCGAAGCCGGCCGCCGCGTCGGCGGCTGGGGGCTGGCGGCGCTTTTAACCGCCTCGATCATCTATCCGTTGTTCGCCTCCAGTGACTTCCTCGCCAAAAATCTCGGCGGCGTCTTCTACGGCGTGTCTTTCCCCTTCAAGGACGTCATCGGCTCCTTCGCCTTCGGCGCCGACGGCATGCTGGGCGCACCGGCCCGGATGCTGGGCGAACTGGTGCTGGGCTTCTTCCTCTTCGCCGGGCTGGTCATGGGCATGGGCGGCGGCGAGTTCTTCATGAAACTGGCGAGTTCGCTGATGGGCCGGGTCCGCGGCGGCCAGGCCAAGGTGGCCGTCCTGGTCAGCGGCTTCTTCGGCAGCCTGACTGGCAGTTCCATCGCCAATATCGCCGGCACCGGTTCCTTCACCATTCCGGCGATGAAGCGAGCCGGATTCAAACCGGAGTATGCCGCCGCCGTCGAGGCTAGCGCCTCGGTAGGCAGCGATACCATGCCCCCGGTGCTGGGCGGCCTGGTATTTCTCATGGTCATTTTCTTCGGCGTCGATTACGCCGATGTCGTCATCGCCGCCTTCATCCCCTCGGTCCTGTTTTACCTCGGCCTGCTGGTCCAGGTCGACGGCTATGCCGCCAGGAATGGCTTGCAGGGCAGCCGCGAGAAGATGCCGAAATGGTGGCTGGTGCTGCGGGAAGGCTGGGTCTACCTGGTGGCCCTGGGCATCCTGGTCTTCGGCCTGGTCTACATGCGTTGGGGCGCTATCACACCGCTTTACGCATCTGCAGCGGTGCTCGGCCTGCAGATTATGACCTGGCTCTGGCGGCGGGCCGCGACGTTCAGACGGCCGGAAACGGCCCAACCGATAGTTACCGATTTGAAACACGCCCTCAAGAAGGTTGAGACCGGCCTGGTTCAAACCTCCGGCCTGGTCAACTACACCGTCGCGGTATTCCTCGGCATGGGACTCATCCTTGTCGGTCTTCTAAAGACCGGAGTAGCGGCAGGGCTGGCCAATTGGGTGGTTTCCTCCGGCGGCGACAACCTTTTTGCCGTACTGGCGGTCTGCGCCGTCTTTTGTATCTTCATGGGCATCGTCGGCCTGGAGCGCACCGCCTACATTTTCCTGGCGGTAATCGCCGTGCCGGCAATTGTCGCCATCAGCAAGGTAGCGCCGGAATTTCAGGCCGCCGGCGGCCTTTCGATCATCGGGCTCAACCTGTTCTTCATCTTCTATTCTTCATTGGGAGGCCTCACACCGCCGCTGGCTGTTCCGGCTTTTGTGGCCGCCAACATCGCCGGGGCGCGGCCGATGAAAACGGCCTGGATCGCCTCACGGCTCGGCGCGGTCCTCATTTTCCTGCCGTTCTTTTTCGTCCTGGAGCCATCGCTGCTCATCATCGGTGCGTCCTGGTCCCAGGTACTCATCCACCTCACCGCCGCGGCAGCCGGCGTATGGCTGCTGTCGTCCGGCCTCGCCGGTTATCTCATCGGCGTCGGTAACCTTGAGAGAATAGCCCGGGTGTTGCTCGTTTTGGGCGGTTTTTCGCTGGCTTTCCCCCAACCCCTGGTCTTCGGCGCCGGTCTGGTTGTCAGTTCGTTAACCATAGCTGTATCTCTCGTCCGGAAACGAGCGGCAGAAGCGGTAGTGCCCGTGATTATAGATATCCCAGAAAAACAGTTAGCGGAGGAAGGGTGACATGGAAGTCAAAAAGCGTTTCGGATTCATATCGGCCGTTGTCGCTGTGCTGGCAACGATGTTATTGGGAGGCTGCGGCAACAACCCGCCGCCCCAAAATCTAGACCCGACCGAAACCACGTTCACCTGGCCGACGGCGCTGCATTTCGCCGCCACCGGTTCATCCGGCGAGGCTAAGATGGTGAGCTGGGCGTCGGCAATGCAAAACGGCTTGAACGGACCGATCATCAGGGTGGTCGCCGAAGCTGCCTGGACCAACACTTACCGTGACATGAAAGCAGGTCAGATGGTCCTGGCCCAGGTCGATAAGGCGACGTTCAAGGACGCTATTGAAGCTCTCTCGGAGTATGCTTCGGCGGACGGCGGCCCTTGGATGGCCGGGCTGGTGTGGATCGATTCCCTGGCTTCAACCGGTTTCATGGTCCGCGGTGATTCTCAGATCTTAAAGCCGGAGGACATCAAGCCGGGAACCCGCATCGCCATCTGGAATGACGCCGCCGGCACCAAGTCCCCGTTCCTGTCCCTGCTGGCCTGGGCTGGAATCGCCGAAAAAGATATCGTCTGGGTCAAGACGGGCGACTATAATGCCTGCCCTCGCGCCGTCGTCGAAGGCCGGGCCGATATCGCCATGGCCGCCCCTGTCGCCCCGGCGGTCATGGAAGCTTCTGCCGCCCCCGGCGGCATCCGCTACATTTCTATGAAACCAACCGACAACCCGAAGGGTGCGGCGGCTTTCCTGGCCATCAGCCCGTTGTATGATTTCGGTCCGATCACCGCCGGTCCTAAGGACACCATCGGCACCTGGGCGATCTCAAGCTACAAATACCTGGGCGCCGACCTGTCAACCGACGCCGAGCTCATATACCGTCTGGTCAAATGGCTGGATGAAAACTACAACACCTACAAGGACAGTTATGCCTCCAATACAAATATGACCTTCCAGGATGTCATCACTGCGCTGCAGACCACGTTCATGCCAATTCACCCTGGCCTGTTAGAATACCTCAAGGAAAAAGGCGTTTGGAATTCCGACTACGAGAAACGCAACCAAACCAACATCGCCCTGTTCCAGAAATACGTCACCGGCTACCAGCAGGCAATGCAGCAGGCCGCGGCCAAAAACATCGAGATCAAGCCCAACAACCCAACCTGGATCGAGTTCTGGGAGAACTACAAGAAGACCGCCGGTATTCCCCTGATCAGGATGCACGTGAGCCTGACCCAAGACGCCGCCATAGCCCTGCCGCCGGGCTATGTCCCGCCGGCCACTACGCCGCCACCGGCTGCGACTTCAGCCCCTCCGCCGACGACGACCGCCAGCACCGTACCCCTGACTGTGGTCAGCATCTCTGACGCCCATCCCGGTAACGATGTCACCGTGACAGTAAAGACAACCGTCGGCGCCGAGGTTACCATCTTGTTCACCATGCCCAACGGCACTAACAGTACCTTCCCCACCGAGAATAAGAAGGTCGCCGGGGCCGACGGGTTAATCACCTGGACCTGGAATATCAACTCCCATGTCCCGGCCGGGGAAGCGACCTACACCTTCACCGTCAAGCTCGAAGGCAAGGAATCGACGCTAGTGGTCAAGAAAACTATCTAACCATTGGTTCCTTCGCAATATTGAAAAGACAGCCGGCTGTCTTTTGCGTTGGTGGATAATTAGTTCGTTATGCCGAAGTACTTCGCCGCTTCCTGGACGGCGCAATCGGCGCCGCAGGAGACGCACAGGTGCCCGCCATGGCCATTGCCCTTATTGGCCGCGATGAGATTATCCGGCGCCAGCGCGGCTTTGATCTGCCTGTCAACATCCCCGGCGACGCGGGCGCGGGCCATCTCGTTTTCGCGGGCAATGGCAGCTTTGTGGCTGCGGGCGACGTCGGCGATATGGGCTGCCATCTTGGTGGTAATGACTCCCATGCGTACGTCTTCCTCTAGCGGCAAGCCGAGGTGCTCGGCCGGGGTCAGGTAGCACAGGAAATCGGCGCCGCAGGAGCCGGCGAAGGCGCCGCCGATGGCGCCGGTGATATTGTCATAACCCGGAGCGATGTCGGTAGCCAGGGTGCCCAAGATGAAGTACGGCGCTTTGTTGCACAGCCTTTTTTCCAATTTCATCGTCGCCTCGACGTGGTTCAGCGGCACGTGTCCCGGTCCTTCGATCATCACCTGAACGCCGGCGGCCTGGGCTCGCTTGGCCAGGTCGCCCTGGACCAAAAGCCCCTGCATTTGCGCGCCGTCCATCGAGTCGGCGGTGGCGCCGGGGCGGATGGCGTCTCCCAAAGAGAGTGTTACATCGTGGGCTTTCAGAATCTCGAGGATGCGATCGTAGTTCTCGTACAGCGGATTCTCTTTCTTGTTGTGCAGCATCCAGCCGGTGATGAAAGCGCCGCCGCGGGACACCACCCAGGTAACCCGGCCGGTCTTCTGCATCACGGACAGCACGGCGTTATTGAAGGCCGAATGGATGGCCATGAAATCCATGCCGTCCGCCGCATGCTTTTCGATATGCTTGAGGATATCCTTGGGGCGCATATCTACAACCGAGCCGTATTTTTCGATGGCTTCTTCGCCCGCCTGGTAGATGGTAGTGCAGCCGACGGCGACATTGGCCAGATCGAGGGTCTGGCGCCGCATGGCGTCGATGCTGGCGCCGGTGGACAGGTCCATGACGCTGTCGCAGCCTGCATCCTGTGCGGCCTTGAGCTTGCGGGCCTCCATGGCCATGTCATCGCGGTTGGAGGAAGTGCCGATCAGGGCGTTGACCTTGACCCGCATCCCTTCGCCGATGCCGCAACATCTGAAGGCTTTTCGGTTCTTATTTCGGGGAATGACGATGCGGCCGTCGGCCACCCGTTCCCTGACGAACTCGACGTCGACCTGTTCGGCTAAGGCCACTGCCTCCATCTCTTCGGTGATTTTACCGACACGGGCTTTAAGTACTTGTGTCATCGATTTTTCCTTTTTTTATTCGTTAGCACGAATGGGTTTTGCAGTTCATGTGCTCGGCAATGATCTTCATGGCGCAGAACTTGCCGCACATGGCGCAGGTGTCGATCTCGCCGTCGTTCCGGGTCCGGCGCATGTACTCGGCGTGCGGCGGGTCGATCGACAGCCTGATCTGTTCGGTCCATTTCAGGTCGCGGCGGGCGTTGGACATGGCCAGATCCCACTCGACAGCCTCCGGCATGCCCTTGGCCAGGTCGCCGGCGTGGGCGGCGATGCGGGCGGCGATGACGCCCTGGCGCACCTGGGCAACATCCGGGTTGCCGATATGCTCGGCCGGGGTGACGTAGCACAGGAACTCGGCGCCGTACCAACTCGCCAGCGCACCGCCGATGGCGGCGTTGATGTGATCGTAGCCGACGCCGAGATCGGTCAGCAGCGGGCCGAAGAAGAAGTACGGCGCGCCTTTGCACAGGCTCTTCTGCAGGGTGATGGTATCTTTAATATGGTTCAGGGGCATGTGGCCTGGGCCTTTAATCATGATCTGTACGCCAGCTTTGCGCGCCCGGTCAACCAGTTCGCCAAGGATGATCAACTCCTGGACCTGGGCGCCACCCAATGAATCGGCCAGGCAACCGGGGCGCATGCCGTCGGCCAGGCTTAAGGTCACGCTGTATTTCTTGGCGATCTCCAGGATACGGTCATAATTCTCGTACAGCGGGTTTTCCTTGTGATGGCGCACCATCCAGCCGATGAGGTGCGAGCCGCCATAGCTGACCAGCGGGTCGATGCGGCCTTCGTTCTTGGCCCGCTCAATGGTGGCGAAGGTGGTGGCGCAGTGCAGGGCGATGAAATCAACGCCATCCGCCGCCTGCCGCTCGATTACTTCCAGCATCTGCTCCGGCGTCATCTTGAGCGATGAGCCGAATTTCTTGGCGGCTTCGGCGATGGTCTGGTACATCGGGAGGGTCCCTACCGGTACCGGCGAGGCGGCCAGAATGGCGCGGCGGGCCTCGTCCATGTCCCCGGCGATGGACAGGTCCATGATGGCGTTAGTGCCGGCGGAGAGAGCCGTCTGCAGCTTCTCCAATTCGTACGCCACGGTGCCGTCCCAGGCATCGATGCCGATGCTGGCCGAGACCTTCGTCCGCAGCCCCTTGCCTATCGCCATCGGTTTCAACGCCTTATGCGCAGGGTTGCAGGGGACGACGAT
>CAZGRY010000025.1:0-1771 GCA_964528105.1 uncultured Dehalogenimonas sp.
CGGGCGAAGTGGTCCGAACCCGGCCTTAGGTGCAGTGACAAGGCGAATTTTTTCACTGTTTTAATGCCGCCAATTCAGCGAATTCAGCCGACGGAATGCTGCCAAGAGCGCCGTGCGGTCGGCGCTTATTATACTCCTCCTTCCAGGCGTCTACTTTCTCCCTTGCGTCTTCGAGGGACAGAAATGGGAGGATGATAGAAAAAGTCATATCTCCTGTGGAGGTTTGTTTCAAAGCTAGGAAGTTGGCGACAAATTGACGACGAAATGAAAAGAGGTGCCTATAACCAGACACCTCTTTAGCTTTGATTCACTTAACTAGACATTAGCCAACCAAAGCTAAGATAACCATTGACTAACGTGAGCCTATAATTACGAAACCGCTGCTCTACCGGCTGAGCTACGCTGGCGCCTGAACCAAACGTAATTATAGCGTATGAACTGAAATCTGAGCAACGGCAACCGTTCAATCGCTGTCTTAAACGGCATCGACGGCTTTTTTAAGCTTGCTCTCGACCTCATCCGCCAACGGGGCCAAGGCCGGATTGCCGGTCATGCCCATGGCCATCGTCGGCTTGATCGAGGCAACGGACACGTTGCCCTTATCCTCGTAGACAATGACATTGCAATGCATGAACAGCCCGATGTCCCTTTCCACCTTGAGCGCCTTGAAGGCAAACGGTGGGTTGCAGGCGCCCAAGATAATATAGTTTGTCGAAATCGGCGCCGAGCTTCTCTTTGATCGTCTTCTTGACGTCAATCTCGGTCATGATGCCGAAGCCCTCTTTCTTGACATCGGCCTTGACCCGCGGCACGACCTCTTCGTAGGAGCCTTTGACCTGTCTTTTATACCCGTACATCATAGAGCATTTACCCCTTTTTCATCATAGTACACCGAGCAGGCTCATTGCCGAAAATCTGTGTTACATAGTGCGAAAACGACTGAAACGACTCTGCTTTGTCCGACGTCTTCAACCGTGTTTGTTTTTTGTGTATTTCCTTATTAAATATCTGAAACGAATCAACTCCTAACACGTTCGCGGCGAACGCAGGATTCGTTTTCCAAAACCAATGTTTTTTCAGGTGAATCAATGTTTGCTTTAACGCCCGCTGACGGCCCTACTCTATATCAGACCTATTAAGCACGTTGGTATTATAGCACAGGTGTTCATCAGAGCTGTCAAGCGCCTTTTGTCGTTTTTGGGCGTTTATTTTGTTATGTATAGCTGCACCCGGCGACGAGGTAAACCTCTTTCAATCGTTATGTCAATCTTGTAGTTTTGCCCGTTTTGGATTAAGCTTTGATACGCTCAGGCGCAGTACTCAGCCCGGCGGCTTTCGAAATGACTGCATTAACCGGAGCAAGATTACCCATTTCTCGGGTTCAGGCGTTAGAGGTGACTATGGCGGCGCGTACAGGCGTTTCCCGAAGATCATTCGTACAGGGATTAGTTGCCACCGGCGCTATGTTATATCTCGGCCAGGGCTGCACACGACTGGCACCGACGTCCGAAGCGCCAGAAACAGAAAGCAATATCCTCGTTCTCGGCAACCGCGGCGATCCCCCCTCCCATTTCGATACGATGCGCACCAGCAGCATCGCGCTACACCATGCCGCCGGCGCATTGTTCGGCCCCGGCAACCTGGTGATGCGCAACCGCGACGATATGTATTTCACCAGCCCTTATGTTGCCCGGCGCTGGTACTCCAACCTCGAGTTCACCGAGTGGGTTTTCATCCTCCGCCGGGACGTCTACTGGCATGATGGTACCCC
>CAZGRY010000025.1:1781-18599 GCA_964528105.1 uncultured Dehalogenimonas sp.
TCTGGCTCGATCTGGCGGCTTTCGGAGCCAAGGCCGGGGACAAGGTCCGGGCGCCGGCCTATTACAAGGGTTCGTTGTCGATTAAAAGTGTAGAGGTCATCCAGCCGGACCAGGTCAAGATCACCCTGGAGGTCCCCAACCGCTTCTTCCCTGAAGTCCTGGCCGACCCCCGGATCAAGATCGACCACCCTCGACACCTGATGGAGGAGCGGATCAAGAAGGGCGAGGTCGACCTGAGCCCGTTCGACGTTGGCCTGGTCGGCCTGGGACCATTCAAGTTTAACAGCTATGAAGCCGGCAGCATCATCCGGGTCAGACGTTTCGACCGGTATTTCGAGTCCGACCCGGAGGGTAACAACCTCCCCTATTTGGACGGTATCGATTACATCGTCACCGATGATGCCCTTTCAATGGATATGGCTTTTCGCACCGGGCGGCTGGACGGCACGGCCAGGGGTTTCGGACATTACATCACCGAGTCGCGGAAGCAGGGTTACGTTAAAGACCTTGGCGACGATGTCCACTTAGCCCAGATGGAGGGCGGCACCTTCCGCCTGGCCTTCAACGTCTTGAAGCCTGGCCCGTTGCAGGACGCCCGGGTGCGGCGGGCGATAGCCCTGTGGATCGATAAAAAGGCGTCAATCCCGGTGGTCCTCGACGGCTTCGGCTGGACCTCCCCGGAGGTCAGCCCCAACAACCCGGTAAAGGATAAAAATTTCGTCGTCTGGCCGAAATTGGATTCCGGGACCCTGGAGGAAAACCGGGTTAAAGCCCGACAACTGATGAAAGAGGCCGGTTTCGCCGGCGGGTTTTCGATGGGCTACCTATGCCGGGCAGAAAACGGCTTGCCCGGAGGTCAATTCCTGAAGGACCAACTGGCTGGTCTCGGCATCAATCTCCAGTTGCAGATCGTCGACGAGGCGGAATGGAACCGCGGCCGCGTCGGTCTTGATTATGATTCCCAGTCCGGCGCGCTGTCGGTGTTACCTATCCCCGAGGGAACCGAAGGTGTATACGGGCGTTTCAGCCTCAGTCCGGATACCTATGCCAAGCACGACGATAAAAACGTGGACCGCCTGTACCGGGAACTCAAGGACGCGCTTGATTATAATCGGCGCATCGATGTCTGGTACCAGCTACAAAAATACCTGTTCCTTGATCAGACGTACATCATCCCCATCGCCGAGGTGACCTACATCCAGGCTTTCCGCACCTACGTCAAAGACCTGGTCATCCCGCCCGAAGACGGCCACACCTTCACCGATTACGCTACCGTAAAGCTGGAAAAAAGAACCGGGTGACGAAGGTGAATCGAGCAGGCCGCTGGTCTTTAGTCCGCCGCGTCGCGGTTTTTCTACTCACCGTCCTTTTCGCCTCGATCATCGTCTTCGCCCTGATGCGACTGCTCCCCGGGGATGCCGCCGACCTGATCCCCGGAGACGTCGTCACCAGCCCGGAGGTCAAGGAAGCCCTCAGGGAACAACTGGGCTTAAACGACCCGCTCGCCGTCCAGTACGGCCGGTGGCTCGGCAGCCTGCTCACCGGGGATTTCGGCGGCGAATCCTTGATATCCGGGCAGCCGATTGGCGACATGATCTCACGACAGTTTCCTGTGACGCTGCTTCTAACTCTTTATGCGGTGATATTATCGGCCGTTGTCTCGGTGCCGCTGGGCATAGGCGCCGCCCTGAAACGGAACCGTTGGCCGGATTTCCTGGTCAGGTTTCTGTCTCTGCCGGGGCAGGTACTGCCGAATTTCTGGCTGGCGCTCTTAGCCCTGCTCGGGCTGGTCCTCCTCTTCCGGTGGTCACCGCCGTTGGTCTATTCCCACCCATGGGATAACCTCGGCAACCATATCCAGATGGTGGCCATACCGCTGCTGCTGCTCACGTGGGAATATGGCTCCCACCTCCTGCGGGTCACCCGGGCCAGCGTGTTATCGGTGATGGCCGAAGACTACATCACCGCTGCCCGCGCCCATGGCCTGTCGGAGCCGCAGATCGTCACGCGTCATGCGCTGAGAGCTTCGGCGATGCCTATCATCACCGTGATGGGACTGCAGTTCAGCGTCCTGATCGGCGGCGTCATGATCCTGGAATCGATCTTCGGCTTGCCGGGTCTCGGCCGGGGCCTGGTGGACGCCGCTCTGGCCAGGGATTTCCCAGTCGTCCAGACCTATGTCACTCTGTTAGTGATTCTGGTATTGATGGTTAATCTCGTTATTGACCTTTTATATCGTGTGATCGATCATCGCCTTGCCAGCAGTCCAGCGATGTCCGGGAGCTTCGCTCGATGAAAAACACACTGATGATCTCGGCCGGGGTATTCCTTGCGCTTATCGTTCTCAGCGCCATACTGGCTGACGTATTGCCGATCGCCGACCCGCTCCAGCAGGATGCCACCCGCCGCCTCCTGGCTCCGGGCGACGGCTCGATTCTGGGCACGGACAACTTCGGTCGGGACGTCTTCTCCCGCCTGGTGCACGGCGCCCGTTCTTCGCTGTTTATTGCCGTAGCGTCGATCTCGCTCTCCGCCGCCCTTGGCGCCGCCCTCGGCACCTTCTCGGGATACCGCGGCGGCTGGATGGACCAGGTCATCCAGAGGGCGGTCGATACCCTGCTGGGTTTTCCCATCCTGGTGCTGGCCATTATCTTCATCGTGGCGGCCGGCCCTTCGGCCGGTACGGTGACTGTGGCAATTGCCGTAGGCGTGTTGCCCCAAATAATCAGACTGGCCAGGTCTCAGACCTTATCGGTTAAAGAGGAGGCTTATGTGGTCACCCCCCGGGCTATGGGGTTATCGCCATGGCGCATCGTCTGGCGGCACATCCTGCCCAAGACCCTGTCTTCCGTCCTCGTTTTTGCCACCGGGCTGGTCGGGCTGGCGCTTATCCTGGAGTCCGCTCTGCATTTCCTGGGGCTGGGCGTGCCGCCGCCGGAGCCGTCCTGGGGCGGCATGCTGGATGAAAGCCGGGCCTACCTCGAGGTCGCCCCCTGGCTGGCGATATTCCCCGGGCTCATCTTGAGTCTCACAGCTTTCAGTTTCGTCTTCCTGGGCGACGCCCTCCGCGACAGGATCGATCCCCGAACCAGGCCGGAAAGCGGCGCCGGTGTTGACGCCAGCCTGGTATACTAAGCAAAATGAATCACCTGCCGAGCGATTGATTATGCCAGAATTCCTGAGGGTCACGGACTTGAAGCTGCACTACCGCACCGGCGGTCAGGTCGTCCGGGCGGTCGACGGTGTTTCGTTCGAGATTGAAAAGCCCGGCCAGGCCCTGGCGCTCATCGGCGAATCGGGCTGCGGCAAGACCAGCGTCGCCCTGGCCATGCTGCGGCTGCTGCCAAACAATGTCTCTCATTTCTCAGGCCAGATGCGACTGGACGGCCGAGAATTATTGTCTTTGGACGAAGCTGATTACCGGCTGCAATACCGCTGGAAAAAGATCGCCTGGGTGCCTCAGAACACCAGGGGCTCCTTCGACCCGTATTATAAGATAGAATCCCAATTCGCTGAGGTTTTCAAAACTCACGGCGTTACCGCCTCGAAAGAAGATATCCTGCAGCTCATGGCGCAGGTGGGCATATCTCCCGAAAAAAGCACCACCATCCCAGACCGGCTGAGCGGCGGCGAGATCCAGCGGGCGGGCATCGCGTTGGCCATCGCCCTTAAGCCGGAGTTGATTATCCTCGACGAACCGACCTCGGCCCTGGACTCGAGCCTTAAAGGCCAGGTCATATCGCTCCTGGCCGATCTGAAAAAGCAATACGGAGCATCCTATGTATTCATCACCCATGACATCAACCAGGCGGCGGCCATCTGCGAGCAATTCTCTGTTCTGTACGCTGGCCGGATCGTCGAAAAAGGCAGCCGGGCGGCTGTCCTGGGCTCACCGCTTCACCCCTACACCCAAAAACTCCTCGAATGCGTCACCATAGCGGGCGAGGCTAGCGTCAAATACATTCCCGGCCAGCCGCCCGACCTTCGCCAGGCTTATCCCGGGTGCTCCTTCGCCCCCAGATGCCCGAAAGCCGACAATTCGTGTATCAATCTGGCGCCGCAACTGGAGGACAAAGGCGGCGGCCATTTCGCGGCGTGTCACAGGTTATGAAACAAGCCCCGATTTTATAGGTAAAATTTTCATCTGGTTTACGTTTACCGTGAGGTTGTAATTTTTCGTTTTTTACATTAAACTTTTATATGCTCCGAAAGCGTCTCGCCTAGTATTTATTACCCCTTAGGAGGAGACATGAAACCCTTTTCATGGGTAGTGGTATTGGTTCTTATTCTTGCCATTCTTTCCGGATGTACTTCCAATTCGAAATACCAGGCCGCAATCAACGATAACGCCACTCTTTCCAGTCAGGTCGCCGACCTTAACGGCCAGGTCTCCAACTTAAACGCACAGGTGACCGACCTGCAGGGTAAATACGACAAGATTGCTAAAGTCTACCCGCCGCGCGATTTCGCCACTCTGCAGGAACTCAAGGATTGGCTGACCAAAGACCCGACCAACGCCCTGTCCCCGGCCGCCACGATCGAAATCCAGTACTCGCGGGGCTTGGCACAGCAATTTGCCGCGCTGAAAGACGGCTTCATCATTTCGATCGACCAGGAATTCGTAAACGACGCCTTCTTTTTCATCTTCGGGACAACGATCATAAATGGAGAGATGTGGGTCTGGGACATCAAGACCGATGAACCTTACCAGCCGATTGGCTTCGGCCAGGTCACCCGTAGCCCGTAGTAGATTCAACGAACACACACGCTAACCCGAGGGGAGAAGGATATGACTAAACGCTTATTATTCAGCCTGGTGGCATTCATAATGCTGATGGGCATGACCGCCGGCCCGGTGGTTGCTGACGAGGTCCCCAAGCGTCAGCCAACGATCGCCGGGATCTTGAGCGCCAACCCGAAAAACCTTTCGGGCAGCGCCTATCTTCACATCACCCACCAGGCGCCCTCCCTGGCCGGTCTGATCGACAACCAGGAGCTTACACGACCCCAAAGCAACACCACCCAAGCTGTCGGCGGCGCCGCGGCGGCGCTCATCCCCTACCGCAGCCCCGCGGCCAAGTTCAGCCGCAACCTCCTGATCTCGCGGGATTACGGCAACGTGACCTACCAGACCGAGCCTCATATTTCAGCCAACCCCAAGGACCCGAACCACATCATCGTCGGCATGATCGACTATAACTTCCCGGGCGTCGTCACCTACACCAGCTTCGACGGCGGTGTGGTGTGGCAGGGCCCGTTCCAGCCCAAGATCCCGCGGGGCATGTTCAGCGGAGCCGGCGACCCGGTCACCGCCTTCGGCAAGGACGGCACGGCCTATATCTGCCAGATGGGTATCTCAAATGAGAAGTTCGACGTCAGCGGCGTCACCGGTTACGCCGAGGTTGCCAGTATAGTCGTCAATAAATCAACCGACGGCGGATTGAACTGGACCGATTCCGTCACCGCCGCCCCGGGCGGGGTTTTCAGCGAAGACGTTGCGGTCCCCGAAGGCGAAAAAGCACGTGGTTATGTCTACAGCTTCTTTGTCGATAAGCCGTGGATGACTATCGGGCCGAGCCCGACCTCGCCGAACAGCGAGATCCTGTATTTAACCTATACCCTGTTTGCCGAGGTCTATTCGCTATCCTGGCTGGACGAGCTGCCCGCCCTCAGCGTCGTCGAAGAAGTCGCCATGATTGAACTGGTCAAGAGCGAAGACGGCGGTAAGACCTGGACCGACCCGGTCGAGGTCAGCCCCTACGTCTACACCAACGGCCAGGGCGGCGAGCCCGACCGGCTGGTGCACGGCTCCCAGCCGATGGTCGCCCCGGACGGCACGGTCTATGTCGCCTACGTCGATTCCTGGATCGACGGCTCCTGGGAAGGCGATGCCGAAATCATGCTGGCTACCTCCAAGGATGCCGGCGTAACTTTCAGTCGGCGCGCCGCCGCCCACTTCATCGAGATGGACTACCTGCCCCGTTCGGCGAATTTCCGGGTATGGAGCTCCGGCTTCCCCCAGACCACCATAGGGCCGAGCGGCGAGATTTACATCGCCTTCGTCGGCTATCCATCGGACAAGGAGTCCGACTCCGGCGACGTCTACATGGTGGCCTCCCTTGACGGCGGCAAGACCTTCTCCAATCCCAAGCGGGTGAACGACGACGTCAGCGACAACCTGCAATTCTTCCCCAGCATCTCAGCCGGTCCCGACGGCAAGGTCCACATGATGTGGGGCGATACCCGCGACGACAGAAGTGAACTGACTTACCATATCTACTACTCGGTGTCCGCCGATAACGGCAAGACCTGGGAACTGAACGGCCGGGTCACCGACTATCCCTCCAATCCCAACCTGGCCTTCCCCTACGGCGGCTTCATCGGCGATTATTTCTCCATGAAAGCCACTGCCGCCGACGTCTACATGGTCTGGGCAGACTCACGCCTGGGCGAGGTCATGGGCGCCAACCAGAAGATCGGCTTCGCCCGGCAGCGGGCTATGCCGACGCCGCAGTTGTTCCTATCGCCGCCGGCCGGTGTCGCCGGACGCGACATTATCGTCCAGGGCAGTAATTTCCAGCCTGATTCAGAGATATTCATATCCATGGGCGGCGTCATCATCAGTACGGGCTTCACAGATCTCAAGGGCAACTTCGTGCAGACGATCTACGCCCCCATCGCCGGCGAAGGCGCCCGCGACATCGGTGTGTCCGATATTTCCGGCAACCTGGCGCAGGCCTCATTCTTCACCGAATTCGGCTTCGACACCTTCCAGAAAGGTCTCGGCGAGCTTTCGACTAAGGTACAGGAGATGGCCGCCGCTCCACCTTCGGATGAGTCAGGCGGCGGCAACAACTGGCTGGTGGCGTCGCTGTCCGGCGCTTTGTTCGTAAGCCTGGTAGCCTCCGGCGCCCTGTTCTACCGCAATCGGTTGCTGTCCCGGAACGTTTAAGCCCTGTTGGCCGCAGCGAGGAGGAGAGCCATGTATAAACGAGGAAACCTGGCGGGGCGCGTCTTCGCCGTGTTGGTCAGCCTGGGGCTGGCGCTGACTTTCATCTTATCACCTGTGATTGCCGCCGCGCCGCCGCATTCAAAACCCGGCCCGGCCGCCGATAAGCTCATCTTCAAGGCGTTCAACGTCGATATCGCCAGCGCCGCCTTGCAAAAGGGTGAGATGGACATGTACATCTACTCCCTGAAGACCCTGGCCGCCCAGGACCTGGCTAAGGTGCCGGGCATCAAGATGTACCAGGCGCCAGCCACCTCCATCGGGATCATCCTGAACCCCGCCTCGGCCCCGGCCGGCCAGTTCAACCCGTTCTCGGTCAAAGCCATCCGCTTCGCTTTAAACCAGGTCATCGACCGGAGCTACATCGCCCAGCAGATCTACCAGGGCTCGGCCATCCCGATGTATTCCCACCTGTCATCCGGCGACTACGATTACCGCACCATCAACGCCATGGTCTACGAGATGAACCTGGCCTACCAGCCCGACCAGGCCAAAACAGCCATCGCAGCCGAGATGCAGAAGGCCGGCTGTACCCTGGTCAACAACCTCTGGAACTACCAGGGCAAGCCCATCGAGCTCAAATTCATCGTCCGCACCGAGGACGAGCGGCGCACAGTCGGCGATACCATCGCCGCCGAGCTGACCAAGCTCGGATTCACCACTCGCATCGTTTACCAGCAGTTCGCCCAGGCGATCAACATCGTCTACTCCCAAGACCCGGCCCTTCTGCAGTGGCACCTCTACACCGAAGGCTGGAGCAAAGGCTCGGCCGACAAGTTCGATTCCGGCTTGATCAACCAGATGTACGCCCCATGGCTGGGCAACATGCCCGGCTGGCAGGAGCAGGGCTTCTGGCAGTATCAGAACGCGCAGATCGACGACCTGGGCAAGAAGATCTACATGGGCACCTTTGCCTCCACCACCCAGCGCGACGACCTTTACAAGCAGATGACCAAGCTGTCCATGGAAGAGGCGGTCAGGCTGTGGGTAGTCACCGCGGTCAACAATTTCGCCAGCAAGTCGTCCCTGGAAGGCGTGACCCAGGACATCGCCGCGGGGCCGAGATCGCTACTCACCCTGCGCGAGGCTTTTGTCCCCAACCAGTCTACCCTGACCATCGGCAACCAGTGGGTCTGGACGGAGCGCTCCACCTGGAACCCGGTCGGCGGCTTCGGCGACGCCTATTCCTCCGATATCTGGCGCAACATGGTCGACCCACCGCTGTACAACCACCTCTTCACCGGGCTGCCGGCAGCCTACCGGGCGACCTACACCGGGGAGACCGCCGGACCGTCATCCACCCTGGCGGTGCCCGCCGACGCCTTCCGCTGGGACGCCGACAAGGGCAAATTCGTCTCGGCTGGCAGTGCCGCCCGCTCCACCAGCAAAGTCGTCTTCGACTACACGAAGTATTTCCAGTCAAAGTGGCACAACGGCCAGCAGATCGAAATGGCCGACCTTGTCTATGCCATCTACCAGAACTTCGACATGGTCTACAACAAGAACAAGGCGGCCATCGAATTCGCCGCGGCCACGACCTCCAAGCCGGTGCTCGACACCTTCAAGGGCTTCCGCATCCTGGACGCCAATAAGATCGAGGTCTATGTCGACTACTGGCATTTCGTGCCGGATTATATCGCTTCTTACGCTGTGCCGGCCTCGCTCTCGACACCTTGGGAGCTTCTGGCCGCCATGGACAGCATCGTCTTCGACAAGCGCCAGGGGGCTTACTCCGATACCGCCGCCGAGCGTTTCAACGTCGACTGGCTGTCGATGGTCAACCGAAGCCACGCCCTGAAGGTGCGCACCGCGTTGGTCAGTTTCAAGGATGCCAATTTCATACCCAGCCTGGTTTTCGATACTCCCCAGTCCCGGGTCAGTTTCGCGAGCGCCCAGGCGCGCTACCAGGCTGATATCGCCTTCTTCGATACTTACGCTCACCTGGCCGTGTCCAACGGCCCGTTCAAGCTGGTCAAATTCGAATCGGCGGCCCAGTACGCCGAACTCGACGCCTTCCGCGACCCGAATTACCCCTTCAAGCCCGGCGATAAGTACCTCGGCGCTGCCCAGTTGGTGGATATCAAGACCGTCACTTCCGGCAAGCTGGAACCCGGCAAGGCTGGCGAGGTCTCAGTCGAAGTTGCCGGCGCCGGCAATCTGTCGGTAGACTACTGTTTCTTCGACCCGTCCAAGGGCAAAGTACTAAAGAGCGGGGCTGCCCAGGGCAGCGGTACCAAATTCACCGTCGCCCTGTCGGTCGCCGACACCCAGGGGCTGGCCAAGGGCATCTACCACCTCTACCTGCTGGCCTCCAGCGACACCGTGTCCCAGGTTACCGAACGGCGAGTGGACGTAGACTTAGCCGGCGGCGGCGTCATCGCCCCGCCGGAGCAGACCGGCAGCAGTAACAACAATGGTGACGGCGGAGGCGGCGGCATATCGCCGATCATCATCGTCGTGCCGGTGGCACTGCTCGTCGGCGGCGGCCTGGTGATGATGATCATGAAGGGCTCCAAACCCAAGGCAAAATAACCAAGTTCCAAGTTACAATAACCAAGCAAGCGCCAATAACCAAAATTCGAACAACAAGGTTTGGGTATTGATTATTGAAATTTGGAATTTGTTTGGGAGTTGTTTCTTGGTTATTGGTCATAGTCAAGGCACTGAGCGCGCATTTTTAGGGCATCCGGTGTAGCATGTCGCCGATTATCTTGAAGCTGCTGGGTCGCGGCCTCACCCTGCTCGGCGTCCTGGTTGTCGTCCTTCTAATGGTCGTTATTTCGCTCGGCGCCACAGGCTTCTCCGACCGGATGCTGCAGTCCACCGTCAGTGAGGAGATCCGCGCCTACCGCACCACATTGTCCCAGACCATCCGCGACCCGGCGGAGCTGGAGGCGGCCGTCGCCGAGCGGCGGGAACAGCTTGAGGTTTTCTACCACCTGGACCAGCCGTGGTACACCCGGCTGCCCGACACCATCCAGCGAGTCGTCACCTTCGACCTCGGCGAGGCCCGCACCCTGCGCAGCACCGAGGGCTCGGCCCGGGTGTCCGACCTCCTGGCCGAGCGCCTGGGCAACACCATCCTCCTCATCACCACCGCAACAGTCATCACCTCAATACTCGGCCTGCTCATCGGGCCGCGCCTGGCCTCCCGCGCCGGATCTAAGCTCGACCGTTTCAGCTGCCTGGTGCTGGCCGTTTCCTACGCCTTGCCGGCCTGGTGGGTCGGCATCTTCTTCGTGCTGATCTTTGCCTTCAGGCTGGACTGGTTCCCCTACGGCGGGCTGTTATCGGCGCCGCCTCCCGACGGCGCTTTAGCTCGAATGGCCGATATGGCCTGGCACGCCGCGTTGCCGGTGGCGGCCATGGTGGTCGTCTCCTTCGGCTCCTGGGCCTACGCCGTCCGCACCATGGTCCTGAACACCGCTCAGGAACCCTTCGTCACAGTCGGCCGGGCCAAGGGTCTGCCGCCGAATTTAATCGAACGGCGCTACATCCTGCGGGCGGCGGCGCCGCCCATCGTAACCAGCCTTATCCTGGGACTGGCCGGGTCACTGGGCGGGGCCATTCTCACCGAGACGGTGTTCAACTGGCCGGGTATGGGCCGGCTCTATTACGATGCTATCTTGGCTGCCGATGAGACGGTCATCGTCGCCCTGACCTTTGTCTTCACCCTGATCTACCTGGCGTCACGGTTCGTGCTCGAAGTCGTCTACCTGTGGCTTGATCCCCGCATCCGGTACAGCTAGATGAAACCCAAAGACATATTACGGACGCTGCTATCGAGCTGGGTGGGGCGCATCGGCGCCGCCTTCCTCGGCCTGATGCTGCTGGTTTCCGTGTTCGTCGTCGTCACCTACCCCCTCGATTTCGGCAAGAGCGTCTGGAACAACCCGGTTTACTGGGCGGATTACCCGCAGAGCGTGCCCCCGGCCTGGACCAACGTCTTCTCCGGCGAAAGCAAGGTGGAGCACACCATCTTCACCGCCGATGAGCCGAACGATATTGTCGCCGACGGCGCCGACCGCTACCTGGTCTACCAGTTCGATCTTGACTACTCCTTCGACGAGTTCCCCGCCTTCACCTCTTTCTCCCTTTCCGGCATCACCTTCGGCGATCGGCCGCCACTGCTTTCCCTCTCCATCGTACGGCCGGACGGCAAGGAAATCCTGCTGCTGCGCCACATCGTGCCCGGCCCGGCGGCGGGCGAGACCACGCCCTACCAGCGGTATTTCGAAACGCCCTACCGCGTCTACCTCACCGGCGACCAGTCCGTGGCTTACAGTGTCCGCGACTTCGCAAGTGCCGAAATGGGACTGGCGATGACCCTGGCCGAAGTGCAGGCTAAGCCCGAGGCGGTTATCTTCGGCCAGAGCGACGGGCAGGGCGACCTGGAGCCGCTCCAAGGCGAATACCGGATCAATGTCACCGCCTTGGCCTACGGCGCCGGCGACACCATCGCCGAGGTGAAATACGTCCTCGGCGGCACGGTTTACGGTGCCATGGGCACCGACTCCCTCGGCCGCGACCTGGCCACCGGCCTGCTGTTCGGCTTCCCGGTGGCCCTGCTCATCGGCGTGGTCACCAGCGTCTTCATTACCATGATCGGCACCGCCACCGGCATCGTTTCCGGCTACGTCGGCGGCAAGACCGATACCTTCATCCAGCGGCTGTGCGACGTCTTAGCCAATGTCCCGATGCTGCCCATCCTGATCTTCCTGGCCTTCATCATCGGCCAGAAGCTGTGGCTGGTCATCTTCATCATGGTCGTCTTCGGCTGGCCGGGACTCACCATCATCACCCGGAGCATGGTGCTGCAGCACGCCGCCTCGCAATTGGTGGAAGCAACTCGAGCCTTGGGCGCCAGCCCCAGCCGCATCATGTTCCGCCACGTCCTCTTTCAGATCGGGCCGTTCGTCCTGTCCCAGATGATCTTTGCCACCCCCGGCGCCATCCTGGCCGAGGCCGGCTTATCCTTCCTGGGGCTGGGCGATCCCAGCATCCCGACCTGGGGTCAGATACTGGAAAGCGGTTTTTCCACCGGTGCCGTCTATGTCGGCTACTGGTGGTGGGTGCTGCCGCCGGGGCTCCTCGTCGTCTTTGCCGCCATGACGTTCGTGCTGTTGGCGCTGGGATTCGAGCCGGTGGTCAATCCGAAGTTGAGGCAACATGGCACTGCTTGAAGTTAAAGATTTACGAATCGAATACGAGACTAGCGGCGGCAACCTGGCGGCAGTCGGCGGGGTGTCTTTCGACATCAGCAAGGGCGAGACGCTGGCCGTGGTCGGCGAATCCGGCGCCGGCAAGTCTTCGCTGTCGCTGGGGCTGATGCGCCTGCTGCCAAGCAATGCTTTGCCCCCCACGGGTCAGTACATCCTCGACGGAGTCGAATGCCTGAGTCTGCCGGAGGAAGAATTCCGCAAGCAGGTGCGCTGGCAAAAACTGTCGATGGTCTTCCAGGGAGCCATGGACTCACTCCATCCGGTGCGGCGCGTTGGCGAGCAGATTGCCGAGCCGCTGCTCCTCAACGGCAGATCGAGCCGGGCCGCAGCTGCCACGAAGGTCAACGAACTGCTGAACCTGGTGCGCCTGCCGCCCGAGACCGCCCGGCGCTACCCCCACGAGCTGTCCGGCGGCATGAAGCAGCGGGTGATGATCGCAATGGCCCTGGTGTGCGCACCGAAGCTGGTCATCCTGGATGAGCCGACCTCGGCGCTGGATGTCATCATCCAGGCCCAGATCATGAACCTGCTGAAGCAACTGAAGCGGGACCTGAGGCTGGGAGGGCTGTTCATAACCCACGACCTGGCGCTGGCCTCGGACCTGGCCGACCGTATCGCCGTGATGTACGCCGGTGAATTCGTCGAGATCGGCACTGCTGAACAGGTGCTGACCTCGCCGCAGCACCCTTACACCAGGAAACTGCTGGGCAGTATCCCGAGCCTCCTGGGCGATGACCGGCCGGAATTCATCCTCGGCACGCCGCCGAAGATGACCAGTCCACCGCCGGGCTGCTACTTTTCGCCGCGCTGCCCCGATGCCTGCGACGCCTGCGCCGTGCATCCGCAGCTCGCCGTCTGCGGCGCCGGCCAAAAAACCCGCTGCCACCTGGTGAAAATATGACCGCCGAACTCGAACTGCAGAATGTGACCATGGACTTCAAGGCTAGGAAGTCGATGTTCAAAACGTCCGTCGTCCGCGCCGTGGACGGGGCCAGCATCTCGCTGAAACCCGGCGAAACGCTGGGCATCGTCGGCGAATCAGGCTCCGGCAAGACAACGCTGGCCCGGATCGCATTGCGCCTGTTGAAGCCCACCGGCGGCAGTGTCCTCTTCAACGGCGAGGACATCACCCAGCGGCCGGAAAAGCAGCTTAAAGACCTGAGGCGCAAGGTCCAGGGCATCTTCCAAGACCCCTTCGCCTCGCTCGACCCGTTCATGAACATCGGCCAGATACTGGAAGAGCCGTTGATCATCCACCAAATCGGCACCGCCTCAGAACGGAAGGACGCGGCAGCCAAAGCCCTCGAAGAGGTTAAACTGCGGCCGGCTAAAGACTACCTCGGCGGCTATACTCACCTGCTGTCCGGCGGCCAGCGTCAGCGGGTAGCCATCGCCCGGGCGCTGCTTTTGAAGCCGGAGTACATCGTCGCCGACGAGCCGGTGTCGATGATCGACGCCTCGAGCCGCGCCGAGATCCTGTCGCTGTTCTCCGAGCTGCAGAAGAGCCACGGCTTGGGCTTCCTCTACATCACCCACGACATCGCCACCGCCGGCTACTTCTGCCACAGCGTCGCCGTGATGTACCTGGGGCGGATCGTCGAATACGGGCTGGCGAAGGACGTCATTCGCGCCCCGCGGCACCCCTACACCCAGGCGCTCATTGCCGCCATACCGACGCCGGACCCGGCTAACCGCTTCCGCGAACGGTCGGTCATTCCGCTGGAGACGTCAGCACAGCCGCTGTCAGGCTGCGCCTTCTACCCTCGGTGCCCCGATGCCGAAAAGGGTCAATGCGACATCGAGAAACCGGTGTCCATCGAGGTTGCCGCCGGACACTGGGTTGAGTGCTCAAGGGCGTAATTCCCGTTCGTGGTGAGCCTGTGGAACCATCGACGAGCAGACCCCCAGCAGGGAGCGTGTCTCAACCATCAGGGCGACCGCCGGTCGCCCCTACCTGCTATAACCTTGGTTGCCGGCCACAGACTGCCATTTCCCTGAACATCCGGGGACTACTGCAGCTTGCCCCAGAGCGGGTCCTTTTCAACTTCGTCGGTTTCAGGGTCCCACATGAACAGGTAGCCGTTGATCAGGGCGAGGCAGGCGATGTATTCGATGATCTGGCGTTCGTCGCAAAAGTGGTATTGGACTGAAACGATGAAGCCGTCGCGGGCGGCGTTCTGCTGCACTTCCAGCGCCTTGCAGTACCAATCCTGGTACGTCGTAGCGTCCGGTTTTTCCGACACCGGGTCAAACGCCAGCCAGTTGGCCAACTCCACCGAATCCTTGAAATTCCTGGGGGCGGCCTTTGCTTCCAGCTCGGCAACCTTCTTGACGGCGGCGTCGTTGGCGGTTTTGAGGGCGGAAAGCTCGGTCTGAACAGTCGCCAACTGGGCTTTAGCCTGTTGGGCCTCGCTTTGCGAAAGCTGCAACTGGGTCTGGACGGCGTCCTTTTCCTCTGTCAAGAGCTGCAGCTTGTCCCCTGAGGTACACCCCGATGCCAAGAGTGTCATCGAGAACACGATGACGAATAGACCGGAAAACAGTCGCTTACCCATGTCGCAAGCCTCCCGCTGTTATTCCATTACACCGGCCGAGAAAAAGGATGCTAAGATTGTACTGCCGGGATCGCCGGTTTACAATACCGCAAGCAAGAAAATTTATGCCCGTGACTAAAAAAACATCCCTCACCCTGTTCATCGGCGGGATGACGTGCGCCGCCTGCGTCCGCCACGTGGAAGGGGCGCTTAAAAGCGTTCCCGGCGTCGGGGCTGTTACCGTCAACCTGGCGACCGGCAAGGCCGCCGTGGAGTACGATCCATCGCAGGCAACGCTGGCCGACCTCAAAAAAGCCGTCGAGGACATGGGCTACTCCGCCTCCCTCGACGTGGCCGATATCCAGATCACCGGCATGTCCTGCGCCGCCTGCGTGAAGAACATCGAGCGGGTAGTCGGCGCCATGCCGGGGGTTAATTCCGTCGTCATCAATCTGGCTGCCGGCGGCGCCAAGATCGAGTACGCCCCGGCCGTCACACCCCTCTCCGAGATCATCGCCGCGATCAAAGACCTGGGATACGGCGCCATCGAAAAGGTGGAGGGACGGGCGGCGCTCGACCGGGAGCAGGAAGCCCGCGCGAACGAGATCAAGCGGCAGAGGCGCAACCTCATCGTCGCCGGGACGCTGGGGCTCCTGGTCATGCTGGGCATGTTCCAGCCGTACTGGATCCTCAAAGACATTGTCCCGGCGTGGATGAACAACAAGGTCTTCCTGTTCTTCCTGACCACGCCCATCGTCTTCGGACCGGGGCGGCAGTTCTTTATCAACTCCTGGAACGGGCTCAAGCGCGGCCTGACAGATATGAACCTGCTGTACGCCACCGGCATCGGAGCGGCGTATTTGATTGCGGTCATCAACACCTTCTTCCCCGACGCCGGATTCGGCGGCAAGGAAGCCACTTTTTATGAAGCGGCGGCACTGCTCACCGCCTTCATCATCCTCGGGCGGTACCTGGAGGCGGTCACCCGCGGCCGGACGTCCGAGTCCATCCGGCGACTGATGAAGCTCCAGCCCAAGATCGCTCGAATTGTTCGCGATGGCGTCGAAACCGAAGTCCCGGCTGAAGCTGTCGCCATCGGAGATGTCATCGCGGTGCGGCCGGGCGAAGCAATCCCGGTCGATGGGACTATCGTCGAGGGGTATTCGGCGGTAGACCAGGCGATGATCACCGGCGAGAGCATGCCCGTCGAGAAGAAAACGGGCGATGAAGTCCTCGGCGGCACGCTCAACAAGACCGGCGCTTTCAGGTTCAAGGCGACCAGAGTCGGCAAGGACACCGCCCTGGCCCAGATCATCAGGCTGGTGGAGGATGCCCAGACGACCAAGGCGCCGATCCAGAAGCTGGCCGACCGGGTGGCCGGGCAGTTCATCATGGGCGTCCATATCATCGCGCTGATTGTTTTTGTATTCTGGTTCTTCATCGGATACGGGTTGTGGTTTACGCCGGAGACCCGGCTCATCCTCACGCCGTACGTCCTGTCCGGCCTGGGGGTGTTCGGGTTTGCGCTACTGACCTCAGTGACGGTGCTGGTCATCTCCTGCCCCTGCGCCCTGGGCCTGGCGACGCCGTCCGCGGTCATGGCCGGCAGCGGCAAAGGGGCGGAGTACGGCATCCTGTTCAAGGGCGCAGACGCCATGGAGGCAACAGCCCGCCTCGATGTGATCATCTTTGATAAGACGGGCACGCTGACTAAGGGAGAGCCTTCGGTCACCGATGTCATAGCCCTCGAAAACAAAGGAAACAATGTCCTCAGGCTGGCGGCGGCAGCCGAGAAGCATTCCGAGCATCCGCTGGGCGAAGCCATTGTTCGAGCGTACAGGGAGAAATCCGGCAAGGAACCGGAAGACGCGACGGAGTTTGAGGCAGTGCCGGGGCACGGCATTATAGCCAAAGTTGATAATCGAACCGTCATCATCGGCAACAGGAAAATGATGGCTGAAGAAGGCATCAACGACGGGCGGGCACAATATATTGTGCCCCTACACGAGGCTGAACGCCTTGAAAACGAAGGCAAGACGGCGATGTTCGTCGC